>DATNDC010000135.1:0-7627 GCA_035607055.1 Polyangia bacterium
TCGGCGAGGACCGGCGTCAGCGTGAGCGAGAGGACGATGGCGCCGCCGATGGCGAAGGCGTAGGTGTGCGCCATCGGCGAGAAGATGACCCCCGAGACGCCCGACAGCGTGAAGAGCGGGATGAAGGCCACCCCGATGATCAGCGTCGAGAACGTCATCGGCCCGGCGACCTCGCGCGCCCCGGCGAGGATGCGCTCGTTCATGTCCCCTTTTCCGTGCGCGCCGAGGTGCCGGAAGATGTTCTCCATCATGATGACGGTGCTGTCGACGACGATCCCGAAGTCGACGGCGCCGAGCGAGATCAGGTTGGCCGGCGTGCCGCTGGCGACCATCCCGATGAAGGCCACCATGAGCGCCAGCGGGATGTTGATCGCGGTGATGATGGCCGCCCGCCCATGGCCGAGGAACAGCCAGAGCACCAGCGCCACCAACACCATGCCGATGACCAGGTTCTCCAGCACCGTATGGGTGGTCAGCTTCACCAGCGTGGCGCGGTCGTAGTAGGGCTCGAGGGTCATCCCCGGCGGCAGCACGTGGTACTTGTTGATGTAGTCGACCCGCTCGTGCACGGAGGCCAGCGTCTTCAGCGAGTCGCCGCCGTACCGCATGAGCACCGTCCCTTGCACCACGTCGGGGTCGAGGTCCTTCCCCACGATCCCCAGGCGCGGCGCGTGCCCGACCGTCACGTTGGCCACGTCGCGCACGCGCACCGGCGTGCCTTTTTGAGCGGTGAGCACCACGTCGCGGATGTCGGCCAGCGAGTGGATGATGCCGATCCCGCGCACGTCGTACGACTGCTCGCCGATCGTGAGCCGCTGCCCGCCCACGTTCTGGTTCGAGGCGCCGAGCGCGTTCACCAGCTGGGTCAGCGTCAGGCCGTGTCCCTTCAAGCGATAAGGGTCGACCTCGACGTGGTACTCCTTGGTCTCGCCGCCGAAGCCGACCACGTCGATGACCCCCGGCGCCTGGCGGAACTGCCGCTCGAGGATCCAGTCTTGCGCCGTCTTGAGGTCGGCCAGCGAGTACCCCTCGCCGCGCACGACGTAGCGGAAGATCTCGCCGATCGCGCTCCACGGCGAGAGCTGCGGCGACATCCCCGGCGGCAGGTTGACGAACCCCAGCCGGTTCAGCACCCGCTGCTGCGCCGTGTGGTAGTCGGCGTTCCAGGTGAAGTAGCACTTCACGTCCGAGAGCCCGAACAACGACTGCGAGCGGATGTGGTCGAGATCGATCATCCCGTTCAAGCCGTTCTCGAGCGGGATGGTCACGTAGCGCTCGACCTCCTCGGCGCTCCAGCCGGTCGGCTGGGTGATGATCTCGATCATCGGCGCCACCGGGTTCGGGTAGGCCTCGATGTCGAGCTGCTGGTAGCAGTAGAGCCCCAGCGCCACCAGTCCGACGGCGAAGATCACCACGAACGCCGGCATGCGGAGGACGAAGCGGACGATCCGTGGAATCACGCGGCGCCTCCTTCTCGTTCATCCATGGTCAAAGCATCCCCGACAGCAAGATGGCGCCCGAGGTGACGACGCGCTCGCCGCTCTGCAGCCCCTGCGCGACGGGGACCATGCTGGTCCCCTCGTCGTCGCCGGCCGCCACCACGCGGCGGACGAAGCGGCGGCGCCCGTCGGGCGCGCTCCCCTGCTCGACGAACACGATCGTCTGGTCCGCCAGACGCAGGATCGCGGTCAGCGGCACCGCCAGCGCCTGCACCCCGGGCACGGCGATGGTGACCGTGGCGTACATCTCGGGCTTGAGCTCTCGCCGAGGGTTCTCCACCTCGCAGCGGACGCGCGCCGTGCGCGCCGTGGGGTCGAGCAGGTCGGAGATCCAGTCGACGACGCCGGTGAAGACCTCGTTCGGATAGGCGACCACGCGGGTGGTGACCTTCGCCCCCTTCTTCACGCGCGCCAGATCCATCTCGAACACCTCGGCCAGCACCCAGACGCGATCGAGCTCGCCGACCGTGAACAGCTCCTGGGCGGCGCCGCCCGAGTACTGCCCCTGCACCTCGGCGCCGGGGTTCACGCTGCGCGCGATCACCTCCCCTTCGATCGGCGCGCGCAGCACGAACTCCTGCGTGACCGTGTCGGTGTCGCCGCGCCGGAAGAGGCGCGCCTTCTGGCGCGAGCGCTCCAGCTCCGCCTTGGCCTTGCCGTAGTTGTCCTCCGCCGTCTCGAAGTCCTTCTGCGATCCCGCGTGCGCCTCGTAGAGCTCTTTCTGGCGCTGAAAGTCGTGCTGCGAGGCGGTCAGCTCGGCCTCGGCCTTGCCGAGGTCGGCGAAGGCGTTCCCCACGTCGGGGGACTGGATGGCGCAGAGCGGTCCCCCCTTCTTCACCCGCTGGCCCGGATCGGCCAGGATGCGCGACACGCGCCCGGTGACCGGCGAGTAGATGTGGGCGACGCGCAGATCGTCGAAGGTCACCCGGCCGCTGGTGACCACGTCGTTGCCGACGGCGTGGACGCCGACCGGTTGCACCGCGATGTGCCCGTCGGTCACCTGCTGATCGGTCAACCAGACCTCGCCGCTCGGCGGTTGCGGGACGGTCGGCTCGCCGCCGCCGGCGCGGCAGCCGAGCGTCAGAAGCCCGACGGCGAGCAGCGCGGCGCTTGGCGCGCCTGCGCGCGTTCGGACTTTGAGTGGGGACCGGGGCATGACCGCGACGGACGTGGCCGGGACGGGCGTCCCGTTGATTCGCGTCACGAGACTCTACATCGCCCATGAGACATCAGTCCCGTGACTCGTCTCACGACAGGTGTATATCCCCCATCAAAAGTTGAACGCCAGCGCGAGGCCGACCCGCGTCGTCCCCCGCGCCGCGTCCGCCACGTCGGCGCCGACCGGACGGGGCGTCCCCGGCGCGCCCGCCATCACCATGGGCGGCGCCGGCGGGGGCCCCTGTCCGTCGAGCGCCACCTGCAGATCGAGCTTCAGCGCCACCGACGGCAGCGGCCGATAGTCGATGCCGCCGCGCAGGAACTGCTTGGCCGGCGAGGGTGCCTCAGGCGGCAGCTGGCCCGGACCGGTGATCGTGGGGGGGTTGTAGTTGAACGGGGACATCTCGCTGCGCGCATCGACGTTCTCGTAGCCGGCGAACAGGACCAGCTCCTGCTTCGCCTCCGGCGCCGCCAGGTGCAAGAGGTCGTACCCGGCCTGGACGTAGAAGCCCCGGCCGCGCGCCGGGATCGCGCTCTGCCCGAGCAGGCCGAGGTAGCCGTTCGCCAGGTACGAGTTGACGACGTAGAGACGCGCGTACTCGGCGGTCAGATCGAGGCCGTGGTTGTGATAGCGGAGGTCGGCCTCGACGACGCCGGCGCGCAGGCCGGAGAGCGCCGCAATCCCGTGGCTGGCGCCGCCCACATAGCCGCCGCCCCCGGCGACCAGGCCCGGCGGCAGATCGTCGAGCTCGATCCGGCCGACCACCGCGGCGTCGTGGATGGCGAGGCTCGCGCCGTCACCGCGGCCGCCCGAGAGCGGGGCCGTGGCGGAGAACGCGCTGCCGTCGAGGCCGCTCACCACCGCACCTTGATAGCGCAGCCCCGGTACGACCTCGCCGAAGATCCCCACCCCCAGCTCGCGCCAGACCGACGGCACGATGAGCTGGTCGGTCAGCGGCCGATCGACGGTGAGGTAGCTGGTGGGCGCCGGCGCGAGGTTGCCGAGACCGACGGGGACGATGAGGAGGCCGGCCCGAAATCCGAGCGCCCGGACCGCCTCGACCTCGACCAGCGCCTGCTGCATTCCGACCGTGCTGCCGTCCTCGACCTGGACCGCGACGGCGATCCGGATCGCGTCGCTCGGCCGGTGCTCGACCGAGAGGGCCGCCAGGGGCAGCCGCGCGGTGGCGTTCGACTCGCCGTCGAGGAAGAGCTCGGCCTGACCGTAGGCGCCGACCTTGGTGCGGCTGGCGAAGGTGTCGAACGCGGAGGGCGCCGGCGGTGCGGACGGCGGGCGGCCCGGGGCAAGCGCGACCCCGCCGCCGCCGGCCGCCGGGCTGAAGGTCGGCCAGGGGACCGGGCCGCTCGGCTCGGGGACCGGCGCCGGCCTGGGCGCGGGTGCAGGCGACGCAACGGCCGCAGGCTTCGGTGTGGCGGCGGGCGCCGCCGGCGGTCCGGGCGGCGTGGGCGCAGCCGGCGGCCGCGCGGCGGGCGGGCGCGGGGCGACCGCCGGAGGCGCCGCGGGATGCGACGGCGCGGGGACGGGCGGCTCGTCGAGATCGGCGGCCGAAGCGGCCACGGCGCTCCGGGCGCCCAAGAGCGCGACCGGCAGCGCGACCGCCAGCGCGAACGCCACGATCGCCCTCGCCCGCTCTGGCCGCCAGGGGCGCTTGGTCCTCGGCCGAGGGTCGTCCACCGCGTTCCAGGATACCGCCCGCGAGGCCCGGCGTGAAACTACGAGCGCGTGCGCCGGCCGGCCGCCTCGCCGGGGCAGCCGCCCCCCGCGATGCCGCGCGCCTTTTCGCACAGGCCGAACAGCTCGTGCCGGTGGCGGAGCACGTTGAACCCCAGCTTCTTGGCGGCGCTGTCCTGCAGCTGCTCGATCTCGTCACTCTCGAACTCGATGATGAAGCCACAGGCCTCGCAGATGAGGTGGTCGTGGTGGGCGCGTCCCTCGGCGACCTCGTACAGCGTCTGCCCCGGACCGAAGTGGCGCGCCTCGGCGATCCCCGCCTCCTCCAGCAGCTTCACGGTGCGGTAGACGGTGGCCAGCCCGACGCGCGGGTGCTTGCGGCGGGCCGAGGAGAGCAGATCCTCCAGCGCGACGTGCCCCGAGGTGCGCAGGAAAGCGTCGACGATTGCCTCGCGCTGCTGCGTCGTCTTCAGCCCCTTGCGCTCGAGGTAGTCGCGCCAGTGGACTTTGGCGTCCCTTTGCGGATCGGGACGCCCCCCGCCGCGCGCCGCCGCCGCCACCTTCGTCACGCCGCCTATTGCCGCCATTTGATCGAGCACCCCATCGAGGGACGTTGCTGCGCCGAGGGCGCCCGGCCGCCGCAGAGCGCCTCGAGCGCATCGCGCAGCTCCTGCCGGGTCACCTTGCTCTCGTCTTTCCAGGAGTCGTCGAGGCGCCCGCGGTAGGCCAGCTGTCTCTGTCCATCTTTTCCCCGGTCATAAACGAAAATGTCGGGCGTGCAGACGGCGCCGAACGCGCGCGCCACGTCCTGCGCCTCGTCGTGCAGGTAGGGGAAGCCGTAGCCTTTTTGCTGCCAGCGCTCCTTGAGCTTGTCGAAGGCGTCGTCCGGGTAGCTTTCGGCGTCGTTGGCGCAGATGGCGACCATTTGCACGCCGCGCCCCTCGAACGCGCGCCCGAGGCGGATGATCCGATCCTCCACCGCCTTGACGTACGGGCAGTGGTTGCAGATGAACATCACGCACAAGATGGGCGTGGCGGCGAAGTCGTCGCGGGCGTAGCTCTTCCCGTCGACCGCCGGCAGGCGGAAGTCGGGGCAGGCAGCGCCCAGCTCGGGCGGCGGCGTTTCCACGGCCATGGGCGAAGGATACACCGGCCGGCTCGCGATCAAGCCCCAAACGGTCTGGAACCGCCGGCGCGTTCCGGGTAAAACTCGCTCGCCATGGCGACCGAAGGCAAGCCGGAATCCGCGCCCGAGCGGCCGGAACGATACGAGGAGATCCTCGCCCGGCTGCGGGGTCTGGTCGAGCGGCTCGAGGGCGGAAACCTGCCGCTCGAGGAGAGCCTGCGCGCGTTCGAGGAGGGGATGGAGCTGTGCCGCCGCGGCACCGCCATCCTCGACGGCGCCGAGAAGAAGGTCGAGATGCTCCTGGGCGGCGCGGGCGCGCCGCGCGTGACCCCGTTCGATCAGACCTGATGGCCGCCGCGACCGAATCGAGGGCGACCTCCGTCGCAGCCGCCACCTGGGCCGACACGCGCCGGGCCGAGCTGGCGGCGCTGCTGGAGGCGCGCCTCGGCCCGCCCGCCGATGGCGATCCCGGCCGGCTCGTCGAGTCGATGCGCTACTCCCTGCTCGCGCCCGGCAAGCGGATCCGTCCGCTCTTGGCCCTGGCGGCCGCCGAGACGGTCGGACCGCTGGACGACCAGGTCCGCCTCTGCTGCGCGGCCGTCGAGCTCGTTCACTGCTACTCGCTCATCCACGACGACCTGCCGGCGATGGACGACGACGACTTCCGGCGCGGGCGCCCGAGCAACCACAAGGCCTTCGATGAAGCGACGGCCATCCTGGCCGGCGACGCGCTCCTGACGCTGGCGTTCGACTGGATCGCCGAGGCGGGCGAGCGGTCGGGGCACCCGGACCGCTACCTGCGGGCGTCGCGCGCGCTGGCTCACGGCGCCGGCGCGCGCGGGATGGTGCGCGGGCAGGCTCGCGATCTCGGCGCGCCGCCTCCGACCACGCTCGACGCGCTGGAGGTCCTGCACGCCGAGAAGACGGGCGCGCTGTTCGAGGCGGCGCTGCGGGTCGGCGCCCACGCGGCGGGCGCGAGCCCCGAGGCGGTGGCCGCCCTCGCCCGTTACGGCGCCGCCTACGGGATCGCCTTTCAGCACGCCGACGACCGGGACGACGCCGAGCACGCCGAGCTGGCGGCCGCCGCCCGGGTCCGGCTGGGGACGCTGGTCGAGGAGGCTGCCGACGCCGTCGCCCCGTTCGGGGCTGCGGGCGGGCGCCTGGCCGCAATCGCGCGCGCGCTTTTGCCCTGACGATACGACAGGCAAGCCTCCCCACCGACCTCCGGCGCCGGTTGTGTTAACATGCTTGACCGGGGGATGGAGTCAGACGAGCACACTCAGATCTCCGCGCCGCAGGCCTCGCCGACAGAGAGCGTGAAGCGGGATCGGGCCTACCTGGTCGTCCTGGCCGGGGCCAGCGTCGGTGAGATGTACAAGATCGAGTGCGGGCAGAACACCATCATCGGCCGCGGCGGCAAGGCGCAGGTGCGGCTGCTCGACGACGGGATCTCGCGCGAGCATGCGCAGGTGGTGGTCGAGGGGGAGAAGATCGTCCTCCAGGACCTGGGGTCGACCAACGGCACCTTCTGCAACGGGCTCAAGGTCGACCGGCGGGAGCTCTGCGACGGCGACAAGATCCTGGTCGGCTCGACGACGATCCTCAAGTTCACCTACCACGACAACCTCGACGAGATCTTCCAGAAGCAGATGTACGAGTCGGCCCTGCGCGACGGGCTGACCAAGGCCTTCAACAAGAAGTACTTCACCGACCGGCTGGAGAGCGAGCTGACCTTCGCCCTCCGCCACGGCTCGGCGCTCACGCTGGTGATGTTCGACATCGACCACTTCAAGAAGGTCAACGACACCTACGGCCACCAGGCGGGCGACCACGTGCTGTCGGGGATCTCGACGCTGCTCTCGGGCGCGCTGCGCGCCGAGGACGTCTTCGCGCGCTACGGCGGCGAGGAGTTCGCCGTCATCTGCCGGGGGACGGACCTGGCCCAGGCGCAGGTCGTCGGCGAGCGGATCCGCAGGGCGGTCGAGAAGCACAGCTTCGTGTTCGAGGGGACGACCATCCCGGTCACCATCAGCGTGGGTATCGCCGGCCTGCCCGATCCGGCGGTCAAGGACACCGCCGACCTGATCGCGCGCGCCGACAAGGCGCTCTATCAGTCGAAGCACGGCGGCCGCAACCGGGTCACGATCCACC
>DATNDC010000156.1:0-13625 GCA_035607055.1 Polyangia bacterium
CGTGGAGCTGAACGGGATCGAACCGTCGGCCTCCTCAATGCCATTGAGGCGCTCTCCCAGCTGAGCTACAGCCCCGAAACCGGTTACCCGGCGGGGAGTAACTAGCAGTCCCAGGCCCCGAGGTCAACGGCCTAGCGAAACAGGGTCTCGAACCGGGGGTTCCCGCGCAGTCGGTCCCAGTCGTTCGACAGATAGACGTCGCGCAGCACGCTCTCCGGGCGCGGCACGGGTGGGCGCAGGACGAAGCTCTCCAGCGCCGCGAGGGCCGCCTCGGTCTCGCCGAGCGCCGCCGCGCAAGCTGCCCGGGGGAGGGCGGTGGCCAGGTCGGCGCGCTGGGCGGTGGTGAGGTGGGCGCGGGCGGCGCGCGCGGCGGCGGGGTCGCCGCCGGCGGCGAAGGTGGCGCAGAGGAGGAGCGCGATCTCCGGGTCGGCGCTGTCGCGCGGGCCGGTGGCGGCGGCGCGGGCGGTCTCCAGGCGCTCGCGCGTTCGGACGTAGAGATCGGGCGGCAGGCGGCCGAGCGCGGCGCGCGCCGCCATCATCTTGGCGCGCAGGAGGCGCGCCTCTTCCAGCGACTGGCGGCGCAAGAAGGCGCGGCGGGCCTCTTCGGGGAGGTGGGTGAGGGAGGGGCCACTGCCGGCGCGCGCGCGGGTGGCGAGCGCTTGTGACGTCAGAAGCTCGCGCTCGGCCTTGGCGACCGCGCTCTCGAGCGCGCGCGAGGGGCGGGTGCGGGCGACGGCGCTCCAGGCGTCGGCGGCCTGGCGGTAGAGGGCGCGCGCGTCGTCCCAGCGCATGTCGGCGTCGGCGGCCGCGGCGCGCGCGTAGGTCTCGCTGGGGAAGACGCGCTCGAGCGGGGCGCCGACGTCCTCGCTGGCCACGACCGTGACGGTCCGTCCGGGCACGGCCGAGATCGCGCCCGCAAGCAGCGTCAGGGGGAGGATCGTCGCCAGCACGACGCGATGTTAGCGCGGCGGGCGCGCGGCGCGATCTTGACGGGCGGCCGGGCGGCATAGTACCGACGGACATGCGACTTCCCGGCTGGTGGTGGGCGGCGGGCGCGACGGTGGCGCTCGGGGCGTGCCACAAGGGCGCCGGACCGACGGGGCCGGCCACGCCGACGGCCGCCGACTTCGCGATCCTCGCCCGCGCGGAGACGGGGCCCATCACGGCGATGGCCGCCAAGTCCCCCTCCCTCTGGGCCGCCGGCGCGCCGGGGTTGCGTCGCTGGGACGTCACGAGCGGCGAATACGAGGTGGTCGGCGGCGGCGCCGCCAAGGGGACGCGCGCGCTGACCGCGCTGGCCGTCGACGACGAGGGGAGCGCCTGGGTGGCCAGCGCCGATGAGGTGGGAAGGTGGGTCGCCGGGAAAGACGGGCTCACCTATCAGCCGGCCGGCTCGCCAGGCGACGTGGCGGCGCTGGCGCCGCGGCGGCCGGTGAAGACGAAGGGCGTCTGGGCCGGCGGTCCGGGCGGGCTCTACCGCTACGACGGGCGCCGCTGGGCGATCGTCGACGGCCTGGGCGGGGCGGCGGTCAGCTGGCTCGGGCTCGACGACGACGGCGTCACCGCCTGGGTCGGGACGCGCGACCACGGGCTCTACAAGGCGGACGACCGCGGCGCGGCGCCGGCGCCCGGCGGGGCGGTGGTCGGTTGCGAGCAGATCGTCGGGATGGCGCTGACGGCGTCGGGGACGCGCGTGGTGGCCGGCAACGTCAACGGCGACGCGCGCGTCTACGCGCTCACGATGGCCGGGACCGTGGAGCTGCGCGCGCCGGTCGGCGTGCACGCGGCGGCGCTGGCCCAGAAGGGGAGCGAGGCGGTGCTGATCGCGGGCCCGATCGGGCGCGAGCGCGCCTATGCCCTGCGCGCGCTCGCGCCGGGCGAGCCGGTCCCGGCGGGTGGCCTTCGCTTCACCGAAGTGGCCAGCGAGATCGCCCACTGGACCGCCGGACCCCTCGACGTCGTGGTCCCCGAGGGGGTGACGGTGGCTGCGGGCATCGGGAACGATCTTTACTGTGGGACGCGGGCGGTCGGCGTGGCCCGCGCGGAGGCGGGGCGGCCATCCCCCTTCGACGGGTCCGAGTTGGTCGGCGACGCCGAGCGGTTCACGGTGGCCTGCCGCGCGCCCGGCGACTGCCTGGTGGTCACCGACGGGCCGCACGCCTGGAAGACCGACGGCGAGAACTATGCGGCGGCGAGTGTCGGCGAGCCCGAAGGGGCGGCGGTGCTGGCGGTGGCCCTCGATCCCCAGGGGAACGCCGTCGCGCTCTGCACCGATCCGCGGCTCAAGGGGCTGGTCGTCACCCGGCGCGCGGCGGGGCACGACGACTGGCACCCCATCGCGCGCGCCTCCCTCGAGCTGCCCGCGGACGCGGCGCCCAAGGCGACCTTCGCGGCGGTGTCGCCCGGCGGCGCGCTCTGGGTCGGCCTGCGCGTCGCGCGGGGCGGCGGCGAGGAGGTCGGCTACGGCGCGCTGGAGATCGATCTGCAGACGGGTGTCAGCGTGCAGCACCGGCCGCGCCGTCCGGGCGAGCCGGTCCCCGCCGACGCGCTGCCGCTCCCTGCCGATCTGAACGCCGTGCTGTTCGAGGGCGGCGCCGTCTGGTTCGCCTCGCTGGCGGGGGTGGCGCGCTTCGCCGAGGGACAGCTTTCGACCTGGGGCGAAGCGGAGGGGCTCTCGAGCGAGCTCTGCTGGGGCCTGGCGCGCGGCGCCGACGGCGCGATCTGGGCCGCCACCTCCGAGGGGCTGGCGCGCTTCGACGGAAAGAGCTGGCATCCCGCCGAGGGGAGCAAGCCGGCCGTGCACGGCCTCGGCGTCGACGACGCCGGCTGGCTCTGGGCGGCGAGCGCCACCGGGCTGCGCATCGTCGGCGCCAGCGGAAACCTCGACCGGGGATCGCTGGTGATCCCGGACGACATGCACGATCTGACCCGCGACGCGTTCGGCCGGATGTGGGCGCTCACCGCGTCGTCGATCGCCCTCGTCGCGCCCGCGCCCAAGCCCGCACCGCGATCGCCAAATTAACCACGGGCGGACACCGTGATATGGTCGTCGCGTGACGACGCATGAGGGCGCCCGACCGGCGGATCCGGTGATTCCGGAAGTGCTCCCACTCCTGCCGATCCGGGACCTGGTCGTCTTCCCCTACATGATCGTGCCGCTGCGGGTGACGCGCCCCTTGTCGATGGAGGCGGTGGCCAAGGCGCTGGAGGCCGACGAGCGCCTCTGCTTCCTGGTCGCGCAGCGAAACCCGGGCGACGACGAGCCGTCGCCGCAGGGGTTCTACCGGACCGGCACCATCGGCATGATCATGCGGATGCGCAAGCTCTCCGAGGGGGGGCTCAAGGTGTTGGTGCAGGGGCTCTGTCGGGCGCGCATCAGCAAGTTCGTCTCCGAGAGCCCGTGCTATCGCGTCAAGCTCGATCGCACCGAGGACAAGCCGCCGACGCGGTCGCTGGGGATCGAGGCCTTGCTCCGCTCGGTGCGCGGCAACATCGACAAGCTGTCGGGGCTGGGCAAGGCCATCCAGCCCGAGCTGTCGATGGTCGTGCAGAGCGTCGACGAGCCGGGGCGAATGGCCGACCTGGTCGCCTCGCACCTGACGCTCAAGGTCCCCGAGGCGCAGGAGCTGCTGGAGCTCGACGAGTCGGTGCAGCGCCTCACGCGCGTGAACCAGACGCTGGAGAAAGAGATCGGCATCCTCGAGGTGCAGTCGCAGATCCAGAACCGCGCCCGCGAGGAGATGTCCAAGACCCAGCGCGACTACTACCTGCGCGAGCAGCTGCGCCAGATCAAGCACGAGCTCGGCGACGGCGACGTGCACGGCGAGGAGATGGACGAATTGCGCGCCAAGGTGGCGCGCGCGACCCTCCCCGAGGAGGCGCGCGTCGAGGCGGAGAAGCAGGTGCGGCGCCTCGATCAGATGCACGCCGAGAGCGCCGAAGCGGGCGTGCTGCGAACGTACATCGAGTGGCTGATCGAGCTCCCCTGGAACGTCTCCAGCGAGGACACGCTCGACCTCGAAGCCGCGCGCCGGATCCTCGACGAGGACCACTACGACCTCGAACAGGTCAAGGACCGCATCCTCGACTACCTGGCCGTGCGCAAGCTGCGCGGCGGGTCGCACGGCCCCATCCTCTGTTTCCTCGGCCCCCCCGGCGTCGGCAAGACGTCGCTGGGCCGGTCGATTGCGCGCGCCATGGGGCGCAAGTTCCAGCGCATCTCGCTGGGCGGCGTGCGCGACGAGGCGGAGATCCGCGGGCACCGCCGCACCTACGTGGGCGCCTTGCCGGGGCGTCTCATTCAGGCCCTCAAGGCGGCGGGCACCAACAACCCGGTGCTGCTGCTCGACGAGGTCGACAAGGTGGGCTCCGACAACCGCGGCGATCCCTCGGCGGCGCTGCTCGAGGTGCTCGACCCTGAACAGAACCACAACTTCCGCGATCACTACCTGGGCGTCTCGTTCGATCTGTCGAAGGTGGTCTTCATCGCCACCGCCAACCAGCCGGAGACCATCCCGCCGCCGTTGCGCGACCGCATGGAGACAATTCGCCTCTCGGGCTACGCCGAGGAAGAAAAGCTGGCCATCGCCGAGCGCTACCTCATCCCCAAGCAGATCGCCGAGGCGGGCCTGACCGCCAACGAGATCGTCATCAACCGCGAGGTGACGCGGCGGATCGTCAGCGAGTACACGCGCGAGTCGGGGCTGCGCGAGCTCGAGCGCCTCATCGCCCACCTGGCGCGCAAGATCGCGCGGCGGGTCGTGGAGGAGTCGGCGCGCGCCACCACCGGCAGCGTGACCACCCCACGCGCGCCGACCATCGGCATCGAAGAGGTCCCGGCCTTTCTGGGGCCGCCCCGTTATCTGCCCGAGGAGCGCCACCGCGCCGCCGAGATCGGCACCGTCAACGGCCTGGCCTGGACCCAGTACGGCGGCGAGGTGCTGCTGGTCGAAGCGCAGACGATGGCCGGCAAGGGGTCGCTCATCCTGACCGGGCAGCTCGGCGACGTGATGAAGGAGTCGGCCCAGGCCGCGCTCTCCTTCGCGCGCGCGCACGCGCTGGCGCTGGGCCTGAACGCCGAATTCTACTCGGGCCGCGAGATCCACATCCACGTCCCGGCGGGCGGCGTCCCCAAGGACGGCCCCTCGGCCGGCGTGACGATGGCCTGCGCGCTCGTCTCGCTCGTCTCCGGCATCCCGGTGCGCCACGACGTGGCGATGACCGGCGAGCTCACGCTGCGGGGCAAGGTGCTGCCGATCGGCGGGCTCAAGGAGAAGCTGCTCGCCGCCACGCGCGCCGGCATCACCACGGCCATCATCCCGGCCGCGAACTCCCCCGAGCTGACGGAGATCCCGAGCTACATCACCGACAAGCTGTCGGTGCGGCCGGTGCGCACGATGCACGAGGTCCTGGAGCTCGCGCTGGCGCGCCCGCTCGGCTCCAAAGCCTCCGCCTCGGCGTCCGCCTCCGCGAGCACCGGCGCTGCTACCGCCGGCAAAGGCGCGCGGTCACGAAAAGTCGGGGCCCGCCCGGGGATCGCCTGACACGCTGGCTTCGGCTCCTGGCTTCGGCCCCTGGCTTCGGCCCCTTGACGTAGCTTGCGTCCGTTACGTGCGGCGCAAACGCCTCGCCTTGACCTGACGCCTCTGGCCGCCCGTGGACTTTTTTCGGCGCGTGGGCTGCGTCTATGACATTAAAGGCAGCCCACGCGCCGAAAAAAGTATCGTGCGGCCCTCGGCGGTGGGTCGAGGCGCTCGGTGCGCTCCGCACGAAGCTGAAGCGAGGGCTCGGCGGGAAGAAAGCGGCGCCTCGGCGCCAGTCAGTCCCGCCGCAATGCCGAGGCCGCGATCAAGGGGAACTCGACGACCGCCGCGTCGGAAAGGGCGGCCGCCGCCGTAGATCCCGGGCCAGTGGGTGCCGAGCCGGGCGACCGGGTGTACAAATGCGACGGCACGACGTTCCCCAACGCTGCGACCATGGACTGGCGCAGCGTGGGATTGTCGCGCTCGAGCGAGGCGAGCAGGGCCTTCATCTGCTTGCGCTGCGCGTCTTCTTGGGACCCGCACAATTTGCACGGGAGGATCGGGAACTCGCGCGCCGCCGCGAACGCAGCCAGGTCGGCCTCCGCCGCGTAGGCCAGCGGGCGGATGACGACGAAGCGGCCGTCGTCGGTCACCAGGCGCGGCGGCATGGTCGCCAGCTTGCCGCCGAAGAAGAGGTTCAGGAGCAGTGTCTCGAGGGCGTCCTCACGGTGGTGGCCGATGGCGATCTTGTTGCAGCCGAGCTCACCGGCGGCGCGGTAGAGGATTCCGCGCCGCAGCCGCGAGCAGAGTGAGCAGTAGGTCTTCCCCTCGGGGATCTTGTCGGTGACGATGGCGTAGGTGTTCTCACGTAGGATTTTGTAGGAAACGCCGCACCCCTGGAGCCAGCGCTCCAAGGGTGCGCCGTCATAGCCCGGCTGCCCCTGGTCGAGGTGCACCGCCACCAGATCGAACGCCACGGGCGCCCGGGCCTGCAGGTCGTGCAACAAGACGAGCAGGCCGTAGCTGTCTTTGCCTCCAGAGATGGCCACCATGATCCGATCACCGTCTTCGATGAGACGGTGATCGCCGATGGCGCGGCCCATGTCGCGCTTGAGGCGGCGTTCCAGATCCATGTTCGACCGGGCTCACATGCTACCTTCATAAGAGCAGGCGGCGCCACTGATGTCCGAGGCGGCAAAGACCGGGCGAGCCAGGCGGCGCCGAGCCGGCTGGGCGCCCGCGGTCGCCGCCTCGGCCCTGGTCCATGCCGGCGTGCTGCTGGGGCTGGCGCTTTACGGGCGGTCGCCGGCCGCTCCGGTGGCCGGCGAGGCGGCGGCCGACGCCCACCGGGCCTTGCCGGCGCTGTTGCCCCTCGCCGTCCCGGTCGAGGTCGCCAGCCTCGACGTGGCCGACCTGCCGCCCATCGACGCGCCTCCGCCGCTCGCTCGGCCGCTGGATGCGCCGCCCGGCGAGCGGGACAATCCCGCCCCGGTGACGGTCGCGCCCGCCGACGCCGACGGGCGCGACCGCCGCCCGCCCGCGCCCGATCGTGGCGCCGCGGGTGGCGCGCCGCCGGCGCACGCCTTCCGGCGCGACAGCTCGACGCTCCATTCGCGGCTCACCGACGGCGCCAGCGAGGCGCAGTCTGCCGAGCTGCGTACGTCGCGCCGGCGCGCTTCAATGCAGGCGATCCGGCGCGAGCCGAGGGTGGGGATCGGCGACTCGGTGCGTTCGACGGCTCCCAGCCGGGCGCCGATCTCGCCCGCGGCCGCCGCGACCGCGCCCGCGCTGGGCGGCGAGCCGGGCGGCGCGTCGCTCACCCCGACGCCGGCGGCGCCGTCGGAAGGGAAGCCGCTCGCTGCGCGCGTCGATCTCCACCCGAACGCCGCGCACGGCGTCGGCCCCCTGGACGCCGAGGCGGGGAAGCGGAGCTTCGACGTGCAGCATCCCGGCGCCGCCGTCGACGATCGCACGCAGCGAACCGCGTCCGCCGAGCTCCACCCCGGCATCACGGACTTCTCGCGCGCCGCGGCGCCGCGGCCGGTTGCCTTCGCCGACGGGCACGGACCGGCCGACACGCCCGGCGCCGTCGCGCGGCCGACGTCCGGCGACGCCCCCGCCGAGCTGGGCGCGCCCAACCCCCGCGAAATGGGCCCCGACGTCGAGGAGCGGACCCGCGACCGCCGCTACCAGCGCTACTCCGACGAGATTCAGCAGCGTGTCCGGAGAATCCGGGAGTTTCCGCGGTCGCTGGCGGTCCGCCTTCTCGAAGGGGAGACGATCGTCGCCTTCGTCGTCGACGTGAACGGCCGCATCAGCGATGGGCCGCGCGTCGTCAAGTCGTCAGGTTTCGAGGAATTCGACGCCGCCGCCGTCCGGGCCGTCCGCCGCGCGGCCCCGTTTCCGCCCATGCCCGACCCCGGGTCGGCGCGCCCCTTGCCGGTGTCGCTGCGCGTGATATTCGACAATCCCGTCGTCCGCTAGGCTCTAAATCCAGGAGTAATCTCGCCGCGGCGGCGCTAGATTTGACACGCTGGGTGAGGCTGCGACATGCGTGTGACCAGCCAACGACGATCTGGCGCCGCCGGCGATAGCCGCGGGGACACGCACATCGGCGGGCGTCGCCATGGGCGGAAGATAGGATTCTGGCTGGCTGTCGCGGCGCTGCTGCACGCCGAGATCATCCTGATCGTCGGCGTGGGGCTCTACCTCTACGCCCCGCGCAGCGCCGAGCTGGCCCGCACGCTCTCCGGCGGTGGCGAGGGGTCGTCGATCGACGTCGGCATGATCGACGAGGACGCGGCCCGCGAGATCGTGGCCGATCTGGAGAAGCAGGAGGAGGAACGCAAGGCCGAGGAGACCCGCAAAGAGGAAGAATCGGTCCACCCGCCCGGGCAGGTCGTCGATCTGCCGGCGCCGCGCGAGGAGCACCGGCCCGACAGCGCGAAGTTCGTCTCCGAGCACGACAGCACGGTCACCCACGAGACCAAGAAGTACGGACATTTCCAGGACAACGCGCGGCAGGGCGATGAGTCCGGCACGGCGGCGACGTCGCAGCCCCAGGCGCCGAAGGGCGACGGCCGGCTGGCGATGCGGACGCCCGATCTGGGTCGATTCCTCCGCGGCGCCCAGTCGGCGTCGGGCCTGCCGGCGCGGGTCGGGCGTTCGGGCGCCGCGTACGGCGCGCCCGACCCGGGGCGCCCCGAAGAGGGGGGCGTGTTCTCCGGCCAGGGCGCGGACGGGCGGCCGCGCGCCGGTGGGGGCGCGCACGGCGGCCAGGGCCTGGCGCTGCTGCCGACCGACCAGCAGATGGCGCGCGCCGTCGGCCCCGGGACGCAGGACGCGCTCAACAACGTGGACGACGGCGAGGAGACCGCGCTCAACTCCAAAAAGTGGCGCTTCGCCTCGTTCTTCAACCGCGTCAAACGGCAGGTGGCCGAGCACTGGCACCCCGAGGAGTCGTACCGCGAGCGCGATCCGACCGGAATGATCTACGGCCGCAAGAACCGCTACACCGAGCTGCGCATCCAGCTCAAGCCCGACGGCAGGCTCGGCAACGTGGCGGTCTACCAGCCGAGCGGCCTCGATTTTCTCGACGACGAGGCGGTCGAGGCCTTCAAGGAGGCGGCGCCCTTCCCCAACCCGCCGCGCCAGCTCATCGAG
This sequence comes from Polyangia bacterium, assembly GCA_035607055.1. Taxonomy (GTDB): domain Bacteria; phylum Myxococcota_A; class Polyangia; order Fen-1088; family Fen-1088; genus JADGRB01. The sequence goes on from DATNDC010000156.1 coordinate 9,186, forward strand.
GCGAACGGGCTCATCAATTTCGGCTTCGGGTTCCTCTTCGACCTCAACGGTCCGCCTGAAATGCGCTGGTTCAAGTACTGACCGGGCACGGGCGGACTTGTACAGAGCTTGTCCAATGGACAGGTTCGTTGTTGTAGGAGGTCGGGTCCATGAAGCTCGGCCGTTTTGTCTGGTCGACATGGGGCGTGCGACTGGCGCCACTTTTTGTGGCGCTGGGAACGACTGGGCCGCTGGCCAGCGCCCCGGCCCGCGCGGCTCCGCCGGCCCGTCCCGCCGCCCCGGCCGGCGATCCGCTGTCGCCCTCGGCTTTGCTGTCGGGGCCCTCGCTCTATGAGACCGGGAAGGTCGGTGTCTCACCCGACACCGCCCCCGCGCCGGCGCCCACGCCCGTGCCGCAGGAGCTGCAGTGGGCCGGCAACGGCGAAAAGTCGATCAAGCCGGTGGCCGCCGATATCGCCGACGCGCCGCCCCCGCGACCCCCGGAGGGGGTGATCGCGCCGGCGCGACTCGACCGCGAGATCGCCGGCTACTTCGAGGCTTTGGACAACTGTCGGGTCGACGTGGCCCGTGCCAAGCAGGTCGCGGTCGGCAAGGTGACGGCCGACCAGCTCTGGCTGCGCTGGACCATCGAGCCCTCCGGGGAGACCGGGCCGACCGAGGTGGTGGCCACGACCCCGGTCGATCTGGACGTCATGGACTGCGTGAAGTCGGCCATGAGCCGCTGGACCTTCACCGCCCCGCGCGGCGGCGCGGTCCACGTCGAGCGCGCGTTCGCCTTCCGCAAGGTCCCCTGAGCCGCGGAACCCCGGCGCCGACGGGGTTTTCGACGTTCCGGTCGCGCTCTTTCCCCGCACCGGGCAGCGGTCGTGTTATTGATCGATCGCTCGTCATGAGCTCGGTCGGCGGGACCACGACGGTTACCGAGGCGGCCTCGGCCGCGAGTGTAGACTCTCATCAGGCCGCGTTGGTCTGGTTGTTTCCGCGCGCCATCGGGCCGGTCGACCTCGGCGCTGGCGGCGCGCGGGAGCTGAGCATCGGCCGCGACGAGACCTCGGCCGTGTGCCTGAGCGGGAACGACGTCTCGCGCCGCCACGCGGTCCTGCGCATCGCCGCCGACGGCGGCGCGCGCATCGCCGATCTGGGGAGCCGCAACGGGGTGCGGGTGAACGGGCGTCCGGTTTCAGAGTCGGCGATCGGTGTGGGCGACGTGGTCCGGCTGGGCGGCTGGGTCGGCCTCGTCACCGCGACGCCGGGCGCGTTCAGCGAGATCGCGCCGGGCCTGTGGGGCGGGGCGGCGCTGCAGACGGCGCTGGCGCCGCTGCGGCAGGCGGCGGCCAGCGATCTGCCGATCGTCCTCGAAGGAGAGACCGGCACCGGCAAGGAGCTGGTCACGCGGGCGCTCCACCGCTGGAGCGGCCGGCCCGGCCCGCTGGTGGGGGTGAACTGCGCGGCGCTGCCCGAGGGGCTGGCCGAAGGCGAGCTGTTCGGCTATCGCCGCGGCGCCTTCACCGGGGCCGATCGGGCCAGCGCCGGGTTCTTCCGCGGCGCGCACGGCGGCACGCTGCTGCTCGACGAGGTGTCGGACCTGCCGCTCCCCCTGCAGGCCAAGCTGCTGCGCGTGCTGGAAGAGCGTGAGGTGCAGCCGCTCGGCGAGATCCGCCCGGTCCCGATCGACGTGCGGGTGGTGGTCGCCGGGCAGCAGCCGCTCATCGAGGCGGTCCGCGCGGGGCGGTTCCGTGCCGATCTGCTGGCACGGCTCGACGGCCTGGCGGTCAAGCTGCCGCCGCTGCGGCGCCGGCGCGAGGATGTCCTGCCGCTGTTCTCGCACCTCCTCGAGGCGCTGGCGCAGGGGCACGCGCCGTCGATGGAGAGCGACTTCGCCGAGCGGCTCTGCATGCACGACTGGCCGTTCAACGTCCGCGAGCTGGTGCTGCTGGCCAAGCGCCTGCTGACCCTGCACGGCCGGGAGGTGACGCTGCGCGCGCAGCACCTGCCCGAGCGCATCGCCGGCGCCGGCGGGGAGAGCCGCGATCCCGACCCGCTGGCCGCGCGTCCGGCGGCGCCGGCCGCCCCGCTGCCGCCCGAGCCGGTCGAGCTCCCCGCGCTGGTCGTCGCGCTGCGCGCGTCGGGCGGCAACGTGGCGCGCGCGGCGGCCATGCTGGGGATCAGCCGCCAGCGCGCCTACCGCTTGATGGAGGGGCAGGCGGTCGATCTCGAGGCGCTGCGGCGGCCCGAGGAGAAGCCCGAATGACCGACGACGCCGCCGCCAGGCGCGTCGGCGCGCTGGTGGGGGGCAAGTACCGGATCGCCCGCCTGCTGGCCCAGGGGGGGATGGGCGTCGTCTACGAGGCGCAGCACGCGGTCGTGCGGCGGCGCTTCGCGGTGAAGTTCCTGCGCCGCGAGCTCGCCGAGCGGCGCGACATCCTGACCCGCTTCCACCACGAGGCCCAGGCGGCCGGCGCGCTCGAGAGCGAGCACGTCGCGGCGGCGGTCGACTTCGGCATCGCCGAGGACGGCGCCCCCTACATCGTCATGGAGTACCTGGTCGGCGAGAGCCTGACCGCGCTCCTCGGGCGCGAGGCGCGGCTGCCGGTCGGGCGGGCGGCCGACCTGGTGGCGCAGGCGGCGCGGGGGATCGCGGTCGCGCATGCGGCGGCGATCGTCCACCGCGATCTCAAACCGCAGAACCTGTTCGTCTGCCGGCGGCAGGACGGCACCGACCTGCTGAAGGTCCTCGATTTCGGCGTCGCCAAGCTGCAGGCGGCCGACGAGATGAACGCCGCCACGCGCACCGGCGCGGTGGTGGGGACGGTGGCCTACATGTCCCCCGAGCAGGCGCGAGGCGACAAGACCGTCGATCAGCGCTCCGACCTCTATGCGCTGGGCGCGATCCTTTACGAGCTCTGCTCGGGGCGAAAGCCGCACCCCGGTGATTCGCCGAACGCGATCCTGCACCACATCGCCACGCAGCCGGCGGCGCCGCTCGAGTCGCTGGCGCCCGATCTCCCGGCGGCGCTGGTGGCAATCATCTCCGGCGCCCTCGCGTCGGATCCGGCGGGGCGGCCGGCGTCGGCGGAGGCGCTGGCGACGTCGCTGCTTCCGTTCGCCACGCACGAGGTCTGGCCCGCGCCCAAGCTCGAGGACTCCAGCCCCGGCCGCTTCGAACCACCCGCGCCCGCTCCGGAGGTGGTCGCCGGGCGCTCGGTGGCGAGCGGGTCTGCTCCCGGCCGGCGGCGCCTGCTGCCGATCTTGGCCGCGGTGGGGGGCGTCGCGGTGGCGCTCGCCGGTCTGGGCCTGCTCGGCCATCGGCGGGCGAACGAGACACCGACCGCGGGAACGGCCCCGGCGGTCGGGCCCGCGCCGGTCCGGCTCGCGCCGCAGATGGCGGCAGCGGCGGCTCCGATTCTCCCTGCCAGCACGACGCCCGCCAGCGCGGCGGTGAGCGCCACGCCGGCCGCCGCTCGACCGGCGCCAGCCCGTCCTCGCCACCACGTCGCCTTAGTCCCGAAACAGCTCACGCCCGAGGCGGTCGCGCCCGCCGCGGCGCCGCCCCGGCCGCCGGTCACGCCGCCATCGTCGCCGGCACCGGCGGTCACCTTCGACCAGAAGAACCCTTACGAGTAGCGTCAGTCGTTCTGCAGCGAGATGTTGTCGAGCGACAGCGTGCCGTCGAAGCTCGGCAAGTCATTCGTTCCCGGGGGCACCAGGAAGCTGATGCTGTCGATCTGGCTCAGGCACGCCTGGCTGAGCGACGTCGGCCCGTAGAACAGAGAGACGTCGAGGTGGATCGGCCACCAGGCGGTCGAGTCGAGGGTGTACATCGTGGCCGGCACCGTCTGGCTGGCGGACTTGTCGGTGCCGTTCCGCGAGCATCCGAGCACCACGCTCAGCCCCGTGCCCGCCGGAGACGGGTTCGTGGTCGAGAGTTTGAGGCTGAACACGAGCTGTCGGAAGCCAGTGAAGTCCACCGGACCGGCCGTGAGCAGGACCGTCTGAACAATGGCGTCCTGGACGCCCATGTCCTCGGGGATGTCGAAGGTGAACGTGAGGTTCATGTTGTCGGATGGATCGAGGGCATTCGTGTCGTCCGGTTCCCGCACGAGCGGACAGAGGGAGAGCGAGACACCGGCGTCGACCGCCGTGTCGCTTCCGGCGTCGGTCCTCCCGCCGTCGGTCTGGCCGCCGTCGGCGACGCCACCGTCATGCCCGGTTGGCGGCGGGATGAGCGAGCCGCAGCGCCAGGGCGCGAACACGCTCCAGGTCGGCTTCGAGGCGCTGAAGTCGTCGATCCAGCGCGGTCCGGTGGGCACCTTGTTGAGGTCGTAGCAGGCCGCCGTCGCGGGCAGCGTGCCCAGCAGAGCGAGGAGAAGGGGAGAGGCGCGCCGCACGTTCATCGTGCCCCTACCAGACGCCGCCCCAGACGGCGCCGGCGGGGGTGAC
>DATNDC010000157.1:0-12966 GCA_035607055.1 Polyangia bacterium
TCGCGCGCCTGCTTGGGCACCTCGGCGTACTTCTGGAACTCCATGGTGAACTCGCCCTTGCCCTGCGTCGCCGAGCGGAGATCGGTCGAATAGCCGAACATGTCGTTGAGCGGCACCTCGGCCATCGCCTGGACGAAGCCTTCCTGCTTCTCCGACGAGATGATGGTCCCGCGGCGCTGGTTGAGCTGGCCCATGACCGCGCCCTGGAACTCCTCGGGGAACTGCACCTCGACCCGCATGATCGGCTCGAGGATGGTCGGCTTGGCGGCGGCGTAGGCCTCGCGGAAGCCCATGAGCGCCGCCGTGCGAAAGGCGATTTCCGACGAGTCGACGGGGTGCGAGGCGCCGTCGTTGATGACGCACTTGACGCCCACGATGGGGAACCCGATGAGCGGACCCTTCTTGGTCGCCTCGCGGAACCCCTTTTCGCAGGCGGGGATGAACTCGCGCGGGATCGAGCCGCCGACGATGTCGTCCTCGAACTCGAAGCCGGTCGGGTGCTCGGCGGGAAGCGGCTCGATGTACCCCGCCACCTTGCCGTACTGGCCGGAGCCACCGGTCTGCTTCTTGTGCGTGTAGCTGAACTCCGAGTGCTGCCCGATCGCCTCGCGGTAGGCGACCTGGGGCTTGCCGGAGATCACCTCGCAGGCGTACTCGCGCTTCATGCGCTCGATGTAGATCTCGAGGTGCAGCTCGCCCATGCCACTGATGATGGTCTGGGCCGACTCTTCGTCGCGGCGGACGCGGAAGGTGGGGTCTTCTTTGGTGAACCTGTTGAGCGCCTTGGAGAAGTTGGCGGCGTTCCCCTTGTCCTTGGGGGCGACCGCCAGCGAGATGACGGCCTCGGGCACGTGCATCGAGGTCATCGTGTAGTTGATCGACTCGTTGGTGAACGTGTCGCCCGACGAGCACTCGACGCCGAAGAGGGCCACGATGTCCCCCGCCGAGGTGGTCTCGATGTCGTTCATCTCGTTCGAGTGCATGCGGACGAGGCGCGGCACCTTGACGCGCTTCTGGTTGGCGCTGTTGTTGACGATGAAGTCGCCCTTGGAGAGCGTCCCCTGATAGATGCGCATGTAGGTGAGCTGCCCGTAGCGGCCGTCCTCCAGCTTGAACGCCAGGCCCACGAAGGGCTTCTTGGCGTCCGCCTCGAGGATCACCTTCTCTTCCTTCTTGTTCTGATCGAGCGCGACGTTGGTGACCTCCTTGGGGTTGGGGAGGTACATGTTCACGCCGTCGAGCAGGAGCTGGACGCCCTTGTTCTTGTAGGCCGAGCCGATGAAGACTGGCGTCATCTTGAGCGCGATGGTCACGCGCCGGATGGCCGCCCGGATCTCCTCGACCGACGGGTCCTGCTCGGCCAGGAACTTGTCGGCGATGACGTCGTCGTGATCGGCGATGGAGGCGATCATGTCGTGCCGGGCGGTCTTGGCCTCTTCCAGGCGATCGGCGGGGATCTCTTCCTCGCGGACGTCCTCACCGTCGTCGCCGTCGAAGTAGAACGCCTTCATCGTGACGAGGTCGATGATCGCCTCGAAGTCACCCTCGGCGCCGATCGGCAGCTGGGTGGTGATGGTGTTGTGGCGCAGCTTCTCCTTGAGCTGATGGGTGACCCGGGCCGGATCGGCGCCCGCGCGGTCGAGCTTGTTGATGAAGGCCAGGCGCGGCACGTTGTAGCGGCGCATCTGGCGGTCGACGGTGTACGACTGCGACTGCACGCCCGAGGTGCCGCACAGCACCAACACGGCGCCGTCGAGGACGCGCAGCGCGCGCTCGACCTCGATGGTGAAGTCGACGTGGCCGGGCGTGTCGATGAGGTTGATGTTGTAGCCCTTCCACTCGCAGTAGGTGGCGGCCGACTGGATGGTGATCCCCTTCTCGCGCTCGAGATCCATCGAGTCCATCTTGGCGCCGACCCCGGACTTGCCGCGGACCTCCTCGATTTTGTGGATCTTGCCCGTGTAGAACAGGATGCGCTCGGAGAGCGTGGTCTTCCCCGAGTCGATGTGGGCGGAGATTCCGATGTTGCGGACCTTGTCGAGCGAGATGGAGGCCATGACCGGTTTTTTCCTTCGGGTGCGGTGGTAAGGGCGCGCAGTTTAGTCAAGTTTCGCGCTTTCGCTAGCGCGAAAACCAACGTCAAAGATGCCAGGGGTCTGGCGTCCGTTACCGCACGGCGACCAGCTCGACGTCGAACACCAGGGTGGCGTTGGGCGGAATCGGCCCGCCCGGCGTCCCCCGCGCCCCGTAGGCGAGCTCGGGCGGGATGGTCAGCTTGCGCTTGCCGCCCACCTTCATCCCCTCGATCCCCTGGTCCCAGCCGGCGATCACCTCGCCCGCGCCGAGGTGGAAATCGATCGGCTGCCCGCGGTCGTAGGAGCTGTCGAACTTGGTCCCGTCGGTCAAGTGGCCGGTGTAGTGGACCGACACCAGCTTGCCCTTCACCGCCGTCGCCCCCTGCCCGGCCCGGACGTCGTCGATGACCAGGCCGCCGGCGCCCTTGCCCGACTTGGACTGGGCCGACGCCGCACCACCCGCCTTATGTGAACAGCCCAGGGGGAGCGCCAGAGCGAGGGCCAGCAGGGGGGCGCAGAGCTGCTTCATGGCGCGGCACCATAGCACGGCGCACTGCCCGCTCAGGCGCGCTTTCAGCCGGTCCCGGCGGCCGTCCAGAGCCGACCGGCCTAATGGGCGCACCCGAAGAACTATTCTCTGAACCGCTCTATCTGATCGCCACCGTCCGGACCAAAATCTCGTCGACGAGCCCTCGACCGGCCCCGACGGAATTGATCGCGCGCCGGGCTGGAACCTTCTTGTAGATGAGATCCGGTCCCGCATACAGGCGGCGCGTGTCGCTGCAGTACGAGTTGGAAAGCAACGCCGGCACCTGTTCGCGCGACAGCGCGCGGAGCGTCTCGGCGAGGCGTCGTTGATCGTCGGGGCCGAATGCGCGTTGCGCATAGGCGGTGAAGGAGGCGGTCCGGGAAATGGGTACGTAGGGCGGATCGAGATAGACGAAGTCGTTTTCGCCGGGCTGCCGTTCAGCCAATACGTCGCGGAAGTCGCCGCAGACGAGGTCGACTTCGGCGAGCGCGCGCGCCGCCGCCTCGAGCCGAGCGACGTCGCAGATGTTGGGCCGCGCGTAGCTGCCGAAGGGGACGTTGAAGCGCCCGTCGCTGTTCACGCGATAGAGGCCGTTGTAGCCGCAGCGATTGAGGTAGATGACGCGCGCCGCGCGCGCCGTCTTGGAGAGCCGGCTCGGATCCTTGGCCCGGACCTTGTAGTAGTCGGCCTTGGTGTTGCGGTGCTTCCGCAGCTCGGCGATCACGCCGGCCACGTCGTCGCGAACGCTCTCGTAGCAGTTGACCAGCTCGGGATTGGCGTCGCCGAGCACGGCGCGCCCGAAGCGCTTTCCGGCCGCCAGCGCGAAGAAGACGGCGCCGCCCCCGACGAACGGCTCGTAGTAGGTCTCGATACGCGCGGGTGCGAGATCCAGGATGCGCGGTAAGAGCTGACGCTTGCCGCCCGCCCACTTGAGGAACGGCGCGGGCGCATCGTCGTGCATATCGCTTTTCCGTAACGTGATTCGCGGGCGAGGCGCAAGAAAAAGGCTCCGCCGACGCAGCTGCGGCCCGCGTCACTCATTTTTACCGACTTTTCTGCTGTTTTTTGTTCCGTCGCGCGATCTTTGTCTTTAGAGTCTTGCCCCTGAAACGCGGGCAAGAGCAGCGCCGCCCGCTCGACAAGCTCGAAAAGGAGAACGACATGGCGAAGGTGTTGACGAAGTCCCAGATCATCCAGTCGATCGCTGACGCTCACAAGGACAAGCTGGTGCGCAAGGACGTGGCTCGCGTCCTCGAGTCGCTGACCACCGTCGGCCACAAGGAGCTGAAGAAGAACGGGATCTTCGTCCTCCCGGGGTTCGCCAAGTTCGTCGTCGTGAAGAAGCCGGCCACCAAGGAGCGCCAGGGGATCAACCCCTTCACCAAGGAGCCGATCACGATCAAGGCCAAGCCGGCGCGCAAGGTCCTCAAGGCCCGCCCGGTCAAGGCCGCCAAGGACGCGCTGGCTTAGCGCTCGCTGCGCTCGCTGCGTGAGGGGGACTGGTCCCCCTCACGGGCTCCCCCTTCTCAGGTCGGCGCCGGCGCGGCGAAGCCGCGCCTCCTGGGGAAAAGGTCGCGGCGCTTCGCGCGCTCTACGCCGAAGCTGTTGCGGCCAGGAGAGCCGTTGTGAACTGAGGGACGTCGGTGAAGCGGGGGGCGGGGCTCCAGGGGTAGAAGTCGTAGGGATCGAGGAGGGCGGCGCGGAGGTCGGCGGCGTGGGCGCCGTCGACGTCGGCGGAGGGAGAGTCGCCGACCATGAGCGCGTCGGCCGCGGCGACGCCCAGCCGGTCGAGCGCCACGGCGAAGATGCGGGGGTCGGGCTTGGTGAAGCCGACGACGGCGGAGTCGACGACCGTGTCGAGCAGCGGGCGCAGGCCCACCTCGACGAGCATCTGTTCGATCGTCCCCTCGCTGTTGGAGACGACGGCCAGCTCGAACCCGGCGGCCCGCAGACGCTCCAGCGACTCGCGCACCCCGGCGCCGACGCGCCGCCAGGCGTTGCTGGCCCGGTGCTCGCGCAGGATGACCGAGGCGGCGCGATCGAGCGAGACCGAATCGCCCGGCGTCTCGGCCAGCGCCAGCAAACGGCGGTAGAGGCGCTCGTGCCAGCTGAAGCCGCCGTCGTGGTGGGTGCGCATGACGACCCCCGGCGTCTCGCGAAACTCCTCGCGCAGCGCGCGCTCGGCCCGCTCCAGCGCGGCGGGGTCCGCGCTCACGCCTGCCTGGGCGGCGTAGGCCGCGAGCCGCGCGCCGTCGTGGAACGTCAGCGTGAACCCGGCGTCGAAGAGGATCGCGCGGGGGAGCGGTTTGAACAGCGCCGCCGCTTCGGGGTATGAGGCGGACATGGTCAGGCTGAATCGGATCTACACCAAAGCGGGCGACGGCGGCGACACGCGCCTGGTGGGCGGACAGAAGGTACGCAAGGACTCGCCGCGCATCGAGGCCTATGGGACGATCGACGAGCTCTCCGCCTGCCTCGGCCTGGCGCGGACGGCCCTGGACGCGCCCGGCGCGCCCGAGGGCGCGGCGGCGCTGGCGGCGATCCTGCTGCGCATGCAGAACGAGCTCTTCAACCTGGGGAGCGACTTGGCCACGCGGGCGGAGGACCGGCGCCCCACCCAGCCGGTCATCGAGCCGCGCCACGCGGCGGCGCTGGAGAAGGAGATCGACGCCTGGAACGAGACGCTCCCCGAGCTACGCTCCTTCGTCCTCCCCGGCGGCGGGATGGTCGCCGCGTACCTGCATCTGGCGCGCACCGTCTGCCGTCGCGCCGAGCGCCTGATCGTGCGCCTCGGCGACAGCGAGCCCATCGGCGCGGCCGTCGTCCCCTACGTCAACCGGCTCTCCGATGCGCTGTTCGTGATGAGCCGCCACGCCGCCCGCCTCTACGGCGAGCCGGAGCCGCTCTGGGAGCCGGAGAAGACCTGACCGGTGGATGATCGCGTCGACGAAGCGCCGGCTTCGCCGCGTGAAGTCCATCGCGGGGGCGCGGGACCCGCTCAGGGTCCCGAATAAGATCGTATTCTGACCGCGTGGCAATGGTGATCCGCGAGGCGGTCCCGCTCGGGCCGCTGACGACGCTGGAGCTCGGCGGACCGGCGCGCCACTTCACCGAGGTCACCGAGGAGGGCGAGGTCGCGGAGGCCCTGCGCTGGGCGGAAGCGCGCGGTCTGCCGGTGCTGGTCCTGGGCGGCGGCTCGAATCTGGTGGTCGGCGACGCCGGGTTCGACGGCTTGGTCGTCCGCATGGCGACGCGCGGGAGCCGCTTCGAATCGGCCGGGGGCGAGGTGCGGCTCATCGCCGCGGCGGGCGAGGCTTGGGACGCGCTGGTCGCCGAGGCCGTGGCGCGCGGGCTGGGAGGGATCGAGTGCCTGTCCGGAATCCCGGGCCTGGTCGGCGCCACGCCGATCCAGAACGTCGGCGCCTACGGCCAGGAGGTCGCGGAGACGATCCGCTCGGTGCGGGTGCTCGAGCGCGGGACCTGGCGCACGCGCGACCTTCCCCCCGAAGCCTGCGGCTTCGGCTACCGCGACAGCGCCTTCAAGCGCGAGCCCGACCGCTTCGTCGTCCTCGGCGTCACGCTGGGCCTCCGCCCGGGGGTCCCCCCCACGTTGCGCTACCGCGAGCTCGGCGACGCGCTGGCGGGCGCCCGGCCCTCGCTGGCCGACGCGCGCGCGACCGTGCTCGCGCTGCGCGCGCGGAAGTCGATGTTGGTGATCCCGGGCGATCCCAACCGGCACAGCGCCGGTTCGTTCTTCATGAACCCCATCTTGGAGACCGCCGCCGCGGACGCGGTCGCCGCGCGCGCGGGCGGCGAGACGGCGGGGATGCCGCGCTGGCCGGTTGGCGACGGTCGCGTCAAGCTGTCGGCCGGCTGGCTCATCGAGCGGGCGGGCTTCGGCCGGGGGACGCGGCGAGGCCCGGTGGGGATCTCCAGCGCCCACGCCCTGGCGCTGGTCCACCACGGCGGCGGCACCACGGCCGCGCTGCTGGCCCTGGCGCAGGAGGTCGCCGGCACGGTCGAGGCGCGTTTCGGCGTCACCCTGGTGCCCGAGCCCACTTTCGTGGGCGTCGCCTGGAACCGCGCGGCCGGCTGAGCATCCCGAGGGGGCCCGCCCAAACCCCTTGACAGCCGGGCTCCAAAAGCGGAGCTTATTCATGACATGAATCGCCGTTCAACACTTGAACGTCAACCCCAGAGCCTGCGCGAGCGGTTCAGGGAGACGACCCTGCAGGCGGTGCTCACCGCCGCCGAAGAGGTCTTCGCCGACGCCGGGCTGCACGCCGCGCACATGGGCGAGATCGCCGCCCGCGCGGGCGTCGCCGTGGGGACGCTCTACAACCACTTCGCGGATCGCGAGGCGCTCCTGGCGGGCCTGGCCGAGGCGCGGTTCAAGGAGATGCTGGCCGACCTCGACGGCGCGCTCAAGGCCACCGCCGACCGGCCGTTCGGCGTGCGCGCCCGCGCCCTGGTGGTGGCGATGCTGACGTACTACGAGCGCCACTGGAAGTTCATGCAGATCTTCCTGCAGGGCGAGACCGGCCGCTACCAGCGGACGTACCCCACCTTGGTGGAGGCGATGCGCCACAAGGTGCGCGAGGTCCGCGCCCGGGTCGACAAGCTCATCGCCCAGGGCGTGAAGGAGAAGGTGATCCGCGCCGAGCTGAGCGATCTGGCGCCGTTCTTTCTGATCGGGATGCTGCGGGCGCTGGTCATGCGCCGGCTCTACCAGGACCCGAGCAAGGGGCTGGTCGTGGAGGCCGATCGGCTGCTGGCCGCCTTCTTGACCGGCGTGGGGGTGCCGTCGTGAGCGCCGCCGCGGGAACCTTCGGCGCCGTCGTCCCCGCGCGCGCGCCGGTCAACAAGTGGCTGGTCACCCTCTCGGTGACCTTCGGGACGCTGATGGGGGCCATCGACACCTCGATCGTCGCCGTGGCGACGCCGCACCTCTCGGGCTCGCTCGGCGCCACCGTCGAGGAGATAACCTGGGTGACCACCGGGTTCGTCATCGCCACCGTGGTGGTCATGCCGCTGACCGCGTTCCTCGGCCGCTTCTTCGGCCAGAAGCGCGTCTATCTCTTCTGCCTCGGCCTGTTCGTGCTCGGCTCGGCGCTGTGCGGCCTGGCGCGCTCGCTGCCGATGATGGTCTTCTGCCGCGCGCTGCAGGGCCTGGGCGCGGGGGCGTTGCAGCCGACCGAGCAGGCGATCCTGCGCCAGACCTTCCCGCCCGAGGAGCAGGGGATGGCGATGGCGCTGTTCGGCCTGGCCGTCGTCGTCGGTCCCGCCGCCGGACCGGTGCTGGGCGGCTACATCATCGACAACATGAGCTGGCCCTGGATCTTCTACATCAACCTGCCGGTCGGCCTGCTCGGCATCTTGATGGTGACGAAGTTCGTGCACGAGCCGGACGACATCCGCCGCGCCAACCGCACCCGCGCCGCCGAGCAGCGCAAGAACCTCGACTGGCAGGGGGTGCTGCTCATGACCGGCGGGCTGGCCTCGCTGCAGTACGTGCTCGAGGAGGGGAGCCGCAACGACTGGTTCGCCTCGACCGCCATCGCCGTCTGCACCTTCCTGGCCGCCCTGTTGCTGGTCGCCTTCGTGATCCGCGAGCTGACCGCGCCCGTGCCGGCGGTCGACCTCTCGTTGTTCAAGGACAAGGTCTTCCTCTCGGGGACGCTCATCGGCTCCATGATGTTCGCCATCCTGATGTCGATCACCTTCCTCCTGCCGCTCTTCATGCAGGAGCTGCTCGGCTTCTCCGCCGTCCAGTCGGGCGCGGCGCTCATGCCGCGCGCGCTGGCGATGATGATCGCCATTCCGCTCGTGGGACGGCTCTACAACTACGTGCAGCCGCGCATCATGGTGTCGATCGGCGTGGTGCTGGTGGCGTTCTCCGCCTACCAGATGTCGCACTACACGCTCGCCACCGGGTCGAGCTCGGTGGTGGCGGCGATCATGATCCAGGGATTCGGGTTCGCGGCGCTGTTCGTGCCGCTGACGACGGTCGCGCTGGCCAGCATCCCGCGCTACCGGCTGACCGACGCCACCGGGCTCAACTCGCTGCTCCGCCAGATCGGCGGCTCGCTGGGGCTGGCGGCCTTCGCCACGCTGCTGCCGCACTTCGTGCAGAGCGCGCGCGTCGGCCTGATCTCGCACCTCGTCCCCGGGCGCCCGGAGGTGATGCAGCGCCTGGGCGCGATCCAGGGGGGCCTGCTGGCGCGCGGCATGGATCCCGGCACCGCCCACGCGGCCGCCGGTCGCGTCCTCGAGGGAATGGTCACCCGCCAGGCGACGTTGCTGGCGTTCGAACGGATGTTCATCCTGGCGGGCGTCGCGTTCCTGTTCGTCATCCCCTTCGCCTATTTCCTGCGCTCCCCCACCCACACCCGGGGCCGGCGCATCGATCTTCACTAGAAAGCGAGAGAACAAGAGACATGGAAAGCGCAGCGCAAACCACCAACGAACGTTCGGCTTCTCCTTCCGCCGGAGCGACCGCACCCGCCGTCATCGCGCCGGTCGCCGCCGAGGCGACCCCGGCCAAGCGCAAGCGACGGCCGTTCGCGATCCTCGGCGTCGTCGCCCTCGTGGCCGTGGCGGTGATCGGCACCTACACGCTGATGACCGCCGGGCGCGAGAACACCGACGACGCGCAGATCGCCGCCGACATGGTCCCGGTCGCCACCCGCGTGGCCGGCGCGGTGGCGCGCGTCCACATCAAGGAGAACCAGCAGGTCAAGCGGGGCGATCTCCTGATCGAGATCGATCCGAGCGACTACGACGCGCGCGTCCAGCAGGCCCAGGCGGAGCTGGCCACGGCCGAGGCGCAGGCCGCGGGCGCCGAGGCGCAGGTGGAGATCGTCGAGGCGACCTCGAAAGGCGGCCTCGCCTCGGCGAAGGCCGCGCTCTCGGGGAGCGCCGCGGGCGTCCAGAGCGCCGGCGCGCAGGTCGCCGCCGCGCACGCCGATCTGGCGCGCAGCGACGCCGAGCTCAAGAAGGCGGAGATCGATCTCGATCGCGCCCGCACGCTCCGCCAGGCCAACGCCGTGCCGCAGGAGCGGCTCGACAGCGCGCAGATCGCCTTCGACGCCGCCCGCGCCGCCAAGGCGCAGGCCGAGGCGCAGGTGGCGCTGGCCGAGGACTCCCGCCGCAGCGCCGAGAGCCGCGTCGGCGAGGCGCGCGGCAAGGTCAGCCAGAGCGCGCCGGTGGCGCCGCAGATCGCCGCCGCGCACGCCAACGCCGACCTGTCGCAGGCGCGCGTCCGCAGCGCCGAGGCGGCGCTGTCGCTGGCCAAGCTGCAGCTCGGCTACACCAAGATCACCGCCCCCGCCGACGGCTACGCCTCCAAGCTGACCGTCCACGAGGGGCAGCTCGTCACCATGGGGCAGCCGCTCATCGAGCTGGTGCCGACCGCCACCTACGTCATCGCCAATTTCAAAGAGACGCAGGTCGGCCGGATGCACGTGGGCCAGCCGGTGGAGATCAAGGTCGACGCCCTCCCCGGCCAGACGTTCCAGGGGAAGGTCGAGAGCCTCTCGGGCGGCACGGGCGCCAGCTTCTCGTTGCTTCCCGCCGACAACGCCACCGGCAACTTCGTCAAGGTCGTGCAGCGCGTCCCGGTCCGCGTCGCCTGGGTCAACCCGCCTGGTGACGGGACGCTGCGCGCGGGCCTGTCGGCAGACGTCACCGTCGACGTGAGGTAGAGATACGCCCATGTCCCGTCCCTTCGTCACCATCGCCACGGCTCTGTCCCTCGTGACCTTGGCCTCGGGGGCCGCCCGAGCGGCCCCCCGCGCCCTCACCATCGACGACGCCGTCGCGCTGGCGCTGCGCACGAACCCGCGCCTCGTCGCCGCCCGGCAACGGGCCGAGGCCTCCGACGTCAACGCCAGCTCGGTCACGCGGCGGATGCTCCCCGCCGTCCACGTGACCGACGAGGCGCAGCTCTGGAACGCGCCGTTCGCCATCGTCCTCCCGGGCGGGGCCGGCGGCAGCGCGGGCAGCACCGGCCTGGGCGGCTCGACGGGAGCGGGCGGGATGATGGGGTCGGCGCCGGCCTTCGTCGTTCGCAACAAGGAGACGAACACCTTCGTCGCTTCGTTCGACCAGCCGCTGCTCGGCCTCTTCCGGGCCAACGACGAGCGCGAGACGCTGACCGAGCAGAGCGCGGGCGAGCGCAATCAGATCGCGGCCGCCGAGTCGGACATCCGCCAGGCGGTGGAGACCCAGTTCCTTCAGGTGTTCGAGGCGCAAGCGCTCGAGCAGATCGCCAGCGCCTCGGTGCGCGAGCTCAGCGAGCAGGTGACGGTGGCCAAGGCGCGCCTGGCGAGCGGCGTGATCACCAACGCCGATCTGCTGCGCATCGAGGTCGCGGTGGCCAACGCCGAGCAGCAAGGGTTGCAGGCGCACAGCCAAGGCCAGACGGCGCGGGCGCAGCTGTTTGCCGCGATTGGCGTGATGCCGGGAGAGGGGGCCGAGCTGACGCTGGTCGCGCCGGCCACCCGGCTGGCGTCGGTCCGGGCCCGAGCGGCCTCCCCGTCGCTGGCGGCGCTGCTCCCCCAGGCGCAGGCGCACCGGCCCGAGCTCAAGCAGCAGGAGCACCTGGTCCTGGCGGCCGACCACCAAGTCGCGGCCAAGACGTACGCGCTCTTCCCCGACATCGATCTCGAGGGGGCCTACATCCGCACCGACGGCCAGCTCTTCGCGCCGCCCAACCAGGCGTACCTCGGCCTCAAGGCGACGTGGGCGGTCTGGGAGTGGGGCGCCTCCAACCTGCAGCGCAAGGCCGCCGCTCTCCAGGCCGACGCCGCCCGCCGCGATCAGGATGTGCTGGCCCGGCAGATCGAGGCCGAGCTGACCGCCAGCCTGGCCCAGGGGGACGCCGCCCGTGGCGCCGTCGACACCGCGGAGAAGGCGGTCGCCAGCGCCGAGGAGGCCTACCGGGTGACCGACGCCGCGCTCAAGGCCGGCGCGGCGACCACCACCGACCTGCTCGAGTCGGAGTCGGCGCTCACGCAGGCACGCCTCAACCTGACGCGGGCCGAGTACGATCTGGTCCTCTCCGACGTGGCAATGGCGCACGCGACGGGCGCCGTGGGCGTTGCGGGTTTGCCGCCGTCGTGAAAAAATAACCGCTGCACATGACCACCCGCATCCTCTCGAAGACCATTCTGCTGCTCACGATCTCCCTCGGCGTCCCCTCGGTGGCGCGCCCGGCCCACGCCGGCGTCCACGCCACGCAGGGCCGCCGCCACCACCACCGCCACCACGAGCGCCGCAAGGAGGAGCGTCACCGCGAGGAGCGGGAGCACGCGCACGACCACGACGGCGAGCGCCACGGCGAGCTCTGAGCCGCCCGGACTCGGCCTAGGGATAGCTGCCGGCGACGCAGTGGAGCGCCGGATCCGGATTCGGCGAATCCGAGCACTTGAGGGGATTTTCGGCGACCCAGGCGTCGATGACGCCGAGCTCGTAGCTGTTGAGCGGCGCCGCGGGCGGGGGCGGCATCTGCTCGCCCGCCGTCCTGCCGTGCACGTAGGCGTCCAACTTGTGGTTGCCTACGTCGGTGTCCGCGGCCATGGAGCAAGCTCCTGCATCAGAACCACTGAACTGGGTCAGACAAGACATGGCCGTCGCTCCGGTCTTCGAGCTCCCTGCGACGGCGTTGAGGCCGCCGCCGTCGGGACCATCGCCGTGACAGCGCGTGCAGTGGGCCTGGAAGACAGGCAGCACCTCGGTGTCGAAGGCGGGATCCGAGGGCGCCGACGGATAGCTGGTACAACCTGCCCCGACCCACGTCGCCGCGACCGCCCAGCCCAGGACCGGAATGAAGACCCGAATCAGGCGGTGAAGGTGCGGAATGGCCATGATCGCCCTCATAGATAGTAGTGCAACTGGAACATGAAGAGCGACGCGCTCGCCGCGTCCGGGGCGGCGCCGGGCCCGAAGAACTGATAGCGGCCGATGGCCAGCACCTCGAAGTGGGCCCAGGGGAAGAAATTCACCTCGGCGTCAACGGCGTTACGCCCGGTGTCCTTCAACGATAGATCCTCCTGGTACCGCTCGTAGGCCACCCCCGCCATGAGGCCGCGGATCGGGAAGAACGTGGCGCCGAGGTAGGAGACGAACTGGTTCTCCCCGAACGAGCTCGAGCCGGAGGGGACGACCTTGCGAATGACGTCCGCCTCGCCGAGGGCGAGCATCTTGGCCGGCTCGAGCCAGAGCTTGCCCACCGCGCCGCCGGTGTAGCTGGTCGCCTCGCTGCTGGTGCCGATCCGCGTCTGCAGGGCGAGCATGGCCATCTGGTTGAAGCGCTTCTCGGCGTAGGCGACCCCGCCGCTCTGGCGCAAGCTCTGCGGGGCC
>DATNDC010000167.1:0-33844 GCA_035607055.1 Polyangia bacterium
CTGGCCGAGGAGAAAAGCGAGCTGCACCTTGGCGTTGTGAAGCGCGAGCGTGGTGGCGTCGACCGCCTGATCCGCCTCCAGCTTGGCGGTCTCGGTGCGCGACAGGTCGACCTCGGAGATGGCGCCGCTCTTGTAGCGGATCTGGTTCAGGTCGAAGGTGTGAGTCGTCGACTCGGCGGTCTCGCGCGCGAAGTCGAGCGCCGCGCCCGCCGCCACCGCCTGGAAGTAGGCCTGCTTGACCTGCAGCTCCAGCGTCCGCTGCGCGTCGGCCCGCCCGAGCCGCGCCGCCGCCAGCGCCGCGTCGGCCACGCTTCGCCGCAGCCCGCGCTTGCCCGACAGTGTGTCGACGATGGCGTTCGAGTCGCCGAGCCCGACGGTCCACCCGTTGTGCGTCTCGAAGGCGTGGTCCTTGAAAAACGACCGGTAGTAGCCGCCGGTGACGCTGGGGTTCTGGATGGCGCCGGCCGCGATTGCGTCCCCCTCGGCACCTTGCGCCGCCGCCTCGGCAATGAGGAGGTCGAGGCCGTGGGCCCGGAAGAGCGCGATCGCCTCGGCGAGGGTCAGCGCGGCCGGAATCGCCGGCTCGGGCGGCAGCTCGGCCGCGAAGCCGAGGGAGGCCGCCAGCGCGACGAGCGTCACGGCGGCAAAGATGGGTAGGCGGCGAAGCACGCCAGCGGTCGATTCAAAACCCGTGCCTGGTCGTAACATTCGAAAATCCCGAGAAAATGGCGGGGGACGAGTCTCCGGTTTCGCGACGCCCATAAGTTTCTTGCGTGGGTCGCGAAAGTTTCCTGTAGCCGGATCGGCGGGGCCGGGACTACGCGCGCCGGCCCGGGAGGACGATCGTCTCCCCGACGGCGGCGACGTGGGCGGCCCCGTCGGGCAGGCCCTGGTCGCGGGCCCCCTGCCGGAACAGAGCCGGCGGCTCGTCGAGCGGCTCGTCCGTCAGCTTGAAGGTCCCCCAGTGCATCGCCACCACCTTCCGGGCACCGAGATCCTGGAAAGCGCGCAGGGCGTCGGTGGGGTTCATGTGCTGCTTCGACATGAACCACGCTGGGTCGTAGGCGCCGATCGGTAACAGCGCGACGTCGAGATGGGGAAACCGCCGGCCGATCTCGGCGAACCCCTCGAAGTAGGCGGTGTCGCCCGAGTGGTAGATCGAAACGCCACGGCTCTCGAGCACGAACCCGCCCCAGAGCGCGCGGTTCGAATCGGCCAGCCGGCGCCGGCTCCAGTGTTGGCTGGGGACGAAGGTCACGCGCACGCCGCCGACGTCGGCGCTGTCCCACCAGCCGAGCTCGGTCACCGGGAGGCGGCCGCCGACGAGGCGCCCATTGCCGAGGCCGACGATGACCGGCGCGCCGATGGCGCGCAACGAGGTGGCGTCGAGGTGGTCGTAGTGGTTGTGGCTGACCAGCTGGGCGGCGATCGGCGGCAGCGCTCCGGCCGCCAGCGGCGGCAGGCCGTTGCGCTTGATGATCATGGCGATCGAGGTGCCCAGCACCGGATCGATCACCAGCGACTGGCCGCCAATCTGGACGAGCCAGCTGGCGTGTCCGAGCCAGGTGAGGCGCGCGCCCGCGCCGGGGGGCGGCGGAACGCGGAGCGCCTCGGCGTCGACCGCCAGCGCCGGCACGGAGGCGCGCGGCGGGCTCTGGCGGCGGCGGCCGCGGAGCTTGTCGGCCACCGCCCAGCGGACGACGTCCTTGAACGGGTGCGGGCCCGAGCCGTCGAGGTTGACGAACCGTCCGTCGGCGCCGCGCCGAAAGCGCTCGTTCTCGACGGGCGCGCGGGTGACCGGAAACGGCGCGGCCGGGTCGGGCATGGCGGCGATTGAAGCAGCGTTTGCCGCCGCCGCCAAGTGATCGCCGCCCGCTTAGTGCCGGTGCGCGAAGCGGTGCCAGAGCGCGACGAAGAGGCCAACCTGCGCGGCGACCGGAAACACGCCCATCACCAGGATCTGCCACGCGATGCGCCGGGCGCGGCGGCCGAAGGTGACCGGCTGCAGGCGGCCAGCCAGACCGGTCACGACCACGAGCGAGGGAGCGTCGAGGTCGGCCTGCAGCGCGGCGGCGCTCCGGTAGCGCTCCGCCGGATCGCGACGCAGCGCGCGCAGCGCGATCTCTTCGGCTTCGGGCGAGACGTGGGGGTTGATTGCGCGCGGCGCGGCCGGGTCGCCGAGCGTGCGCGCGCTGGCCACGACGAACGGATCGTCGTCGGGGAACGGCGCCTGCCCGGTCAGCATGGTGTAGAGGATGGCGCCGATGCTGTAGACGTCGGCGCTGGTGCGGCCGCGCCGGCGGCGGATCTGCTCGGGCGCCACGTACTCCGCCGAGCCGATGGCGGGGGCCGGCCCGCCGAGCGAGAAGCGGTGGGTCACCACGTCGTGCGCCAGACCGAAGTCGATGAGGCGGATCGATCCGTCGGGACAGATCATCACGTTGCCCGGCTTGAGGTCGTAGTGGACGAACCCGCGCTCGTGCAGGTGCCCGACGGCGGCGCAGATCTGGCTGGCGACGCGGAGCGCCTCCGGCTCCGGCAACCGGTGCTGCCGGCGCAGCCGCCGGTGCAGCGTCTCGCCGGCGACGAACTCGGTGGCCACGTAGTTGCGCTGCCGCGCCGGGCCCGGCAGCGGCAAGAACTTGAGGACGAAAGGGTGGTCGAGCTGACGGCCGATCTCCTCTTCGCGCTGGAAGATCGACCAGGACCCGATGCCGCTCGAGAAGAGGGGGAGTGGGACCTTCACCACCACCGGGCGACGCGCATCCCGCAGATCCTCGGCGCGGAAGATGGTCGACATGCCGCCGCGGCCGATCTCCTCGACGAGCAGGAACCGATCGTCGACGATTTGCCCTGTATCCACGACCGCGAGAATTGCACGCGCGGTGCCACCTCCGCGCCCGCGCCCTGCGCCGTCGTCGATTTCCTCGGTCGTGCAAGTTGCGGGTCGGGTCGGCTCGCCTGCGCGCGCTTTGCACGCCGCAAACGCGCAGGCGCTACGTCTACCTCTACTTGGGCAGTGGCGCAGCTGTTGTGCCGTTACCGTTGGTCTGTTGCAGCGCGTCCCGTTTCAATCGTCTGCTTTGCTTTTCCGAACGGACCTGGATACAAATAGCGCCTTATGAAGTGCTCGTGGTGGAAGCTCGGGCGGGGCGGGCTGCTGGCGGTTCTCTTGACGTTGCTGCTTCTTCCTCGCGCGGAGGCGGCGAAGTCGACCGACAAGCGAGAGGTCGAGGCGCGCGCCGACTTCGCGGCCGGGCGGTACCAGCAGGCGATCGATCTCTTCGCCCAACTCTACGGCGAGACGATGAACGCCACTTACCTCCGCAACATTGGCCGTTGCCAGCAGGCGCTCAATCAGCCGCAGGCGGCCATCAATTCGTTTCGCGAGTACCTTCGGCAGGCCAAGGGGATCACCTCCTCGGAGCGCGAGGAGATAGAGGGCTACATAAAAGAGATGGAGTCGGAGCTCCGCGGGCCGAAGCCGGGCTCGGCCAGCGCGACCGCGCCGCCGCCGGCCGCCGTGAGCACGGCGCTGCCTCCGGCCGCGAAGAACCCATCACCAGCCGCCGTGAGCGCGGCGCCGCCTCCGGCCGCGAAGAGCTCCCCGCCGGCGGCCGTCGCGGCGCCGGCCGCTCCGCCGGCGCCGCCGCCCGGGGGTGCGGCTCCCTGGCCCCCACCGGCCTCGTCGCCCTCCGCGGCCGCGGTCGGCCAGCCGGCGGCGCCCGGCGCCCCGCGAACGGAGCCCGCGGGCACGGTGAGCACGTCGTTCCCCACGACGCACGTCGAGCACCCGACCCGCACGGCGGGGATCGTCGTCTCGGTGGTCGGAGGGGCGCTCCTGGCGACCGGTGTCGCCTTCGGGCTCGCCGCGCGGCATGACGCCAGCGCGGTGAGCGCGCAGTACGACCCCGACCAGGACGCCGCGGGAAAGCGCGACGCGCGGATCGGCTTTGCCGCCGACATCGTTGGTGTGGCCGCCGTGGTGACCGGGATCGTCCTCGCCACCCGCCAAGTCACCGTCGGTCCTCCTCCCGTGTTCGGCCTCCGCGCGAGCGCCCTGGCCGATTCGCGCTCCGCTCTTTTCGTGCTCGGCGGGAGCTTCTGATGCGCGCGGGCAGGTCATTTTCTCTCGCCCTCGCCGTCGGCGGGCTCTTGCTCGGCGGGCTCCCGTTCGAGAGCTGCTACAGCCCGAGCTACGTCTCGGGTGTCACGAAGTGTTCGTCGAGCGGCGCCTGCCCGAATGGATGGGTGTGCGAAGCAAGCGTGTGCATCGATCTCTCGTCGGTTGGTTCGGGCGGGAGCAGCGCCACCGGCGGGAGCAGCGCCACCGGCGGGAGCGCCGCGACGGGTAAGGGAGGGAACGGCAGCGGTGGGTCCGCCAGCGGTGGTCACGGCGGCAGCGGAACTGGTGCCGGCGGCAGCGTGAGCAGCGGCGGCGTCTCCGGCGCTGGCGGCGCGATCGGCAACGGCGGTGCCCCCGGGACCGGCGGGAGCCTGAGCAGCGGCGGCGTCTCCGGTACCGGTGGCGCGGTCGGCACCGGCGGCGTCACGGGCACCGGCGGCGGAACAGGTGGCGCTCCCGTGCGGAGCTGCTTGCAAGGGGAGAGCGATCCGCCTGCCACGCCGCTCATCACCGACTTCTCCGACGCCGTGACGAACCCCGACCGCGCCGGCGACTTCCTGTTCGGAGGGACGAAGGGGCTGCCGGGCGGGACGGCGCGCTACGCGAGCGGCGTCCTCGGGACCCTGAGCCTGTCGGGCGGGGCGCTGACCTTCTCGGCGACGCTCGAGGCTGCCAGCACCAGCGATCCCAATCCTTACAACGGGTTCTCCCTCTACATCGACGGTCCTCCCTGCACCAACGCCAGCGCGTACTCGGGCGTCCAGTTCAACCTCAGCGTGAACGTGAGCTCCAATTGCCAGGTGTTCTTCATGTTTGGCGACTCCGACCACCTCAAGGCCACGGACGATCCGGATCGGGGGTCGTGCGCCGCTTCGTCTTGTTTCGCCTCGCAGTACTACGTCAGCTCCGCGACGGGCGGCGTCTCGTTCAACGCCACCCCCCTCATCCCCGGCTCCCCGACGGCGGCGGTCGACGTCGCCAAGCTCACCGGCGTGCAGTGGCAGTTGTCCCCGCTGAACTCCGGCAGCTGCTCCGGCACCGTCACCGTCGACAACGTCACTTTCTACTAGCGGTCGCGCTCGCGCCCGGACCGCCTGCCGATCCAGAGCAGCAGCGCGGCCAGCGTCGGCGCCAGCACGGACAGCGCCGCGACGATGACGGTCAGCGGATCGCGCGGGCCGTGGCGGAGGTTCCAGCCGAGGACCTGCGCGAGCGTCACCGCCGCGTCCGCGCTCACCAGCGTGGCCAGCAGGGTGTCGAGGCCGCGCCGCCAGCGGCGCGCCAGGCTGACGAGCGCCGGCGCCAGGGCCGCGTCGAACGCCACCCAGCCCCACTTCACCGCCGGCGACGGAAACCAGCGCGCGCTCGGCGCCGCCGCCATGAGGATCGTCCACGGTATGAGAATGAGGGCCAGCGCCTGAATCAAGACGGCCGGCCGCCGCAGCAACGTGCGGAGGCCGAAACGCAGGAGGCCTCCGCGCGCGAACGCCGCCAGCGCGTCGTAGACCGCCGCCAGTCCGAGCTGCGCGCGCGGATAGGAGATGAAGATCGGCGTCCAGGCCTGCGGGCGCAGCTTGGCCTTGAAGGCGTGAACGCCGCGGAAGTCGTAGAGCGGGCCGCCCGTGCGGCGTGCGATGCGCAGCCAGGGGCCGACCGCGCCCGCCAGCGGCGCCAGCCCCAGCGTCAGGTAGCGGCTCCCCTCGGCGGCCGCCGCCCGCATCGCCGCGTCGACGAGCAGCTCGGCGCTGCCGTTCGGCGCCTCCGGCAGGCGGACCAGATCCTCCACGAACCAGCCGCGGCGGGCGAACACCGGGACCATGCTGAGGAACCCGACCAGCTCTTCGCCTTGGGTGGCGGTGAAGAACCGGCGCTCGGCGAGCTCGCTCGCCAGGTGCATCTGGACCAGGAACCCCATGGGGGGCATCGGGCGCGCGGCTTCCCAGCGCGCGATGAGCCGCTCGACGGCCGCCAGCTGCGCCGCGGCCGGCTCGGCCAGGTGCCGGGGGTCGAGCGTCCGCACGGTGACGTTCTTGGCCCGCGCGCGCCGGATCTGCTCGCGCAGGCTGCGGGCGCCGCGCAGCACCTCGTCCCACCCGGCGGGATCCCAGACCGGCTGCTCGCCGATGCGCATGGCGGCGAACGGGACCGCGGCGGCGAACCGGTCCTCGGTTCCGAAGAAGCAGGCGCGCCGACCGCGCGCGGCGGCGGCGGCGGCGAAGCTCAGCGCCGCGGCGGGCGCGCGCTCGGGCTCGGCGATGGGCGCGCCGGCGGCGACCCAGGCGCGCCCCGTGTCGAGGTAGGCGACGCAGGCGTCGTCGCCGTCGAACCAGTAGCTGAACCCCGGCTCGAGGATCTGGAAGGAGGTGGCGTTCCATCCATGCTGGCGCAGGAGCGCCAGCGCCCGCGCGCGGTCACCGGCGGTCGAGGCGGCAGCGCCCCGTGATACCCTTGCGTCGCGCGGCAAGCGCCCAGTCTATCGCGCGCGGCAAGCGCCCAGTCTATCGCAAGCGCCCAGTCTATCGGATGATGACCAGGGAGATCTCCATTCGATCCTTCCGCGAGGCCGACCGCCCGGGGTTGATCCGTCTCTGGCACCAGGTCTTCCCGGACGATCCGCCCCGCAGCGCGCCCCAGCGGATGATCGACGGCGCGCTCCAGGTTCGGCCGGAGACGCTCCTGGTCGCCGAGCTCGACGACGCGCTGGTCGGGGCGGTGATCGCCGGATTCGACGGCGTGCGCGGCTGGATCTACCACCTGGCCGTCGCGCCCACACACCGGCGTCGTGGGGTCGCCACGCGCCTCATGCGCGCTGCCGAGGCGGCGTTGCGGGCGCTCGGGTGCGCGAAGATCAACCTGCAGGTGCGGGCCAGCAATCCGGAGGTGGTCGCCTTCTACCGACAGCTCGGCTATGAGGTCGAGGAGCGGATCAGCATGGGCCGCGCGCTGGCGTGAAGCGCGGACGTCCTGGATGCTCTCCCCGTCGTCGGCCTCGTCGCGGCACCGCTTCGTGCTCGGCACCTCACCGTCGGCGTCGCGCTAAACTTCCGGCATGAGCAGCTCCGACGCGATCCTCTCGCTGAGCCCGCTCGGCTTTCCCTGGCAGCCGCGCGATCCGTTTCTCTTCTGCGTTCACCACGACGATCGCTACCCGCGGGGGAACGATCGGATGGGGCCCGCGGCGACGCTCGAGGGGCGCGATCTGGGGCAGGACTTCGAGGGGCGCGACGGCTGGCGCATGTACCACGGCGAGGTGGTCCCCGGCTTCCCCCAGCACCCGCATCGCGGCTTCGAGACGGTGACCATCGTGCGGCGGGGGCTCTGCGATCACTCCGACTCCGTCGGCGCGGCGGCGCGCTACGGCCAGGGGGACGTGCAGTGGCTGACGGCGGGCGGCGGGATCCTGCACGCGGAGATGTTCCCGCTCGTCGACGCCGAGCACCCCAACCCGCTCGAGCTGTTTCAGATCTGGCTCAATCTGCCCCGCGCCCAGAAGATGGTGGCCCCGCACTTCTCGATGCTCTGGAGCGGGACCATCCCGCGCCGGGTCGTGACCGACGCCGCCGGTCGGACGACCGAGGTGACGCTCGTCGCCGGCCAGTACGGCGACCTGCGCGCGCCGCCGCCGCCGCCCGCCTCCTGGGCCGCGCAGGCGGACGCCGACGTCGCCATCTGGACGATCAAGCTCGAGCCGCGGGCGACCTGGACACTGCCGCCGGCCGCGCCGGGGTCGAACCGGGCGCTGTATTTCTTCCGCGGCGAGCGGCTGCGCGCCGCGGGGCGCGAGGTCCCCGGGGCCCACGAGATCGTGGTGCGCGCGGAGCGGGAGATCCCGCTCGAGGCGGGCGTCGACGAGGTCGAGCTGCTCCTCTTGCAGGGCCGCCCGATCGGCGAGCCGGTCGTCGCCTACGGCCCGTTCGTCATGAACACGCGCGCCGAGATCCAGCAGACCTTCGCCGACTACCAGCGCACGCAGTTCGGCGGCTGGCCCTGGCCGAGCTCGGAGCCGGTGCACCCGCGCGAGGAGGGGCGGTTCGCGCGCCACGCCGACGGGCGCGTCGAGCGGCCGGCTTAGCCCGTGGCCACCACGACGATCACCGGCTTCCACGAGGACGCCGAAGGGGACTGGATCGCCGAGCTCGCCTGCGGCCACACGCAGCACGTCCGCCACCGGCCTCCCTGGCAGCTCCGCGCCTGGGTGACGAGCGAGGCGGGGCGCGCCGAGCGCGTCGGCCAGCCGATCGCCTGTCCGCTCTGCGATCGCTCGGGCGACGGAGGCGAGCCCCACCCCCATCGCTAGGGCGCGGCTTGGCCGCAATGGGGATCGGCTATGCGGCCCGCAGGCGCTCGAGCAGCGCGGGGTGGGCGCGGACGCGGAAGATGACGCCCTGGTCGTCGTAGCTTTCCGCAAGGACCTCGCAGGCGGCGAAGATCTCGCCGCGCAGCTGCTGGCGATGGTAGGGGACGTGCACCTCTCCTTCGACCAGATCGCGAGCGAAGAAGGCGCAGAGGCGCTCGCGCAGCGCGGTCACGTCGGTGGGGCGGCGCGCCGACAGCACGATCGCCTCCGGCCAGCGCGCGCGGAGCTCGGCGGCGACGCGCGTCTCGGCCTCGGCGTCGCCGACCCGATCGATCTTGTTGAAGACGAAGAGCCGGGGGACCTCGCCGGCCCCGATCTCGGCCAGCACCTCGCTGGTCACCTCGAGCTGGCGTTCGAAGCTCGGGTCGGAGACGTCGACCACCTGCAGGAGCAGGCCGGCCTCGAGCGCCTCGTCGAGCGTGCTCTTGAACGAGGCCACCAGCCCATGGGGGAGCTTGTCGATGAAACCGACCGTGTCCGAGACCAGCACCCGCGGGCGGGTGGCGGGGACGACGGGCCGGACGGTGGTGTCGAGCGTGGCGAACAGCTTGTCGGCGACCAGCACGTCGCTGCCGGTGAGCGCCCGCATGAGCGTCGACTTCCCGGCGTTGGTGTAGCCGACCAGCGCGACGCGGTTCATGTCGCGGCGCCGGGCCCGCTGGGTCCGCTGCTCCTCCGCCATCGCGTCGAGCTCGCGCGTCAGCTCGGCGATGCGGTCGCGGATCTTGCGCCGATCGAGCTCCAGGCTCGACTCGCCCGCCCCCTTGCCGCCGATGCCGCCCCGCTGCCGGTCCTTCCCCTTGGCCTTCCCCTGCTCGCGCAGCCGCGGCACCAGGTACTGCAGGCGCACGATCTCCACCTGCGCCTTGGCCGCGCGCGAGCGCGCGTGGCGGCGAAAGATCTCTAGGATGACGGCCGTTCGGTCCATGACCTCGACGCCGGTCGCCTTCTCCAGGTTGCGCGCCTGCGACGGCGAGATCTCGTGATCGACCAACACGACGTCGATCGCCCCGGGCGCCGCCGGTTGCCCGTCGCGCACCTCGTCCGGCGCTTCGGCCTGCGCCTCGTCCAGTTCTTGGTCCCCCTCGACGTCCAAATCGCCGCCGTCCGGATCGCCGTCTCGGCCCTCGTCCGTTGCGGCCGCGCCGCCGACCAGGGCGCGCAAGCCGGCCAGCTTTCCGCTCCCCAGCACCGCGGCCGGAGCCAGCGAGACGCGCCGTTGGGTCACGGTGCCGACGACCTCCACTCCGAGCGTCCGCCCCAACCGGTGCAGCTCCGCGATCGACGAGGCAAAGGCAACGTCGTCGACGTCGGGCAGTTGGACGGCGACCAGCGCGGCGCGGACAGGCTCGGAGGGGTCGTCGGACACGGCCGGTCACTATAGACGACGGCGGGCCCGGAGGGGCCTTTCATGCCGTGATGGCGCGATCCTACCGAACGGCGAGCGGCTGCAGGACCCTGATGGCCCGGATCGCTTCACCGAAGCGGACCTGGTTCTCGCTGATGCGCATGTTGATCTCGATCAGCTTCTTGCCGAGGACGTCCAGCCTGGCCGAGGCGGTCGCCAGGCGTTCGGTGAGCTTGGCCCGCAGATCGGAGGCGGCGCCGTTCTTCTCCAGCGCCTTGAGGTTCGCCCGTGTCTCCTCGGTGGCCCGGCGCAGATCGTTGTCCTCGACGTCGAGCGTCTGCTGCTCGCCGGTCGCCTTGGCCAGGACCTGGCGGATCTCCCAGGCCGCCTTCAGCTGCGCGGCCGCCGTCGGATCGGCCCGCTTGTCCTCGAGGTAGGCCTTGATCGCGTCGTCGGCCAGTGGGTCGAGCCAGCCGACGACGCGGGTGATCTCTTGCCGCTCGTCGAGCGCCAGCTCGGCGGTGGCCCGGGCGGCCACCTGGGCCGGCACCAGCGCGCTTCCGCTCCCGGTGTTGTCGTCGGTCCCCTCGGGAAAGTGGTTCATCCGCGCGCCGGGCCGCCGCGGGTGCTTGATGAGCAGCTTGGCGGTTCGGCCGGCGCCGTTCTTCAGCTTGTACTTCGTCAGCGAGACGGCGTCCCGCGCGATGGTCAGGCTGCCGGCCTCGATGTGGAAGAGGCGGGCCCCCTCCTCGTGGGACTCGTGCGTCACCTCGACCGCCACGCTGCGGTCCAGGCCGAACGGCACCGTGGCGGTCGCCCCCTCGGGCAAGGGATCGGTCATCCCCTGTCCCGCGAACGCCCCGTCCGAGAAGATCGCCAGCGGCCCGCGCTCGAGCAGCCCCCCCGTCTGGTTGGCGAACCGCGCCACCCGGAACGGGTGCGACGCCGATTCGGGCACGCCGCCGTCGGGCGCGAAGAGCGCGACGATCTCGCCCGGGATCCGTCGATCCATCAGCATCACCATGGTCGCGCTCTTGTCGGGGATGGTGACGGCCGCCGGGAGATCGTAGCGGGTCGTCCCGGCCTGCACCGCGATCGCCGCCAGCGCCGCCAGGTTGCGGGTCTGGCGCGAGTAGGGCGCGGCGGCCGGCGCGTTGCCGTACATCTGCACGGCGCCGCCGGCTCCGGGAGCCACGTGCGCCCGTTTGCTGGCTTGTGAGCGCGCCGGGGCGCTCGCCGTGCCCCGCTGCCATTCCTGCATCGCCTCCTCCCGCTTGTCCGACCCGAGATCGTCGAGCGCGGCGGGCGGCGGGGCCGCTGCGGCGGGCGCGGGGGCCGGCGGCGGAGGCGGCGGCTCGGCCTGCGCGAGGCTGGTCTCCGCGCCCGGCACCACGGCGATGACCTCGCCGCCGTCGGTGACGGTCGGCCGCATCGGAATCACCGGCGTGGCCAGCGAGGCGTCGAACGCCAGCGGCGCCTCGGCCACCAGCGACAGCGACACGTTGGTCCAGTCCTCGCCCGACAAATTCTGCACCACGCCCCAGGCCTGCAGGCTCGCGCTCTCCTTGTCGACCACCAGCCGGTAGGAGGGGCGCCAGACGGGCGTCTGGGCGATGTAGCCGACCTGCAGATCGTGCTCCTTGCCGTCCAGCGACATGATCACCTGCCGGAGCGTCTCCTTGGCCGCGGCGCCCTTGGCGTCCCCCGGCGCTGGAGACGGCGGCGTGTCACGCTCGACGTCGAGCGGGAACGACGCCGCGCGGACCGAGCTGCCACCCCGCTCGAGGACGGCCAGCGTCGCCAGGAAGTCGCCGACCTCGTCCTTGCGCACCTGGAACTGCACCCGATCCGATTGGACGTGCCCTCCGCGCTCGAAGTAGCCGACGCCGTTGCGATAGATGACCACCTTGCGCAGCGCCAGGCCGGGGGCCACCACCGGCGGCGGCGTCGCGCATCCGAGCCCCAGAAACAGGCCGAGGGAAAGGGCCAGCGAGGCGCCCGCCCAGGCTCGGCGCGGCGAGAAGGCGGGGCGAGTGGGCGACGCAGGTGAGCGGAAAGCCGGGGGGAGGTTCATTTTGGTCTCGACGCGCGAGAGGACGGAAAGATCTGGCTGCTTCACCATCGACGACGCAGGCCAGTCGGAGATCGCATCGGCCGGAGCGAACCGCGGCCTTAGCGACGGAGCAAGAACCAGAGCGACGGCTGATGATCGAGGTGGAGGACGGCGCGGCCGCCGCCGCTTTCGACCGGGAGATCGGCCGCGACGGCGCCCGCCGGGTCGAGCCGCTGGGCGCGGAGCCCGGGCCAGGGGAGCGTCACCGTCAGTGGAACGTATTCGGCGACGGCCGGGCCGCGTCCCCAGGAGGTGAGCCCGGTGCGGTCGGCGTTCCAGCGCATCGCCGTGTTCTCCACCCGCGCCACCGCGACCAGCAAGATCTCCCGGGCGTCCGCGAGCGGGCGCCCATCGAGCGCGACGAGCGCGATCGAGGCGTCACCCCGCGGCAGCTCGCCGACGTCGAGCTGGACCTCGCCGAGGTGGAGGGAGGTGCCGGCGATCTTTCCAGCGGCCACGCGCAACGCGGGGGCGTCGACGGTGAAGGTCGGTGCCGCCGCGGCGGCGTCCCAGTGGATCTGACCACCGCGCTCGATCGCTCCGGCGGGCGGCGTTCGCTTGCCGGAAGCGGCGATCTCCAGTCGCTTCGAGGTGAGAAGGGCGGGCGGAAGACCGGCCGCGGTCCAGAGCTGGGCGAGCGCCCCTTCACCGACGAGCGGCGGATCGCCGGCGCGCTCCGTCGGCAACGGCAGCCGCGCGACGGTTGCCGCCGGCGCCACCAGCCCCTCGCGGAACGCCAGCGCCGCGACCGGCAGGAAGCTGAGCGCGCCGGGGTTGCCGGCCAGATCGAAGAAGCCGAGCAGGTGGTCGGCGTCCCAGAGCGCCGAGAAGTCGAGGTAGGTGTAGGCGTAGATGGCGTCCCAGTCCTGTGCGGCGGCCACGGCGGCGTACATGGGCAGCGCCTCGCCCGCGTAGTCGTTGGGCGCGGGCACGTTGTACTCGCTGACGGTGAACGGCTTGCCGGCGACGCGGTAGACGGCCAGCGAGCCGAGCGCGCCGCCGTCGCGGGCCGCCACCTGCGTGGTGTTGGCGATGTGGAAGCGCAGCTTGCTCCAGCCGGCCGCGAAGTCCGGGTGCTGCCAGTAGGCGTGCATGTCGATGAAGTCCGATTCGCCGAGCTCGCGCCGCAGCCCCTCGAGCCCGCCGTAGCTCGCCTGCGTGTCGACCAGCAGCGACTTCAACCCCAGCTCCCGGCGGATGAAGGTCGCCAGCGTGTGCGCGGTGGCCCGATCGGTCTCCGCCAGAAAACGCAGGAAGTCCTCGCCAGCGGGCGAGCCGCTCTCGCCGTGGACCAGCGGGATGGCGGCCGCCTCGATCGTCTCGCCCGCGGCCAGCTTCACCGGCGCGACGCCGGCGGTCAGCGACAGGTCGGCGATCTCGACGACGCCCGGGACGTTGCGCAGGCTGAAGTTCAGGCGCCCCTCGCCGGGGATCGTCCCCTGCGGCCGGAAGGTGAGGTCGACCCGCTGCCAGTCGGGACCGAGCGCGATGGTTCGCGACATCCCGATGTTGCGCCAGTCGGGGACGGCGAGCATGGCGGTGGTCTCGAGTTCGCGCGCGGGCGGGATCACGCCCGCGGGTCCGGCGACGTCGCGCGGGGCGCGGACGCGAAACCCGAGGTGGTAGCTCTCGCCTTCGGCGAGCGGGAGGTGCGCGCGGTAGAACTGCAGGTGCCAGCTGGCCGTCCCGCGCTTGTCCGCGGAGAAGCGCAACGCGCGGCCGCCGCCTTCGAGCGGCACCACCTGGCCCCGGGTCGGGACGCCGGCCGACTCGAACGTCCACCCGTCGGTGCCGGCGGCGAGATCGGCGTTGGCCAGGATCTCCTTGGGCGCGACCTGGGCGTCGCCGCCCCAGGCCGCGCGCAGGCGGGCCGTGGTCTTGTAGCGCGCGCGCAGCCAGACGTTCCACTGGCGCCGGAGCTCGGCGCCGTACGGCTCCGGCAGCTCGTCGAGGTTGCCGGCCCAGAACGGCAGCGCCGTGTTCTCGTTGTTCATCTCCACGCACAGGACCGCGGGCTCGGCCAGGTAGGCGTGTCCGGTGTAGGGGTTCTGGTGGGTGAGCAGCGCGCGCGCGTAGACCTCTTGCGAAGCAAGAAAAGGCGGGTAGAAGCGATCGAGCATCTTGCCCATCTCGAACCGCTGCGCCGCGGGTCCGTCGAGGCCCGGATACCGGCGCGCCACGTGGAGGTTGATGTTCACGTAGATGCCGTTCTTGGCCAGCTCGGCCACGAAGAAGTCGAGCCGATCGAGCTGCTTCGGGTCGAGCTCCTCGGATTTTTGCAGGAGGAGGCCGATGGGCGCCGTCCCCTTGTCCATGAAGTGCAAGCGCACGACGTTGACGCCGAGGCGCTTGAGATGCTCCGCCGCGCGGCTGGCGACGTCGTGGGTGGGGAAACAAGCGGTGGCGGTGCAGTCGACGCCGAAGAACCGGATGCGTGCCGCCCGGCCGTCGACGAAATGCCCGCCGCTGGCGCGAACGAACCCCTGCGCACCCGCCGGCGCGTCGTTGAGCGCGCTCAGGTCGACGAGGCCGGTCGGCGCACTGATCCCTCGCGCCGGAAACGGAAACCAGCTTCGCGGATCGTGCGCCTCGTCGGGCGGCGCCGGTGTCGCCGAGGGGGGCGGCGGCGCGGGTGGCGCGACGTTCGGCGCCACGGCGGCCGCAGGGGGCGGCGGCGCGGGGACGACACAGGCCGAGAGCGCGAGCGCGACGACCCCGGTCCAGCAAAAGGGTCTCACGCCAAGCATGTTACTCCGCCCGACCCGGTCGCCGGGGCGCGTTGAGGGCCGTTCCGGAACACTCGAAACCTCGGCCGCGGGAATGAAGTAGACTGCGCCCTCAGG
This sequence comes from Polyangia bacterium, assembly GCA_035607055.1. Classification (GTDB taxonomy): domain Bacteria; phylum Myxococcota_A; class Polyangia; order Fen-1088; family Fen-1088; genus JADGRB01. Next base: position 14,788 of record DATNDC010000167.1, read on the forward strand.
CAACCGGAGGTCGACCGATGGACCGTCGCCGCCCCTCTCCGCAGATCCTTGGTTTCGGTGTGCTCGCGCTGGTCGTCGCCGTGGGTTGCGCGCCGACCGACGGCAGGTCGGGCTCCGGCAGCGGCGGCGCCTCCGCGACGGGCGGCAGCGGGCAGACGACCGGCAGCGGGGGAAGCGGACAGAGCGGCGGGTCCCCGGCCGCGGGCGGTGCGACGGGCGCCGGCGGCGCCGGCGCCACCGGCGGTTCAACCGGAACCGGAGGGAGCAGCCCGGTCGGTGCGACCGGCGGCAGCGGCGGAAAAGGGGGCTCGGGCGCCGGCACGGGAGGCGCCGGCGGAAAAGGAACGGGCGGCGCCGCGGGGAGCGCGGGGGCGAAGGGGACCGGCGGCGCGACGAGCACGGGCGGCGTGACCGGCACGGGCGGCGCGACGGGTAGCGGAGGCGCGGCCGGCGGCACGACGGTCTGCGGAAGCGGCGCCGAAGACTCGAACGTCACGCTCAGCTGTCCGTCGGGCGAGACCATCGACAAGGTGACCTTCGCCAGCTTCGGGACGCCGACCGGTTCTTGCGGCAGCTTCGCGGCCGGCGCCTGCAACGCCTCGTCGTCGCAGGCGGTCGTCGAGGCGCTGTGCATCGGACGGCAGAGCTGCTCGGTGCCGGCCGACAACGGCGCCTTCACCGACCCCTGCGACAAGACGACGAAGAGCCTCTCGATCCAGGTCACCTGCACCGTCGGCGGCGGGATGGAGCCACCCAGCGCGGGCCAGCAGCCGTTCAAGGGGTTCGCGGGCGATCCGAACGCCTGCACCGATCTCCAGCATTTGCGAACCAGCTGGTTCTACAACTGGGAGCAGACCGACGACAAGAAGTGCGCCAGCACGAACGACCCGTTCGTCCCCATGATCTGGGGGCACACCGGCAGCGAGCAGAGCGCCTCGGGGATCACCGGCGCCGTCTCCTCGTTCGTCGGCAAGGGGAACGGTTACGTCCTCGGGTTCAACGAGCCCGACAACAGCACGCAATCGAACATCCCCGTCGCCACGGCGGTGCAGCTCTGGCCGTCGTTCACCAACAGCGCCATCCTGATCGGCTCCCCGGCCACGCAGGGGAACTCGACGGGGCAAACCTGGTTCGGGAGCTTCATGAGCTCGGTGAACGGCAGCTCGACGCTGCGCGCCGACTTCATCGCGCTCCACTGGTACGGCTGGAACGCCGGCTCCTGCGACGCGGCCGCCTCCCAGCTGGAGAGCTACCTCAAATGGGCTGAAGGGTTCTCCGGCAATCGCCCGCTCTGGCTGACCGAGTGGGGCTGCCTCAACGACAGCGCGCCCGACGTCTCGACGGTGGTGAATTTCTACAACGGCGCGCTGGCGGTGTTCGCGCGCCACCCGCGCGTGCAGCGTTACTCCTGGTACCCGTGGTCGACCAACCTCGATCTCGTCAACTCGGACGGCTCGCTCACCACCTTGGGCCAGGCTTACGCCGCCGCGCCCGCCTACAAGTGAGCGAGCGCGGATTGGATCGCGTACAGGAGCTGATCGACCGCCTGGGCCTCGTCCCTCACCCCGAACGCGGGTATTACGTCGAGACCTACCGCGCGCCGCTGGTGGTCGATGGATTGCCGGCGCCGTTCGTGGGGCCGCACGCGGCGGGGACGGCAATCTACTTTCTGGTGACGCGCGCCCAGCCGACGACGTACCTCCACCGGCTGCGCGCCGACGAGATCTTTCACTTTTACGAGGGCGGGCCGCTCGACATTCTGCGGCTGGGGCCGGCGGGCCCGGGTGAGGTGCGGCGGCTCGGCACCGATATGGCCGCGGGCGAGCGGCCGCAGATCGTCATCCCGGCGGGCACCTGGTTCGCCGCCGAGCTGGCGCCCAGCGCCTCGCACTGCTTGATCGGCTGCACGGTGGCGCCGGGGTTCGAGTTCGCCGACTTCGAGCTGGCCGCCGGCCCCGAGCTGGCGGCGCGCTACCCGGCGCACGCCGCGCGCATCGGGCGCATGACCCGACCCGACTGATCGCGCCCATCGCGGCAGGGTCGGAACCCTCCCAGGGTTCCGAGTCTAGAAATAGGTCTTGTTCGTCGGCGCGGCCGTCCCGCCGGTGATCTGGATCGAGTAGCCGAACGTCTCGCTCGGATCCCAGCCGTACGACAGCGCCGTCTTGTACCCGTCGAGGGTGACGTTGCTGATGACCAGCACGACGACGTTGTTCTTGGGCGGCTTGGTCAGGGTGATGGAGACGGCGCCGCTCGCCGCGGGCGCGCCGTAGACGGCGGTCCCGTCGGTGGCGCGGTAGACCAGCTCGGCCCGCATGTCGGCGGTCGTCCCCTTGCTCCCCATCGCGTCGGGCGTGAAGGTGACGCTCACCGAAGTCGCCCCCGAGGCGACGGTGATGGGGATGTTGTTGCGCGAGGTGTAGCGGGGCAGGAGCGCGGTGTTGCTGGGCGTGAGCGTCCCGTTGCTGTTGGTCGTGGCGGCGTACATCTTCGAGCTGCCGAAGCCCTGGATGCTGCTCGACAGCTCCAGGAAGTCGCCCAGCGCGACCCGCGCGGCGTACTCCTGCACCATGCACTGCACGCGCGGCTTGTCCAGGAGGCGGGTCATCGTCTGCAGGATCTGCTCGGTCGTCTTGGCCTGCTCCCACACGGCGGCGAAGAAGTAGAACCCCACCCGCTGCGAGACGAACAGCGGGAACAGATCGTTGTAGCGGTAGCCGGTGCTGTCCATGAAGTAATCGGCCGGGCCGGTGATGGTCGTCCCGTCCGACTCGATCCCGCAGCTCTCGATCGGCGCCTGCGGCTGCTGGTAGACGAGCGCGTCCAGGTAGCCGACGTTCGAGGGCAGCTTGAACTGCGTCGCCTGCCCCGGCGTCGCGTTCCCCACGTTCTCGGCGACGCGCAGGATGAGGTAATCGTTGTACGACTCCTGAATCCAGGACACCTTCTGTCCCGGCACCGTGCCGTAGGAGTTCTCCAGCACGTGGAAGAACTCGTGCGTGAGGTCGTAGCGCTGGCTGGTGTCGGTCATCGCCACGCCCTCGGTCTCGACGTCGGGATATTGTCCTTCGTAGCTCGAGTCGCCGGCGGAGTTGGGATCGCTCGGCAGCCCCGAACCGACCAGCCAGTAGTCGATGTAGTGGAGCGCGCCGCCGGTCGTCCAGGGGGGCAGGTGCGTGTACGTCAACTGCGTCACGTACTTGAGATCGGCGTTGATCCGTTGCAGCGTGGTCATCTCGAGCGCGGTCGTGACGCCGGTCGGCAACGTCGGTCCAGAGCTGAGCAGGAGGTAGCCGATCGGCGTGGTGTTGGTCGCCTTGCCGTACGGGTTGGCGTTGATCGGCGTCAGCGTCGGGTTGTCGTTCCAGGGGGCTGGCGGCGTGCCGCTGGGGACGCTGCCGTAGTTGCAGTACGGATAGTCCGCGGACCCGCTGCCGGCCGCGCCGCCGGAGCCGGTCGTGCCGCCGGAGCCGGTCGTGCCGCCGGTGGCCGCGCCCCCGGAGCCGGTCGCGCCGGTCGCGCCTCCGGTGGCCACGCTGCCACCGGAGCCCGGGGTGCCGCCCGTGGCGGCGCTGCCGCCGGAGCCGGTCGTGCCGCCGGTTCCCGGCGCGCCCGTCGAGCCGCCGTGGCCGCTGGCGCCGCCCTTTCCGGTCGCGCCGCCCGTCGCTGTCTCACCGCCGGTGCCCGAGGTGGTGCTCGAGCTGCTGTTGGCGCAGCCGAGGCCGGCGACCAACGCGAGCAAGCTCATCTTCACGATCGTTCCACGCGTCATGCGATCCTCCAGGCAGACGATCCCCGGAGTCAAAGGTCGCGAGGCGCCTGCGTCGGAGAGGAGGTCCCGCGCGTCTGCGACCGCGGCTCAGAAAAACGCAACTCGGCAGTAAAAGTTCTGCCAATATTGCGACCATGGCGCTCATGCGTGAAAGTCGTTGGTCGTCCTGCCTGCTGTTGGCGCTGCTGGCCGGGGGGTGCGGCTCCTGCTCCTCCTCGGGCAGTAAAGCCGGCACCGGCGGAACGGGAGGCGGCGCCACGGGTGGGGCGACCGCGAAAGGCGGGGCCGGCGGCGCTGGGGCGACGGGGACGGGTGGGTCCACCGGGAGCGGCGGTGCTGCAACGGGCAACAGCGGCGGGGCGACAGGGACCGGCGGCTCGGGCGCCGGCGGCGGCGCGGCGACGACGGCGGGCGGCATCTTCACGGCGCCCGAGCCTTGGACCAAGGACGTCTCGGCGCTGACCAAGGACGGCAGCTCCGACGCCATCATCGCGGCGCTCGACAAGGCCGGCGGGTGGGGAACCGGATCGTTCCAGATCGACTTCTCGATCCCGCTCTTCGTCGCCAATTCCTCGACGCCGCGCGAGACGATCAGCGGCCCCGCGCCGGGCGGCTATTCGTACTGCTACGGAGGGCCGGACTGCGATTCCGTGCCGCTGCAGATGCCGATCCCGACCAACGGCAACGCCGAGAGCAGCAACAACTACACCTGTGACACCAGCAACAACGATTGCCACATCCTGGTGGTCGAGACGAGCCAGAAAAAGCTCTACGAGCTCTACAACGCCACGGCGGCGGGGAGCGGGATCGACGCGCTCGCCGCCTTCGTCTGGGATCTGACGAAAACCTACCCGGACAACGAGCGCGGCGACCAGTGCACCTCGGCGGACGCCGGTGGGTTTCCCATCGCCGGCCTCCTGCCCACGGCCGACGAGGTGGCGGCTGGCGCGGTCAATCACGCCATTCGCTTCATCCTCCCCAACAAGTCGATGCGGAAGGCGGCCTATGTCCACCCGGCGTCGCACGCGGGCAGCCCGTCGAGCACCGACGCCAACGCTCCGCCGTACGGCGTGCGCTTCCGGCTCAAGGGGTCGTTCGACGCGTCTTCCTACAACACCGCCGAGAAGGTGATCATCGCCGCGCTCAAGAAGTACGGCATGTTGCTCTCCGACGGCGGCAACGTCCCGCTCACCTTCGCCGACGATAGGACCACGACCGCCAAGTGGGCCACGCTCGGGATCACCGCCAGCTCGTTCTCCGGAATCACGGCCGACGACTTCGAGGTGGTCGACTTCAGCACGCCCATCGTCTCGACCCAGGACTGCGTCCGCAACCCGTAGCGGCGGCGTCGCGCTCGGGGGCGCGGAAAAAGTGTCCGCCCGGCGTCGCATCGAACGTCGACTCGGTGAAGGGAGCGAGGGAGAGGATGGTCCTCCCCGCCGCTTGGAAGTTGCATTGAGGGCCGCGGGGTGATTCGCTCACCCATCCACGCATGCCCATCAGCAAGGACAAGGCCGTCACCATCCACTACGCCGTCAAGAACGAGGCGGGCGAGACGCTCGACACTTCGCGGGGGCGCGATCCGCTCACCTATCTGCACGGCGGCGGGAACATCGTGCCGGGGCTGGAGAAGGCGCTCGAGGGGAAGGACGCCGGGGCGAAGCTGGAGGTGACGCTGCCGCCCGAGGAGGCCTACGGCGTCCGCGACGAGAAGAACGTCCGCAACGTTCCGCTCCGGAAGCTCGCCACCGACGGGACGATCGCCGCCGGCGCCCCCGTTCGCGTGCAGACCGCCGACGGCGTCCAGATGGCGCGCGTGGTGGCCGTGCGCGGCGACTACGCGACGGTCGACCTCAATCACCCGCTGGCCGGGATGCCGCTCGCCTTCGAGGTCGAGGTGGTGGCCGTCCGCGACGCGACCGCCGAGGAGCTGGCGCACGGGCACGTCCACGGCCCGGGCGGCCACCACGGGTAGCGGTCAGCAGCCGGGTCCGGGCACGCCGGGGAGACAGAGCGAGCAGTTGAGGGTGCTGTTCTCGCTGGCGGCGTTCATGTTGGCCGCCGTTTCGTTGATCTTCAGCGTCTGCCCCGTGCAGCCGTTCATTCCGGCCTCCAGGGTCCAGCAAGGGGCGACGTCGCCGTTCTCGTTGCAGTTGGGCAGGGCCAGGCTGGTCACGTTCTGGGCGGCGTCGGTCAGCGTTTCGGTCACGGAGCAGGCGGGATATCCCATCGCGTCGGTCTGAAGCTTGGCGGTGATGCAGGGGGGCTGGAGGAGCTGCCCCAGCTTTTTCGCGATGGCCGTCATCGACTGCGAGTAGTCGGTGTCGCAGATCGACCCCACGAGGCTGTTTCGAAAGCCGTTCGCGAACGCCTGCTCGCGAACGCCCGGGTCGCCGAAGCTGCCGTCGGTGACCACCGTGGTCGAGGGGTCCGGGTTGAGGACCTCGTCCGTCGGCGCGCCGCAGGAGTGCATGACCTCCGGCCACAGCTCGTTGAGCGCGGACGCCGGGGCCGTCGAGGGATCGGGGTGCTGCCAGGCCACGCCGTAAGGCGTGGGCGGCCCGATGATCTCGCCGACGAGGATCTGGCCGTCGGGGTCGGACTTGAGCGCCCTGATGTCGCTGACGAACTTGCTCACCGGGATGAGCGCGCTCGATCCGCTGTCGTTGTCCTTGCAGGCCGAGAGCTGCAGCATGAGCGGATCGCCGCTGGCGTCGGCGGGCGGGACGAGGGGCGGTGGCGCGTAGCCGGTGTTGGGGCTGCCGGGGTTGTTGTCCTGGCAGAGGTGACCGCCGCGCGGGCCGCCGTTGCACCGGTAGTTGGTGACCGGGCCATCGGGATTGCTGACGCTTTGCATGTAGCCGTTGGTCGAGTAGATCGTCGTCCCATCGGGCGCCGAGCAGTCGTCCTCGTTGGTGAGCATCACGATGCCGAGGTAGGCGTCGGGGCGCAGAAACCCGGCGTTTTGCGAGGGCGGGGGGCCGATTCCGTCGGCGCCCAGCGCGCGGTCGATCGACGCCAGCTGGTGCTCGAATCCGCAGCCGCTCGAGCCGAGGAACGCGATGCACTGGAACACATCGGCGATGTCGGCGGTGAAGTTGGCCACGCCGTCGACGTCGGAGATGTAGTTGTCGCCTGGCGTAATCGTCGTCGTGCAGGCCCCTTCGGGCGCGACCTGGAATTGCCCCTGGTTTCCGTACCGCGAACACTCCGGAATCACGTTGTCGCTCTTGGCCCCCATGTCCGAGGAGACCACCGCGACGTGCAGGTTCGGTTTGACCGGGAGGCCTTCGAGAATGTTCATGAAGGCCGGGAGCTGCGCGAGCAGCTTCTGCTGCATGGTCTGCATCGACGACGAGTTGTCGACCATGAACAGAAGGTCGAGGTTGTTGTCGATCTTCTGGGTGACCGTCTGGACGACGACCGCCGACGGGATGGTGTCGGGCGTCTCCAGCGTGCGCGAGGTGCACGCCCATAGCGCGGGCGCGACGGCGGCGAGACCGACCCAACGGAAGACCGACCAACACTTGGACCACGGACGAGCGAGCGGGTTCATGACACTCTCCTTCAGGGCGACCTGGAGGAGGTTCAGCAACCGCCGGGCCAAACCTTCGGCGCCGTCGGTGCGCGCTCGCGCGCCGATGTCCGTCGGCGTTCGCCAAACAACTGCCAACTCCGTTGTGACCCGCGCCAACCATTCGGTTGGCAATCAGCGCGCGGGCGGCTGCCCCGTGAATCGCAGGTGGAGCCCCGCGGCGAGCAGACAGAGACCGAGGCCGCCCAGCCAGAGCGCGCCCGAGCCGAGGCGGGCGAGCACCAGCGCGCCGAGCGCGGGGGCCAGCGTGCTGGCCGCCCCCCAGGCAAGCTGGTAGGTCCCCTGGTAGGCGCCGCGCTGCTCGGTGGGCGCGAGCTCCGCGATGATGGCGGGCGAGCCGGTGGCGAAGCCGATCTCGCCCAGCGTCCAGAGCAGGATGCCCGCAACGTATAGTGGCGTCCCGCTCGCAAAAGCGGTCACACCGCAGCCGAGACCGACGAACAGGGCGCCCGCCGCCAGCCAGCCGACCCGGCTGAACCGGCCCAGCGTCCGCAGCGCGATTGGCTGCAGGACCACGATGCCGATGCCGTTGAAGGCGAGCAGGCGGCCGATGGCGCCCATGCCGAGCCCGTGTGCCCGCATGTCGAGCGGCAGCGTGACGATGACCTGCGTGAACGCCGTGAAGAGCAACAGCTGGATGAGAACGAACCTGACCAGCCGCCGGTCGCTCAAGGGGGCGAGGAGGCTGCCAAGGAGGTGGCGGCGAGCGGCCGGCATCCCCCCGTTCGCCGCCGCGGCGGGGCGCGTCTCGGACAGACAGGCCAGCACGATGGCGCCGTAGCCGAAGGTGGTCAGCCCGTCGATGAGGAACAGGAGGATGAAGTGGTGGTCGGCCAGCGCGCCGCCGAAGACGGCCGCCCCGGCGAACCCCAGGTTGATCGCCCAGTGCAAGAGGCCATAGGCGCGCGGCCGATCCTCCGGCGGCACGACGTCGGCGACCGCGGCCAGCAGCGGCGGGCGGCAGAGGGCGGTGAAGAACCCGAGCAGCGGCGCCAGCACGACGATCCCCGCCGTCGAGCGGGCGCCGCCGAGGGCCAGCATGAGCGTCCCCGCGGTCGCCGTTCCGAGGAGCAGCGTGGCCCGTCGCCCGAGCCGGTCGGCCAGCACGCCCCCCACCGGGCCGGCCAGGAGGCCGCCGGCCGCGTAGGCGCTGATGATGAGGCCGCTGAGCTCGGTCGAGAGTCCCCGCTCCCGCGTCAGGTAGACGCCGAGCAGGAAGAAGACGGTGCCGCCCAGGCAGTTGAGCAGCATTCCGCCCCACAAGACCCAGTAGGGACGGGGCAGGCCGAGCGGGCCCGGACGGTGGGCGACGGCCGTGGGGCGGACTTCATTGGCCGGGGTGCCGTCGAGGTAGATCTCGAGCGTCACCGGCAGCGCGGTCGCCGTTCCGTCGTTTTGTTCGCCCTGGCTCATCGTCGTCTCCGGGAAGGGCCGAAGACCGAGAGCCACCGAGAAGCGACCCGCGGCCTTCAGCCGGGGTCGTCTCGTCTATTGCCGTTTCAGGCGCGACGGACCCAGGCCAAGCCGTCCTTAATGCAAAGGACGACCGACCACATCGGGCGCGTAGCGTGCCGGAACGACAACAAGATGAGACCAGCATAAACGAGCCGGGTACCGCGGTCCAGCGGATACCGGCGCGGCCGGGCGGGGGTCAGACGGAGAGCTGCTGGCTCTCCATCCGGAGGGCGCGGGTGTCTTCCTGCCAGGCCTGGCGCTCCTTGACGAAGCGCCGCCACTTCATGATCCCGTAGTCGCGCAGCTCGTCGAGGAACTCGGGCCGGCGATCGAGCTTGGAGCGGTAGTTCAGCTCGCGATCGAGCGAGATGCGCGACACCCGCACGCGGCGGTACTTCGAGTCGACGATCTTCTTGTCGGCGATGGCGCGGTTGATGGCGTCGATGAACTTCAGCTCCTGCTCCATCGAGAGGTTGCCCGAGAGCGCGTTCCGCCGGTCGAGGATCTCGTGCGTGTCGGTGGGGACGCGCGCGCAGGTGCTCGAATTGATCTGGATCAGCCACAGCTCGTCAGGGTGGAGCACCATCAGGTCGTGGATGGGCGGGTTCTGCGAGAAGAGGCCGTCCCAGAACACGCCGCGCCCGGGGACGTTGACCGCCCGGAACAGCTCCGGAATGGCCGCCGAGGCGAGCAGGCACTCGGCGCACAGCTCCGCGCCGGTGAACAGCTCGAAGTGGCCGCTCAGCACCTCCACGGCGCCGATCTTGAGGACCGGCGCGCCGGGCCGGCGGGCGAGCGCCCGCAGCTCCTCGAAGTCGAAGTACTTGTCGATGATGCTGCGGAACTGCTCCTCGCCCCAGGGGGGGAGGTGGTACGGGCTCACCTCCGGCAGCACCATCAGGTCGCGCAGGCTCATGACGCTCATGAGCGATTGGTTGACGATCTGATCCCAGGGCTCGCGCGCCGACATCGAGTCCCAGAACTCGCGCAGCTTGCGCGCCGCCAAGGCCGGGTCGTTGCGCACCAGGCCGTCCCAGGCCAGCGTCGCGCAGATCGCGCCGCCCGAGGTTCCCGACAACGCCACGATCTCCACGTCGTCGGGGACGCGCTCCATCATCCCCTCGAGGACGCCGGCGGTGAAGGCGGTGTGGCTACCGCCGCCCTGGCAGGCGACGGCGACGCGGGTGCGAGCTCCGGTTTCCATCCCCACTCCGATCTTCGTCAGCCCCGGTCAGGCGGACGCGCGCTGGATGTCGATCGACCGCGCCGCCCAGTTCTGGAAGTCGCGGACCTGGGACTCGGACTGCTGCTTGAGCACGTCGAGCAGCTTGCGCCACAGCTCCTCGGACATCCGGCGGACCTCTTCGGACGACTTGGCGTCGGAGACGCGAAACGTCTGCTCGATGAGCTGGATGCCGGACCGATAGGCGGCGTCGAGCGACTCGCGGTGCTTGTGCAGCGTCTCGACGACCAGCTCGCTCCAGCGCCGCTGCAGCGCGCGCGTCCAATCGAACGACATGCCGGTCGCCATCGGGTGCGACGAGAGCATCTGCTGCGTCCAGCCGCGGTAGATCTCCAGCGGCATCTGCATCGTCGACTCCGACGCTTTACGAAACGCCTCGAACACCATGTCGATCATCGCCCCTCCCTCGCGCTGCAAAGCCTGTCCGTCACCGTAGGGATCCCTGCCGGCAAACAAAGGCAGAGAATCTCTGATTCCCCACTTCAGTGGTCTTCGAAGCGCGGGTCCGTCGGCGGCGGCCCGCGCCGCCGAGCAGGCACCAGACCGGAAGCGGCCAGCGCATCGAGGCGACGACCGCGCCCGCGCCCTCTCAAGATGAGGGGCGCGCCGACCGCCGTCGCCGCGCTTCGGCGGATTACGCCGAAACCGCATCTGGCCCGGTCCCGCCCCGGCCTCACGTTGCGCCGGAAGCGGCGCCTCCGTGACCGACTTCATCACCAGCCTCCTCAAGGCGCTCGCCTGGAGCGCGACGTTCGCGGCGATGTTCGCGGGCGCGCTCCGTCTCGGGCCCGGCTGTTTGCGCCAGGTCCACGAGCGGGCGGGGCTCTTCCTGCGCACGATGCTGGGCGTCTGGATCCTGGTTCCTGTCTTCACCATCGCCATGGTGCTGGCGTTCGGCGTGCGCGGGCCGTCCGCCACGATGCTGCTCCTGATGGCGGTCTGTCCGGGGCTTCCCACGCTGGTGGCCAACGCCAAATCGGCGCGCGCCTCCGCCACCACCGCGCTGCTCGCGCTGCTCCTCACCGCGGCCACCGAGCCGCTGCTGATCCCTTACTGGACCCGGATCCTGAGCACGTTCCACTACCTGGATCTCCGGGTCCGCGCCTGGCACGTGATCGACGTGCTGTTGCCGACGGTCTTCCTGCCCATCGTCACTGGCTTCGTGCTGCGCCGGCTCTGGCCGCGTCGCGCGCCGGTGCTGGCGCGCCTCGGCGACGTCGTCTACTGGACCGGCCTGACCGTCGGCGCGATCGTGGCGTTCTTCCAGGGATGGCCGCTGCTGCGACACGTTCCGGCGCGCGCCTACGTCGCGGCGCTGATCATCACCGTCGGTGACGCTTTGATCGGGTTCTGGGTGGCGCGGCCCGATCCCGAGGACCAGAAGGCGGTGGCGCTGGCCACGGCGCTGGGGAACCCGGCGCTGGCGCTGGCCGTCGTGGAAGCGAACTACCCCGAGCACACGGCCAGCGCGCTGGTGGCCGCCTACCTCATGATTCGCGGGGCGGCCATCACGCCGTTCGAGTGGTGGCTGGCCCGCTGGCGCGGCGGCAAGAGCGCACGGCGGTTCGTCCGCCGGCAGGAGCGGCACGCCTGACCTGCCGCCGGCGCGCGCGGTGGCGATGGGCGGTGGCCGCGACGGCGGCTGCGCTGGCGTCCTTTGTCGGCGCCGCGCCCGCCTTCGGCTGGGCGACCACCGAGCATCAGGAGATCGGGCGCACCGCCTACCTCGACGCCTGCGCCGACCTGCGCGCGGCGGTCACCGCGCGCGGGTCGCCTGGCCCGGGCGTCGGCGCGCGGCTCGAGCGGGTGTGTGGCGCGAACCTGCCGGTCCTGGCGCGCCTCTACGGCGATGGGACGGCGATCGCCGGGGATTTCCTGGGGCACCCGTCGGAGTTTCTGTCGCAGCGGGGCTTCTGGCGGTTCAGCAGCAAGAAGTACTACTGGCTGTTGGCGCTGGAGAACAGCGCGCACTTCAATCCCACCTCGACCCGGTCGTGGGCCGAGTACCACACGCAGGCGATCGCCTATGCGCTGTCGGCGGCCGCGGACCTGGGGCTGGAGAGCCTCCAGCGGCTCCAGCTCGCCTTCTTCGAGAGCGCCTTTGCCGATCACTACCTGCAGGATTCCTTCGCCGCGGGGCACATGGGCTTCAACCGCGCGGCCTCCAGCTCGGCGGCCGCCAAGTCGTTTCACGACACCTGGAACGAGCGCGGGCGCGTGGTGACCGATCGGGCCGGCGAGCGCTGGGTGACCTACGGCGACGGGCAGCTCGACGACACGGTGAACGCCGAGGGGAGGCGGCACGTCTTGCGGGCGGCGACGCTGTCGGTGCGCGGTGTCCTGGCCGCCTTCGTGCTCGGCGTCCGCACGCCCGAGGACGAGCTCGCCGTCTGGCAGATCCTCCCCTTCACCATCGAGGCCCCCGAGTTGCTCGCCGACGTCGCGGAGATCTTCGTGAAGCACCGCTCGGTCGATCGGGACCTGGTCCCCCTCGACGTCGCCATCCGGCCCGCGACGAAGGACCTGGTGGTGACCGGAGCGTTCTGGTCGGCGGCCGCGTTCGCCGATCCCGGCGACCCTTACCTGGCGCTGGTCGGCGGCGTCGAGCTCGGGATCCCGTTCGTCCCCGCGCAGACCTATCTCGGCGCGGGTGGGACGCTGCAGGCGCCCGACCAGCGGCGGGCGGTGGTCGTCGACACGGGCCTGCTGATTCCGCTGGGGCTCAGCATCTCGGGGCTGCTCAGCCATCAGCTCAACGTGACCGCCTCTTGGCTGATCCGGCGAGACTTCGGGGCCGTCGTCCACGCGGACTATCAGCTGAACCTCGAGCTCGGCGACCTGCTGCTCAACTTGCACGCCGGACTGGCGGAGATCTTCCCCCAGCCGCGGACCGGTTACTTCGGCGCGGTTGGTCTGGGATTCGTCTTCAGCGCGGCCGGCGGGGGGGCGTTTTGAACGAGCCGCCCACCTTTCCACCGCTGCGCGAGGTCGGCTGGCGCGGGATCGTCAATCGGATGCGCGGCGCCAGCCGGCGGCATCAGGCCTCGGTGCTGGCGGGGGGCGTGGCCTTCTTCGCCTTTCTCTCCATCTTGCCCGCGCTGGCGGCGCTGGTGTCGATCTACGGCCTCCTGGCCAATCCCGAGGACGTCGCGCGCCAGGTGGACGCCGTGGCGGGCGCGCTTCCCCCCGACGTCCAGCGCGCGATTCACGACCAGATGACGGCGCTGGCCGCGCGTTCGTCGGGCACCCTGACCATCGAGGCGGCGATCGGCATCGTGGCCGCGGTCTGGGCGGCGACGAAGGGGATGAAGGCGCTCATCACCGGGCTCAGCCTGGCGTTCGGCCAGCGGGAGACGCGGGGGTTCATCCGATTGAACGTCACCGCGTTCCTGTTCACCCTGGCGTCGATCGTCGCCGGCGTGGTCGGCATCGCCGCGGTGATCGTCCTGCCCATGGTGCTCTCGTTCCTGCACCTGTCGCGCCTCGGTGAGGAGCTGATCCGCTGGCTGCGCTGGCCGGCGCTGTCGCTCCTGGTCCTCGTCGGGTTGAGCGTCGCCTATCGGTTCGGGCCGGCGCGACCGCCCCCGCGGCGGCGCTGGGTCACGCCGGGCTCGCTGGCGGCGACCGCGCTCTGGCTGGCCGGGTCGGCGATCTTCTCCTGGGTCGCGTCCGCCACGACCAAGACCGACCGGATCGACGGATCGCTGGGGGTGGTGATCACCATCCTCACCTGGTTCCTGTTGTCGGCCTACCTCGTGATCCTGGGCGCCGAGCTGGACGCCGAGATCGCGCGCGACGCCGCGGCGACGCCTCCGCGCGAAGGGCCCGACCGGCTGGAGAGGTGAGCAAAAAACCTGGCCTCGGCGCGCGGTGAGGCGAGCGCGCTACTTGATCGCCAAGAGCTCGATGTCGAAGACCAGCGTGCCGTGCGGTGCGCCGGGGCGGGGCGAGTTGTCGTAGGCCAGGTTGCCCGGGATCCAGAAGCGGGTCTTTTCGCCCACGGTCATCAGCTGCACGCCCTCGGTCCAGCCGGGGATCACGCCATGCAGCGGGAAGGTCGCCGGCTGCCCGCGCGTCACCGAGCTGTCGAACATCTTGCCGTCGGTGGTCCACCCCGAGTAGTGCACCTCGACGGTGCTGTCGGCGGTCGGGTGCTCCTTGCCCGTCCCCTTCTTGAGCACCCGGTAGGCGATCCCCGACTTGGTCTTCTTGGCGCTCTTGGGTGGCGCCGCGACGTCCTCCGGCGTCTTGGGCGGGCTGGTGATGCCCAGGAGCTCGACGTCGAACACCAGCATCCCGGCGGGGCGCCCGCCGGCCGGCGACTCGCCGTAGGCGAGGTCGGCGGGGATCCAGAAGCGGGCCTTCTCGCCGACGGTCATGAGCTGCAGCCCTTCGGTCCATCCTTTGATCACGCCGCCCACCGGGAACTTGGCCGGCTGGCCGCGCTTGACCGAGCTGTCGAACATCCGCCCGTCGGTGGTCCACCCGGTGTAGTGGACCTCGACGGAGTCGGCCAGCGTGGGCTTGTCCTTTCCGGTCCCCGGCTTCAGCACCTTGTAGGCGAGCCCGCTGGCGGTCTTCGTCGCGTCGGCGGGCGGCGCCTTCACATCGTCGGGTGGCGGAATGTCGTCGGGGTTGCGCGGCGGAGGCGGTGGCGGCTGCGGCGGCGCCGGGGGCGGTGTGGGGGCCGACGCGGGCGCGGGCGGCGGCGCTTCGTTCTTGCTGCAAGCGACTCCGGACGCGAGGAGCGCGAGCAGGGCAGTGGTCGAGGCGAAGGTCCAGCGATGGCGACGCATGGTCCCCGTCTAGCACAGCCATGGGGTTGGGCGAAAGCGGCGCGCCTCGTTTGACGCTGCGGCGGCGGCGCTTACCTTCTCGGCCAACCGTGCGGCGAACGCCCACGGTCCATCACCCGCCGGGCGCGCACAGCCTCGGCGAAAGGAGCCGACATGCAGAACCTCGCGAAGGTGGAGCGCGCCGACGACGGCACGCTCCTGGATTCGTACTCCCGCACCATCACGACGGTCGCCGCCCAGGTCAGCCCATCCGTGGTCCGGCTGGACGTCGAGCAGGCCCAGCCGCCGTCGCCGCGCCGAGGCGGCCCGCGTCGACCCGAGCAGCGGCCCGAGCAGCCGACCGGCAGCGGCTCCGGATTCGTCTTCACGCCCGACGGCTACGTGCTGACCAACAGCCACGTCGTGAACGGCGCCCGGCGGATCACCTTGACCACCCTCGACGGGCGCAAGCAGGCGGCCGCGCTGGTCGGCGAGGATCCGGACACCGATCTGGCGGTCGTGCGCGTGCACGGGCTCGACCTGCCGTCGGTGACGTTCGGTGACTCGTCCGCCCTGGCGGTCGGGCAGGTCGCCGTCGCGGTCGGCAACCCGTACGGGTTCGACTGCACGGTCACGGCCGGGGTGGTGAGCGCGCTCGGGCGCTCGCTGCGCAGCCGCACCGGTCGCCTCATCGACGACGTCATCCAGACCGACGCCGCGCTCAATCCGGGCAACTCGGGCGGACCGCTCTGCGACAGCCAGGGGCGGGTCATCGGCGTGAACACGGCGATGATCCTGCCGGCGCAGGGGATCTGCTTCGCCATCGCCATCAACACCGCCAGCTTCGTGGTGAGCGCCCTCATCCACGAGGGGCGGATCCGGCGCGCGTTCCTGGGCGTGGCCGGACAGACGGTGCCGCTCCACCGGCGCGTCGTGCGCTTCCACGAGCTCCCGATCGAATCGGCGATCTTCGTGGCCCAGGTCGAGCCCGATAGCCCCGCCGCCCGGGCGGGCCTCCAGGACGGCGATCTGATCGTCGGCTTCGACGGACACCCGACCGGCGGCATCGACGAGCTGCACCGATTGCTCACCGAGGAGCGCGCAGGGCGGTCGATCCCGCTGGCCATCGTACGCGGCAGCGAGCGGCTCACGCTCACCGTCGTGGCCGCGGTGCGGACGCCGCGGTGAGATCTGCGCTCAGAACGGGACGCCGACGCCCAGCAGACCTTCGAGCGCGATGTCGCCGTGCGGGTCGAACGAGTGGTCGTAGCGCAGGCCGACGGCGCGCCCCTCGAGCTGCACCAGAAACTGCCTGAGGTGGACGATCTCGACGCCGACGTCGCCGCCGTAGGCGAACGCGCCGTACCCGTTGATCGAGCCGCCGCCGAGGCGCAGGCCGAGGTACGGGTTGCCGTAGCGTCGCCGCCCGCCGCCCAGGAAGTCGGAGTAGGTCTGCACGGCGGCGGTCAGGAGGTACGAGCGCGCGTCGCCCTGGCGCTGCGGCAGCAATTCGAAGTCGAGGCTGAACCAGCGCGAGAACATCGTCGACAGTCCGAACCCGACACGGCCCTGGGCGCGGGCGCCGCCGTCGACGAAGTGCCAGAGCACCAGCTGTGGGACGAGCTCGAACTTCACCTCGGGCTCGACGTGGACGCCGCGCCTCATGTAGATGTTCACCGCCAGCGTGGCGCGCGCGATCTTGTCTTCCAGCCCGCGCTGCACCGCGCGCAGTCGCTCGAGATCGCCCCGCACGCGCGTCATCTCGCGCTCGACGTCCAGCACGTCTTTGAGCGAGGCGCCCGGCTTCTGCGCCAGCTCCTGCAGGCGCGTCATCGTGATCTCCAGGTTGTGGATGGCGAGCGCCTGGTCGAACACCTGCCGCGACACGTCCTGCGTCGACAGGTTGCGCGCCTCCAGCGTGGCGTGCTGGGCCAGCCAGTCGATGAACGCCGAGACTTGCTCGGGCGGCAGGCGCAGCTGCAGCGTGGCGGTCGCCTTGGCGGGGTCGCCGTTGAAGCTCTCACCGGCGATCTCGCCGCCCAGCGCGAGGGCCTGCGCGTGAACGGCGGCCGCGGTGCCGGCGACGTCGTCGGTCGAGAGGCTCACCTGGCCCGAGACGATCAGCTTCTCGCGCGAGGTGGGCGGCGGCGGTCCGCCGGCGGGCACGGTGGCCTGCGCGAGGTGCCGGCGTGGCTTGAAGGTCTGGGTCTCGATCTCCGCCCACTGTAGCTGGCCCGCCGGCGCTGGCTCTCCAGACTCGGAGGGCGCCGGGACGGGGGCCGGCGCGGGTGGGAGCGCGTAGGACGAGACCGGCTCGGGCGACTCGGACAGGGCGGTGCCACACCCGGCGATGGAGCCGAGGAGGAGACCGCCGACGACGACAAGAGCGAGCTGCCCGACCGGAGAAACCACGGATCCGCGCATGGGGGGCCTCCGTGGCCGGAGAATACACCCTTTCCGGCGATCGGAGCTCGGAGGTCCCCCGGGAGAGCGCAGCTAGCCGGTCACGGCGTCCGGTTCGACGCCGCGCTCGCGCCGCGGCGGCGGGCGCAGCACGTAGAGGTCGTCGCGGCGCGCGCCTCCCGGCTCGGGCGAAGGGGGCAGTCGCATCTGGTAGCGGACGGGGCGCGCGTGGTCGGCCAGCTGCCGCTGCGGGTTGAACACGGTGTTGAAGCGCCAGAGCATCTTGACGAAGTTCGTCTGCCCGCGCGCGAGCAGCCCGGCCGCCAGGAGGGCCGTGTCCTTGAGCGCCGACAGGCCGAGGTGCTTCATGTTGAGGACCTGCTGCGTCTTCACCAGCTCGGCGTAGAAGCGATCGAGCGGCAGCTTGGTCGGCAGCACGGCGTGCTGGATGTCGTAGAGGCGGTAGTCGCGCGTCGCCAGCCGGTGCCCCTCCTCGGCGAAGGTTTGCGTGCCGGGGTAGGGGGTGTTGACGCTGATGTTGACGATCTCGGGGATGGAGAGCGCCCACTCGCGGATGACGCGGAAGCGGTCCTCGTCCCAGTCGGGGTCGGCGATGATGTTGATCGCCACCGTGACGCCCAGCGAGCGCGCCACCTCCAGCGCCTCGAAGTTGGTCGAGAGGTTGACCCGCTTGCGGTGCGCGCGCAGCCCCTCCTCGTCGATCGCCTCGACCCCCAGGAACATGTACTCGAGCCCCAGCTTCCGCCAATACCGGAACACCTCGCGGTTGCGGATCAGGACGTCGCCGCGGGTCTCGAGGTAGTACTTCTTCTTGATCCCGCGCCGCTCGATCTGGCGCCCGATGGCGTATCCGTGCTCCTCGTGGATGAAGGCCACGTCGTCGACGATGAAGACCCCCGGCTCGGCGATGCGCGAGAGCTCCTCGCCCACCGCGGCCGGATCCCGCTGCCGGTGGGTGCGCCCGTAGAAGGTCCAGGCGCTGCAGAACGAGCAGTCCCAGGGACACCCGCGCGACAGCTCGATCGACGCGGCCGGATCGAGCACGCCGATGAAGTACTTCCGCCGCCGCGGCAAAAGGTCGCGCGCCGGCGTCAGCGCGTCGAGGTCCCGGACCTTCTCGGGCGGCGGCCCTTCGCCTGTCCGCGTGACCACGCCCGGCAGCGTCCCCAGCGCGTCGCGGTCGCGCGCCGCTGCCAGGACCCGGGGGAAGATCTCCTCCGCTTCGCCCTTGATCACGCAGTCGATGGCCCCTTGGGCGTGCTCGAGGATCTCGGGGGCGGTGAACGAGGCGCTGTGTCCCCCCACCACGAACAGCGCGCCCGGCAGCCGGCGGCGCGTCTCCTTGGCGAGGTCGATCACCTCCGGGATGTTGGCCAGGTAGTTGGCGCCGAACGCCACCACGTCGGGCGACCACGCGTCGAGCATCCGGAAGTAGTCGGCGTGCGAGAAGACCTGCAGGTCGAGGATGCGCACCGCGTGTCCGGCGGCGCGCGCCGCCGCGGCCGCCAGCTCGACCCCCAGCGGCTCGAGCCGGAGGTAGATCTCGGTGTACATGAGCCCGCTCGGGTGGCAGCAGAGGACTTTCATCGAGCGCGACGCCCCGCTTTGCGCTGACATGTGCCGGGAAGTTGGGTCGGTCGGATGGCCGAGCAAGCACGACCGACCGCGCTCCTCACATCCCGGATCTCGAATCAGACGAAATCCTAGGCACCGCATAACCCTCGCGCAGCGCGGGCGTAAGATGGGTGGAGGCCGGAACCATGAGCGAGAGCGTCGACGAGGCCGAGGTTCGA
>DATNDC010000175.1:0-16513 GCA_035607055.1 Polyangia bacterium
TCTCGAAGCGCGCCGCCGCCGAGCCGCTGCGCGCCCGCCTCGGTCGCGAGCCGCTGCTCCGCCTGCGGGCCGGCAGCCAGGGGCGGCGCGTGCTCGACGAATATCTCGGCCGTCTCCGGCTGCGCCCGCTGTCGACGATCGATCTCCCCAGCGTCTCGCTGCTGCTCTCGTACGTGCGGCAGGGGCTGGGGATGGGCCTCGTCCCCGGCCTGGCGCTCGGCCGCGACGACCGCCGCCATCTCTTCGTCGAGGCCGCCGACGTCCCCCCCATCGACGTCCGCCTCGCCTGCCGTCCGACGCTCAAGCGGACCAAGCCGGTGGCGCGCTTCCTCGACGGGCTGGTCGAGGAGACGCGAAACGGCGATGGCCGGAGACCTCCATCGGGGACCTGGAGGTCAGGGCACCATTCTCGTCGCACAAGCGCTACGGGATAGGTAGCCCGGACCAACTCCTTCCGTTCATCCCGATTGTCATTTGCGGGCCACTTTAGTGAGGCTATCATCCGGTCGTCCGTTTTGCCGCCGCCCCTTGGCTATCCGATCCAGGATTTTGCGCCGCAACTTCAGCGAGAGTCGCCCGACAATGCAGGCCGTGACTAGGCGCAGACTCCTCCCGCTCGTGCTGTCCGTAGCGACGACCTCGCTGGCTTGCCCGACCAGGCCCGGTCCGGGCTACGCTGGTTCCGGTGGTGACGGGGAAACGACCTCCTTCGATGGGAGCGCGGGAACGGGAGCCGGCGGGATGGCGGGGATTACCGGCGGCCTTGGCGGTGGTCTGAGTGCGACCGGGGGTGGGGCTGGCACCGGCAGTTTGGGGGGAAGTGCAGGCTCGCATCCGACTGGCACGGCGGGCGGTCCCGGTAGTGGAGGGGGTGGTGGGGCCTGTTCAAGCTCAACAAGCTGCGGACAAGGGTTCTCGTGCGTCAACGCCGGGTGCGTCGCCAATCGGTTCACCGGTAGTCCCTGCGTGGCGACCGACACATATAGCGAATTTGTTTTCGGACACGGCGTAGACGGCGCGGTCCATCAGCGTGCCTACCTTTCAGGGAGCTGGCAGCCGTGGACGAGCCTGAACATCGACACCGCAGCCATCGACCCGAACTCCAGCCTGGACTGCAGCGGCAACGGGAACATTATCCAATTGGTCGCCGTGACGTCGAACCCCGCGGGCGAAATTCTCCAAACGAGTGGTTCAGGGGATCAGTTCAGTGAGTTTACGCACGTCCTCGGGACAGAGGCCTTTTCACCGCTGGCCGCATCTATCGCCGCGTGGCCATCGGGCGATGACTACATGTTAGGCGCCTTTGATACCGGACCGGTGCTCTGGACGGTTGAGGGTCAGACATTCACGCCGGTCGGACAAATTTCAGGTCAAGTGAATAGCTTCAACAGCGCTATCCACGTTGGAATTCAGCTCCAGAATCCGGCCCAGATCCGACTGGTGGTCGGCTACGAGACTTCTGGGCAACTAGGGATCTACGCCAACGCTCTCGTCGGCCAGCAGCAGCATTGGGAGGCACCGATCTATCTTTCACCGCCGGCTGGAACCTTCGCCTATGCACCGGCAATCTGCGTCAACGAATGGGCAAGCGCCAACTACACGATCCACGTGGTCGCGTCTACCAGCAATGGTCAGATATGGGACACGTATACGCCCCAGTTGGAATCGACCCCGTTTTCTGGTTGGGAAGAGGTCGGCAGCGGAGCTGCCTCAGCGGTCGATTGCACCCTCATGTCAGATGGCACGGTCCGTATCGTGGCACTCGATTCTCAGGGCCACGTACTCGACCTCAGTGGGAGTCCGGGTAGCTGGACAAAGACTGATCTCGGCGTGTTTTAAAGAGTCTCGCCTGGATGGTCGCGCGAGAGATAGCGCGATGCCTCGCCCGTCGTGACGAGGAGCGGACTCTCCGGGATCTGGCGCGGCGTCTTGATCGCCGCCATGCGACGCAAAGATCGTGGTCGCCTTCTCGCTGACGAAATCGATTGGGGATGATAACCTTCCGGTCCGTAATCTCTGCCGCGGCATTTTCCTTCCGCGCCCCAACTTAAGAGGTCCTCCAGATGCGTCATAATCTCGTTCGCTTCCTCGTGGGAAGTTCACTGTTCGCGCTCGGTTGCGCCACTCCCGGAAACAGCGGAGGTGGCACCGGCGGCGGTAACGGCGGCAGCACCAGCAGCGGAAGTGGTGGCAGCAGTCAGGCCACAGGCAACGGTGGCAGCGGTCCCGGCACCGGTAACGGAGGCAGCGGCCCGAGCACGGGCAGCGGCGGGAGCGGCCCCGTCACCTGCGGCAATAGCGACATGTCGATCGTCCCCATCGACTCCACGGGATGGGATCCCGGCTCGTGCAACGAGTACGGAATCCAGGGGGCCTGGTACTGCTACACGGACGGCATGACCCAGACCAACTGCACCACGGGGACGCCCCCCTGGAACACCTCCTCGGGCGGCATGTGCCTCTCTGGCACCTCGCTGGGCGCGGTCGCGAACACCTACGGTGCTGCGATCGGCATCAGCCTCAACGACAGCGGCGGCACACCGGACGTCAAGGGCTCGTACGACGCCACCGCTCACAACATCATCGGATTCGAGGTGACCATCACCGGCAGCTTCAGCCCACTCGATCTCCGCTTCGGGTTCAAGGACTCGAGTGGCGCTGACGTGGCGCCCTTCTACGCCATCATCGGCCCTGGCACTTACCAGATCCTCTTCTCGCAGGCCTCGGTGCCGGCAAGTTGGATGGTGACGAACGCAGGCGCCATGGTGATGCCTACCTCCCTGACCGACCTGCAGTTCCAGATCGCGGGCGACGAAAAGGCAGGCGTGGACTTCAACTTCTGCATCACGAGCCTCAAGCCGATCCTGTCGAGCGGCAGTACCGGTACGGGCGGCAGCGGCGGCGGTACCGGCGGCAGCGGCGGCAATAGCTGCGGAACGCTGACCGCGTTCGGGGGAGGAGCCAGCAAGTGCGGCACCACCGACGTCATCACCGGCGTCGGCAACTACGCCGTGCAGAACGATCTCTACAATGCGATGGGCGGCACGCAGTGTGTCACCGCCACCTCAGGCGGCGGCTGCGCCGGCTTTACGGCCACGCCCACCCTCAACGTCTCGGGCGGCACGCCGGGCTCGTACCCATCGATCGTCTACGGCTGGCACTACCACAACGTTTACGGTCCCTACACGAGCCCCAAGCAGATCTCGGCGATCAACTCGGTCCCATCGAGCTGGCAATTTACGGTGCCGACCGGAAACGTGAAGTACGACGTTTCCTATGACATCTGGATCAACCAGTCGGGCGGGAACCCGACGCAGCCCGACGGCAACACGTTGGAGCTGATGGTCTGGCTCGATGAGACCTCGAACGTCGTCCCCGCCGGCAGCAAGGTCACGACGGCGACCATCGCCGGCACCACCTGGAACGTCTACACGGGGATGGTGAGCACCTGGCACTACATCGCCTACCAGCGCTCGGCCAGCACCGCACCATTCAACAACGTCGACCTCAAGGCGTTCATGACCGACGCCGCCACCCGCAACGTGGGCGCCACGACCAGCTGGTATCTCCTCTCGGTGGAGGCCGGGTTCGAGATCTGGCAAGGCTCGAGCTCGACCCCATTCGTGACGAACGCCTACGAAGTGAGTGTCAACTGAGGGGCGGCCGGCGGTCGCTGGCTATCCTCGACTCGGGCTGGGCGGCAGCCGGCGTGGCGTGATCAGGTCCTCGTAGCCCGACTCGAACCAGTCGCGCAGCTCCTTGGCGCGCAGGATCGGGAAGGGGTGCGTGCGCCAGACGGTCAGCCAGGTCTTGTAGGCCTTGGCCAGCGTGGAGCGATCTTCTTCCTCGTACTTGTCGATCTGGTGCAGGAACTCGTGGCGGTCCATCTCGGCCCAGAGGCGCCCGCCGCCGCCTGCCAGCTTCATGAACACGCTCACGCAGGGGTCGAGCTCCTGCACGCAGAGCAAGCCCGCGCGGTCGGAGGTCAGCTCCGCCTTGCGGTACCAGTCGTGCAGCGCCACCACCAGCCCCTGCCCGAGCAGCGCGCCGATCCCCAGCGTCGCCTGCCCGATCGCCGAGACGATGACCGCGATGTTGCGCGCCAGCATGGTGTAGAGGACGTGCCCCGCCTTGATGTGCCCCAGCTCGTGCCCGATGGTGAACACCAGCTCCTCGTCGCCGAGCAGATCGATGAGCCCCGAGGTGAGCACGATGAACGGCCGCTTGTGGCCGAACGTGTAGGCGTTGGGGACCGGATCGAGGTTGACGTAGAGCTCGGGCTCCTCGACGTCGAGGATGCGGCAGGCCCAGCCGAGATAACGATGCAGGCGCGGCAGCATCCGCTCCGTGACGCGCACGTTGTCGGCCAGGTTCTCGAGGTAATAAATGCGCTCGAGCCCGTACTCCAGCACCTTGCTGACGACCAGGTCGAGGCCCGGCACCGAGGCCAGCGCCTCGGTGGCCGCGGCGTCGTGCGGGTGCTGAAACTCCGCGGCCAAGAGGCCCGGGAACGTCTTCAGCTGTTTTCGTTTCGTCGTCTCGGCCATCCGATCGCTCCTCGCTCGCGAGCTCAGTGTGCGCCGCCGGCGCGAGGCGGTCTATTTCCGGCGTAGCTCGGGCGGAAGCCGCGGCTCCGGCCCGTCCGGCTCCAAGGGCAGGTGGGCGTCGAATCCGGGGTGCGCCGCCAGATAGTCGGCGTACGCTTTGGCGAAGGCGCGTGCGTCGTCGCAGGTGCGCACGCAGAAGATTCCGATCGCCTTGGCGAACTCGGGGAAAAAGCGGATCCGCCTGTTCATGGCGGAGAGCTGATAGACCTCGGCGGCCGCGCACACAACAGCACCATTGGCCTTGCAGGCGGCGGTCTCGGGAGCCCCGGGCGGCAACACCGGCAAACCCAGGTCTTGTGACTCGGAGCTCCAGCGGGCGCGCGGCGCGACGGCGGGGAAGCCGTTCGGGCCGGCCGCCTCGTCGACGCTGGCGAACGGCCCCTCAGCCTTGACGATCGCGGTGTACGACGCCGGGGCCTTGGGGAACGCCACCTCGAGGGTGTGGAGGTCGGGCCAGGCGGCGCTGGTCGCCGTGGTGATGATCTGGATCCGGGGCGCGTCGCGCGCGACCCGGGTCGTCCGAAGGGACAGCGCGTAGACGCCGCCCGGCACCTCGGCCCAGGCGAGCTTCAGCCCGACGGCGGCGGGCGCGCCCTGCGCCGGCGTCGAAAATTCGGGGGCGGCCCGCAGGTTGAGCGTCACGGCCTGGCCGGGCGGTGGCCGGCAGAGCACGTCGGTCGCCCGGAGATAGGGATTGCCGATGAACGCCTCCAGGCAGAATTCGAGGCCCTGCGCGACGAGATCGGGGCCGAACGAGTCACGAAAGGCGACGAAGGACGGTCCGCGAAACAGCCGCTTCCCGTCGGAAGTTCGGTAGTACGAGTGGGCGGGCGGCAACGGATACTCGCCCGCCATCCCCAGGGAGACCTTGGGAAGTCGCAGCTGCGGCAGCTCGGCGAGCTTCAGGTCGACGCCCAGCACGTCTCCATCGCGCAGCGAAATTTCTTGGCGGCCGAACCAGGCGGTTCCCCCGGTCGGCGCGTGGTCGTCGTGCCCGAGCTGCAGCGCCAGGAGCTCGCCGTGCAGCGGGCTCGGGCCGTTCCAGTCGATGGCGATTGGCCCGTACTCCGGGCCGCGCGGCCCGCTGCCGCCGAACCGGCCGATGATGACGTCCTTGCTGGCGAGCGCCGAAGCGAACTGGACGTGCATCGAGCGATACGGCGCGCCGCCGATCAGCTTCCCGTCGATGACCGCATGGTGGTGGCTGCCGCTGGCGGGAAGGTCCACCGCCTGCACCAGGATGGGATCGCGGCGCGTGAGCCCCTGGTAGATGGTGACCACCGAGCGCCCGGCGTCGACGATCGTCAGGTCGTAGCGAAGCGGCTCGTCGGGGAAGGTGAACCGCCCGGCGGCGTCGGTCACCGCGGTGTGTACGCCGTCCGTCACCGTCTGGCCCGGGACCGGCTCCGCGCGGCCGCCGTGCATGGCGACCACGGTGCCGGCGACGGGGCCCGACGCTGCCGCCGCCGTCCCGGCGCCGCCCGCCCACAGACCCAGCCAGAGGGCCGCCGCCGCGCGCATCCCCGGAACTTTCGCGCCGTTCCGGCGGCGTGTCGACCCCCTCGTCCGGAGCGGCTGGCGTCAGGGCGAGCGCTTGACCGTGATGTCGGGCGGCCGGCCGTAGAAGGGGACGGCGGCGGCGAGATTGGCGGCCTCGCCCCGCGCGCGTTGCAGCAGCGCCAACGTCCCGACCGAGACCGCGGTGGGACCCGCGATCTCGACCACCTCGCAGCCTGCCAGCGCGCTCCGGTACCGGGTGGCACCGTTTCCGGCGACGACCGCGGCCCCGAGCGGCGCGATCCAATCCGCGACCGCGGTCGGCACCAGGCGCGCGCTCGGCGCGACCTCTCGGGCCCGCCGCTCGGCATCGGCCGCGTAACCGGCGAGGTAGACCTCTCCCTTGCCGGCGTCGAGACAGGGGACCGCCGTGACCGGGACGCCCGCGGGGCGCGCCTTCAAGATGTCGAGCGCCAGCGCCGCCAGCGACGAGACGAGGTAGAGCGGAACGCCCGTCGGCAGCGCCAGACCCTTGGCCGCCGCCAGACCGACGCGCAGGCCGGTGAAGCTGCCGGGCCCGCCACCGCAGGCGATGCCGGCGAGATCGGCCGGCGCCACCCCCACCGCCCGCATCGCCTCGGCGCAGAGCGGGAGCAGGTGCGCGGCGTGGCGGTCGGCCGTCACCTCCGAGGCGAACCTGACCTGCGCGTCACCGTCGAGGATGGCGACGCGGGCGGTCGGCGTCGAGGTGTCGAGGCAGAGGAAGAGCTCGCTCATCGTCTTGGGCTATCTGGGCAGGAGATACCGGACGACGTCGTTGCGCATGGCGAACAGCATCAACGTCACCACCACCACCAGGCCGACGTAGGTGGCGATCTCGCGCGCGCGGGGCGACGGCGGGCGGCGCTTGAACAGCTCCAGCGTGAAGAAGACCAGGAGGCCCCCGTCGAGGATGGGGACCGGCAGGAAGTTCAGCAGGCCGAGGTTGATGCTGATGAGCGCCATCAGCCAGAGGTACTGATCGATCCCCTGCTCGGCGGCGACGCCGGCGGCGTAGCCGATCATGATCGGCCCGCCCAGCGTGGTCAGCGGCACGCGGCCACGCACGATCTCCACGAAGCCGTAGGTCATGGCGGCGATGATCTGCCCGGTCCGCTCGAAAGAGTGGCTGAAGGCGTAACCGAACCGGTTGGTGATCGGCACGGGCGGGTCTGTCTTCCAGGCCAGGCGGTTGAGCGCGCCGAACACCAAGTGCTGCTCGTCCTGACGGTAGACGTCCAGCTCGGAACGGACCTCCTGCCGGAAAGTCGCCTCGTGGGTCTCGCCGCCGGGCGAGACCCAGCCGAGGTGGAAAGTCCGCTCCGGGTGGTCGGCCAGCCGCTCGCGCAGCACGTCCCAGTGCGGGAGCGGCGCCCCGTCGAGCGTCTGGATCTGGTCCCCGCGGCGCAGGCCAATCTGGTCGGCGGGGCTCCCCGGCTCGACGGAGAAGACGAACAGCTCGGCGGACTGGATGCCGGTCTCGTAATGCCGGTGCCCGGCGGCGTCGAACACCGGCGCCGGGATGACGATGGCCGACCCCGGCTCCTGGAACTCGACGTGGGCGAAGGGGACCGCCGAGTAGCCGCCGCGCAGGTAGTTGAGGCGCAGCGGCGAGGCGCCGGTGTGCTCGACGGCGTTGGCGAACTCGGTCCAGGTGCCGACCGGGACGCCGCCCACGGCGGTGATGAAGTCGAAGGTCTTGAGCCCCGCCTGGGCCGCGGGCGAGGCGGGATCGAGCACGCCGATCTCCGGCAGGTGAAACCGCGGCGAGACGCCGATCCAGCCGACGTGCTCGCGCTGGTGCAGCGGCCCGAGGCGCTCGAGATCGACCGGCGTGACGTCGCGCTCCTCGGCGTCCGGGCCCCGGCGGATGGCGAAGCGCAGCGTCTTGCCGGCCGAATTCGAGATCACCCGCTCCAGCTCCTCCCAGTAGCGGATGCGGCGACCGTCCACCGTCTCCACGCGATCACCGGGGAGCAGGCCGGCCGAGGCCGCCGGCAGCTCGGGCAGCACCGTCCCGATCGTGGGCGGCAGCAGCGTCCGCTGGCCCGCGTAGTGGACGAAGTAGATGAGCAGCGGCAGGAGCATGTTGAAGAGCGGCCCGGCGATGACCACCGTGTAGCGCTGCCAGAGGGGCTTGGCGGCCAGCGCCCGCGGCCGATCTATCGGCGGGATCGGCTCGCCCGGATCCTCGCCGAGCAGCCGGACGTACCCGCCGAGCGGCACCAGCGACAGCCGGTACTCGGTCTCGCGGTGGGTGAAACCGAAGAGGCGCGGCCCGAACCCCAGCGAGAAGCGCAGGACCTTCACGTCGAACAGGCGGGCGAAGAAGAAGTGGCCGAGCTCGTGCACCAGGATCAGCACGCCCAGCAGCACCAGCACCGACAGCGCCCAGAGCAGTGAGCTCACGAAACGTGAACCTCCGAATCGTCGCGGGGGGGCACGTCGCGCGCGACCAGTCCGTCGCGCCAGAGCGCCGCCTCCATCGCCTCGAGCAGCGGGGGCAAGGTGGCGCGATCCTGCGCCGAGACCGCGACCGCGGGCTGCTCGCGCGATCCCCGCGGGAGATGCGCGCGCTCCTCCTGGGGGACGAGATCGACCTTGTTGAGCACCAGCATGCGCGGGGTCTCAGCGAGCCCGAGGTCGGCGAGGATCGCCTCCACCGCCGCGATCTGCTGCTCGCGCGCCGGGTCGGCGGCGTCGACCACGTGCAGCAGCAGGTCCGCCTCGTCGAGCTCCTCCAGCGTGGCCCGGAACGCGCGCGCCAGGTCCCGCGGCAGATCGCGGATGAACCCCACGGTGTCCGCCAGGATGATCTCCCGCTCCCGCGGGAAGCGCAGCCGCCGTGTCGTGGGGTCGAGCGTGGCGAACAGCTTGTTCTCGGCCAGCACCTCGCTGCCGGTCAGCGTGTTGAGGAGCGTCGACTTGCCGGCGTTGGTGTAGCCGACGATGGCGACGATGGGGAGACGGCGCCGCACCCGCTCGGCGCGCCGCCCCGCCCGCTGCTCGCCGAAGCGGTCGATCTCCTTTTCCAGCCGGTGGATGCGTTCTCGCGCACGGCGCCGGTTCTCCTCCAGCTTGGTCTCGCCGGGGCCGCGCCCGCCGATCCCGCCGGTGAGCCGGCTCATCATGGTGTTCTTCTCGTGCAGGCGCGGCAGCCGATAGCGGAGCTGGGCCAGCTCGACCTGCAGCTTCCCGTCGCGGCTCTTGGCCCGCTGGGCGAAGATGTCGAGGATCAGCATCGTCCGATCGATCACCTTGAGGTCGGTGAAGTCGGCGATGGCGTGCGCCTGCACCGGCGTCAGATCGGGATCGAAGATCAGCGCGTTGGCGTCGAGCTGCATGGCGCGGATCAGGGTCTCCTCCAGCTTGCCGCGCCCGACCAGGTACTTGGGGTCGGCCTCGAGGCGGCGCTGTTCCACCACGCCCGTCACCCGGACGTTCGCCGTGCGGCAAAGCTCTTTTAGTTCGGGGACCCGCGACGGGTCCCCGCGCCCCCCCGCGAAGGGCTCGCGGGGGCGAAGCCCACGCGAGCCCACGCGATCAACTCCGCGGCCCGTGCGCACGTCGACGACGACCAGCAGCGCGCGATCCCGCGTGTCGGTGGCCAGCGCCGCCGGCGCCACGCGGTCGAACTCCTCCTGCAGCGCCTCGATGAGCGCCGAGGCGTCCACGGTGCTGCGGTGGAACGGCTCGCTCGGCAGCACGCGCCAGGGTGGTTGCCCCTCGATGGGCGGCAGGAGGTGCGCCACGTGCAGGTCGGCCGGCCGCCCGTCGGGCTGGAGCCCGATCGCCGCCACCAGGTCGAGCCGCAGGAGCGCCAGGTCGACGAGGTCGTCGCGGGTCAGCGGCTCGTTGCGCAGGTGGGTGTGCACCAGGCGCAGCCCGCGGAAGCGCCCGCGCCCCGCGCGCAGGCGGCCGATCTCCGGCAGGTTGATGCGCGAGGCGTCGCCGACGAAGACGTGCTCGATCTCGCCGCGCCGGTCGACCAGGATGCCGACCTGACGCTCGATCTCGCGCGAGACGTTCCCCAGGAAGGTCGCCAGCTCGGCCGAAGCGACCTCCGAGGGCTGCAGGCGCCGCCGGTAGACCCGCTCCAGCGCGTGCTTCTGGCTCGGCTTGAGGCCGACGATGTTTCCGGTGACGGTTTTCAGGAGCCGGAGGTTAGCACGCCGTCCCGGGCGATTTGCCGCCGCTGGCCACCAGCTCCTTGCCTTTGCGCCCCGTTGGTGTCGCAATTTGTGACGGCGGTCGACCTCGGCTGCCCCTAAGGCGGCTCGCCGATGAAGAAGGGGATCACCGTCGCGGGCGTCCCCGGCACCTGGGACGTCTGGATCGGCCCCAACGGCACCCGCCCCTGCATCTCCTACGTCAGCACGCAGGACCTGAAGTCGTTCTCGTTCGATCTCAACCTGTTCATCCAGGACGCCGTCCAGAACCAGCCCAACACGATCCTCTCGAGCTGGTACCTGACCAACATCTTCACCGGCTTCGAGATCTGGCGCGGCGCCCTGAACGTGCAGAGCACCTCGTTCTGCGCCCAAGTGAATTGAGTCAGCCCAGGACCCGCGCCGAGATACTCGGCCCTGGACCTGGTACTCTCCGGCTTCCAAAATGCACTGGAACATCGGGCCCTTCGGGGTCAAAGACCTTTTCACCTTGGTGAACCTGATGGGGGGCGTGGGGGCCATCGTCTTCGTCGTCGAGGGCAACCTCCCCGCCGCCGGGATCGCCCTGCTGCTGGGTTACCTGCTGGGGGACACGCTCGACGGACCGGTCGCCCGCCTCACCAAGACCTCGAACAAGTTCGGCAGCGAGCTGGACACGGCGACCGACCATTTCGTCCAAGCGGTTGCCCCCGCGGTGATCGTCTACGCCGCCTACGCGCGCGGCGGCCATGCGGCGGCCGGGGTGGCGCTCATGGCGCTGCTCGTGGCCTGCGGCACCGTCCGCCAGGCACTCTTCTCCGTGGCGAAGATGGGCGACCCGCTCATGTACTGCGGCCTGCCGCGCACGGTTAGCGGCTACGGCGCCATGGCCTACGTGCTGTCGCACCTCTTCTTCACGCTCAACCCGGCCCGCTACGCGGTCGGGGCGGTGGTCATCACCGCCTTCGCCGTCCTCAATCTGGTGCCGATCCCCTACATGACCCATCGCGGGGGTCGCCGGATGCAGACCCACGTCCAGCTGCTCTCCATCGGCTTCCTGGTCACGCCGGTGGCCGCCTTCTTCGTCGCCCGCAGCTACGTGTTCGACGTCCTGTTCTTCTGGATGCTCGGGTACACGGCCACCGGGTGGATCCCCATCTATCCCGAAGAAAAGCGCGCCTTCTACGCCCGCTACCGCGCCTGGGCCAAGGAGGTGAGCGGTTGACGCAAGGCGCCCTGTGTCGAGGCTGAGCTCGATTGCGGGCTGGGAATGCCTACGCTAAAGTCCGCGCCCCGATGTCGTTGACGAGCTCGCCGGCCAGCTTTCCAGGCTTGGAGCCGGCCCCCCAAGCGACCTTCGAGCTCTTGGCCGGCGGCCGAGCCGCTTTCGAGCGGATCTTGCGGCGCATCGGCGAGGCGCGCCGGAGCGTCGAGATGCGCGCCTTCGAGTGGCGGGACGACGACGCCGGCTGTTGCGTCGCCCGCGCTCTGCTCGCCGCCGCCGAGCGCGGCGTCAAGGTCACCATCTGGAAAGACCGCATCGGCGGCTACTACGAGCACCTGGAAGCGACCAAGCAGAGCTTCTTCCACAAGAAGATCGGCTTCGGCGCCCGCTGCCAGCTGTGGGCGATGATGATCTTCTACGGCCGCTGGGGCTCGCTGGCCCAGCGCCGCAGCGAGTTGGCAGAGGCGCTGGTCGCGCACCCGAACGTCCGCTTCGTCAGCGAGAAGCGGTTCGACCACGCCAAGCTCTACCAGTTCGACGACGAGACGGTGATCCTGGGCGGAATGGGGATCGGCGACGATTTCCGCGACGTCAACGTCGACTTCATGGTCGAGATCTCCGGCGGTGACGCCGCCCTCCGGCTGGCGGCGCGCTACGAGGGACGCGCCTGCTTCGACCCCGGGCGCCCGTTCGACTACCTGCTCCACGCGTTCCGCGGACAGGCCCTGACCGGGGAGTCGCTCTCCGCGCAACGCCTCCAGCTCATCGCCGGCGTGCGCGAGCGGCTGACGATCGCCATGGCCTACCTCGGCGACCCCGAGCCGACCGCGGCGGTGGTCGAGGCGGTCAAACGCGGCGTCCAGGTCACGCTGCTCACGGCGGCGCGGGCCAACGTGGGCACGGACATCAACCTCCTCACCTGCGCGCGGATCCTCCGCCTCACCGACAGCGCCGAGAACCTGCGCCTCGTCTTCCACCCGCGGATGGTTCACGCCAAGGTGCTGGTGGGCGACGGCGAGTGGGTCGATCTCGGGTCGACGAACTTCACGCGCCTTTCGCACGGGGGCTACGAGGAGGTCGACGTCTTCTGCCGCGACCGGATGTTCGCCCGGCGCGTGGAACAGGCGATCGAGCAGGAGGTGCGAGCCGGCGAGCAGGCGCGGCTACCGCTCGACTACCGGCTCTGGCGCCTGGCGTTCGAGCTGGGGGTCAGCGCCTTTCAGGGGCGGAGCAAGGCGCGCTGACTTGCGCGGGCGCGCCTCCGGCGCCCGCAGGTATCGGACCAGGCTGCGCAGGGTCTCCGTCACCGCGATCAGCGCGGCGATGAGGCAGAGGTAGCTGCCCACGCCGGGAGCGACCAACGCCGCGCCCAGGAAGAGGAGCTCGGCCCACATGCTGGCGGCCCAGGAGAAGTCGGCCACCCCCTGGTTGGCCGCGAAGTTGTCGAGCGCCCCGCGCGCCATGTCGCTGGCCAGGAGAACGACCAGCGGGATGGTCGGCAGGCCCGGCACGGCCAGAGCGGCCATCACGACCACCGGCAGGAGCGCCCCGGCGCCGAGCCGCAGCCAGTGCAGCACGCGATGCGCGGGGGCCCGCGCGACGGCGGGGAACCCCTGCTTGAGGTAGTCGAGGCCGCTCCACCAGGTGATGAAGACCACCGCGCCGATGAGCAGGCGCTCGGTCGCAGCGGCGCCGACGAACGACATCGCCAGGAAGGGCATCAGCACCGCCGCGCCGATCTGGAACCCGCGCCGGGTAATCCCCGAGGCGCGGCGCGAAGCGAGAACGACCAGCGCCAGGGCCAGCGGCGCCCCGAACAGGATCTGCAGCCCGGTCCCCGAGCCGATGATCGGGATCAGCACCAAGAAGCCGAACGACAGCATCTGCACCCAGGTCTTCACCTTGGCGATACCGGTGCTGGGGAGCCGCCGCCCGCCGAGCTCGAGGCTGGAGCGGAGAACGGTCACCAGGAACTCGCGCGAGAAGATGGCGGCGGCGATCCACCAGGGGATGCCGCCCCGATCGGCGAAGCAGGCGTAGCAGACGACGATGAAGATCTTGTCCGCCACCGGATCGAGGATCGACCCCAGGACCGTGGGGCCGTGCTTGCGCGCCAGGTACCCGTCGACCGTGTCGGTCAGGCCCACCAGCGTCCCGATCGCCACGCCGATCGCCCGCATGGTGGCGTCGCCGTAGATCATCCAGCCGATGAGCGGCATGGCGAGCAGGCGGGCGATGGTGACCTGGTTCGCCGTGATGCGCATGAAGCGCGGTCGACGTTAGCGGGCGAGCCCTCCACGCGTCAACAGCGAGGGTCAACCTCCGGAGTTGGCCGAGGCGTCAGGCCAGGCGCACCAGCAGGACCCCCTGCTGCGCGTCCGGCGACATGCGCTGCGGGACCTTGGGGTCCCGCGCCAATTAGGTCTCCAGCTTCGATTCGTCGGCGGGCGGGCGCGTGGCGGCGGTCGGGGGCGCCGGCGCCGGCGCGCGCTCGTCGAGCAGCGCCAGCGCCACCGCCAGCGCGCGCCGGGTCTTCTCGGCCGTCTTGTCGTCGGCCCGGATGCGCTGGAAGGCGCGCACGATCTGGTCCTCGTAGTCGGCCACCTTGGCTTCCAGCTCGGAGATCCGATCGCGCCCCTGGGCCAGCCGCACCTCCCGATTGCCGAGCTCGGCGCGCGCTGCGTCCAGGTCGGCCTCCAAGCCCGAGAGGCGCCGATAGGCCTGTTCGATCTCCTGCACGCGCGCCGCCAGCTCGCCCTCGGCCCGGGCCGCGCGCCCCAGCGCCTGGTCGTAGTCGCCCCGGTGCTTCTCGGTCAGCTCGGTCTTCTCGGCCAGGTGCCGCCGCTCGATCTCGGTCACGCGCACGTGGTGGTCCTCGTCGCGCGCCGTCAGCTCGCCGCGGCGGCGGTTCTCGGCCGCCTCCAGCTCGGCGACCCGCCGCGCCTCCTGCTCGGCGATGTCGCGCTGCCGGCGCTCCTCGGCGGCCAGCGCCTCCTCTTCGTGCCGGCGGCGCATCCCCAGGATCTCGTTCCGGTGGTCGCGCTCCTTCTGCTCGGCCTGCGCCTCGTACGACTGCCGCTCGGTGGCCAGCTGCACGGCCTGCTCGTCGCGAGCCGAGGCGATCGCCTTCTCGTGCTCCTTGCGCAGCTTGGCCACCTCGTTGGTCAGCCGGTCGCCCGCCTGGGCGTTGTCGTCGGCGAGGCGCCGCTGCAGCGCATCGACCTCGCCTTTGTGGGCCGCCTCGATCCGCGCCAGCTCCGCCTCGCGCGCTCCTTCGGCCGAGGCCATCGCCTGACCGTGCTCGTCGGCCAGCAAGGCCATCTCGTTCCGGTGCGCCTCGTCGGCCTCGGCGAGCCGCATCTCCATCTCGCCACGCAGCCGGTCGGCCTCCGAGCGCGCGCGCTGCTCGTCCTGCACGGCCCGCTTCTTGATGGCGTCGATCTCGTCGTGCGCCTTGCGGAGCTCGACGTGCGCGTCGTCGAGCCGCGCCTTCAGCCCCTTCTCGCGCTCGGCCGACTTCTCGCGATCCTGCCCCAGCTCGGCGACCCGCTCGTTGGCGGCCACCAGACTCCGCTCGAACCCGATGGTGCTCTCTTCCAGATCGCGACGCGATCGATCGAGCTCGCGGATCTTGTCCTTGTGGTCGAGGATCTGGCGCTCCTTGGCGTCGAGCGCGTCGCGCAGATCGAGGATGTCCTTCTCTTTCTTGTTGATGATCTCGCGCAGCCCGAGGAACTCGCGCTCCTTCGAGAAGGTCGCCGACTGCGTGAACCGCTCGCGCGCCTCTTCGATCTCCTTGCGCAGCGTCTGGCGCTCGTTCTCCAGCGAGTGAATCCGCGCCTCCAGCTCCGCGTTCCGCGCCTCGGCCTCGCGCACCCGCCCATCGTCGGCGACCGGGGCGGCGAAGCCCTCGGGGATGATCCGCCCGCTCGCCTCGGTCGAGACGTCATCGAAGGCGAGCTCGTCGGGGGCTGGCGGCAAGTCGTGCTCGGCGGTGGACGCCTCGGGCGACAGCGCGGAGGCGAGCAGCGCGTCCGACACCATCGGTTCGGGCCCCAGCGTCTCGCCCGTCCGGTA
Source organism: Polyangia bacterium (assembly GCA_035607055.1). Classification (GTDB taxonomy): domain Bacteria; phylum Myxococcota_A; class Polyangia; order Fen-1088; family Fen-1088; genus JADGRB01. The sequence continues at coordinate 15,594 of DATNDC010000175.1, forward strand.
GACGTCGGGATCGAGGTCGGTCGCCTGGGGGATCGCCTCGTGCTGCCCGACCACGGTCGGCTTCTCCCAGGCCAGGTTGGGCGGCAGATCGTCGTCGGACCAGAGGTTCCGCAGATCGATCATGTCACCACCGGACGACGCCGTCTCCGGTGAACCGGCCTCGAGCGCCGCGAACGCGGCCTGCGTCTCTGGATCGAACTTCTCCCCCTCGAACGGGGTGGCGGGCGCGCCGTCCTCCGGCAGGATCTCTTGCTGCGAAGTGTCTCCGCCGCTGGCGCTCTCGGCGACGACGCCGTAGTTGTTCGGATCCACGGCCAGCGTCGCGTCCCCCTCGTCGTTCTCGTCGGCCGCGGCGCTGCTGACGATGTCGACGTCGTCATCGTCGGCCATCACGATGTCCGAGTCCGCGTCCAGCTCGTGCACCTCGTCGTCCTCGGCGGGGGCCGAGAGATTCACCTTCAGGAGACCGCCGATCTTGACCAGCAGGTCCTTCCCGGCGAACGGCTTGAGCATGTACTCGTCAGCGTGGGCCTTCAGCTTCTTGTGCTGATCGAGCACCGCCTGGGTCTCCTCGGAAGACATGAGCACCAGCGGGACCTCCCGCAGGCTCGGGCTGCGCCGCAGCTTGTTGCAGATCGCATAGCCGACCTTCTTCGGCTCGACGGAGAGGACGATGACCGAGGGCTTGTGGGAACGCCCCCACTCCATCGCGTCGTCGCCGCTGGGGATGTTCTTGACCTGAAAGCCATTCGGAGTGAGCAATTTCTTGATCTGCTCCGCCGTGGCGGTGTCGGGTTCGATGCACAGCGCGATTCGGTCGGCCATCTCGCCTCCTCTGAGACGGAGCGCCCAACGAGCGCCCGCCCTCCGCAACTGCGCGAAGGGGCCGCTATGTTACCAGAATCGCCCGCTTATCGTGT
>DATNDC010000176.1:0-6587 GCA_035607055.1 Polyangia bacterium
AGAAGGGCCGCCTCCGCCTCTTCATCTGCGGCCCAGATGGCCGACATCCCCTGATGCGGCTGTCGCGCCACCGGTCGCCGAACAACGAGCCGCTCGATCACGCCGCCCGCGGTGACGCCGTCTCGATTCAAGACGCGACCACCGGCGACGACGGCCTGCGCGTCACCGCGGACACCATCGTCACTCTCCCCACCTCGCCAGAGCGAGCGTAGCGGCAAGCTGCGCGCGGAGCCGCCGCGGACGCCGAGAATCATCAGCGACATCCTGGCCCGGCGGCAGGTCGCGCTCGGCGAAGCCCCGCGCTCGCGGCGGTCCCCATCGCCGCGCAGAAGACGCAGCTCATGACCAAGGTCGCGGCGTTTTCGGAATCAAACAGCGGGCTTCGTGAGAGGCGGCTCCGCGGCGGCGGCGATCAACGGGCGGACGTCGACCGGCTCCATGCCCGCGCGCCGGGCGGCCTCGAGGCCGATGTCGGTGTCCTCGTAGACGAGGCAAGCGGCCGGATCGACGCCGATGCGGCGGGCCGCCTCGAGGAAGACGTCGGGCTCCGGTTTGTGGCGCGCGGTGTCCTCGGCGGCGACGATGGCGGCGAACCAGTCGGCAATCCCCAGCGCGTCCAGGGTGCGCGTCACGAGCCGCCGCACGCTCCCCGAGGCGATGGCCAGCGGCCCCTCGTTCCGTTCGCGGTGGGTGCGGGCCAGCGCCAGCACGGGCTCGATGCCCCGGATGCCGCCCGGGCCGAGGCCGTCGTAGTAGGTCTGTTCCTTCTCCAGCGCGATCGCCCTGGGGTCGAGCGTCAGGCCGGCCTCCGTGATGAGCATCGCGGCGATCTTGTCGGTCGGGACGCCGCCCAGCGAATAGAACCGTGGTTCCGGAAACGTCAGCCCGTGCCGCGCCGCCACCCTGCTCCAGGCGACGAAGTGCGAGGGCATCGTGTCAGCCAGGGTCCCGTCGAGGTCGAAGATGAACCCGCGCATCGGCTTCTGCATTTTGATCGACGAACTCTGAGAAAAACCGGCCCAACATGTCAAGGTCGTAGGAGGGGTTGTAGACTGGAGATCCGCGCGTGTCCGCCTGTCCCACCTGCCATACCGAATACCCGCCCGGGACGCCCGTCTGCCCGCGCGACGGCGCGACGCTGGCCGGCCGCCGCCCCGCGGACGAGTCGGGCCGGGTGAGGCTGGGGAGCGCGCCGACGGTCCCCGAACGCGTGGATGCCTCGAACGAGCCCGGTGCCGCGGTGCCGGCGGCGCGCGAGGCCGAGGCGCAGTTCGATTCACTCATCGGGATCGTGCTGGCCGGGCGGTACGAGGTGGTGCGCCGGATCGGGGAGGGGGGGATGGGCGCGGTCTACGAGGCCAAGCACGCGCTCATCGGCAAGCGGGTGGCGGTGAAGGTCCTGCTCGAGAAGTTCCACGCCAAGAGCGACTTCGTCGCGCGCCTCTTGCAAGAGGCGCGGCTGGCGAGCTCCATCGGCCACCAGAACATCGTCGACGTCACCGACTTCGGGACCACCGACGACGGGCGCTCATTCGTGGTCATGGAGTTCCTCGACGGCGAGTCGCTGGCCGACCTCGAGCGGCGGGAGGCGCCGCTGCCGATCGAGCGCAGCCTGCGGATCGCGCGGCAGGCGGCCAGCGCGCTCGGCGCCGCGCACGCCAAGGGGATCTTCCACCGCGACGTGAAGCCCGAGAACCTCTACCTGGTCCGGCGGGGCGACGCCGACTTCGTCAAGGTGGTCGACTTCGGGATCTCCAAGGCGGTCAAGCCGGGCGGCGACGAAGGGGCCGAGGCCTACCGGCTGACGCACACGGGTCTCCTGCTGGGGACGCCGCTCTACATGTCGCCGGAGCAGGCGCGCGGCGACGAGGACCTCGACCACCGCGCCGACATCTGGGCCCTGGGGGTGCTGCTCTACGAGTGCCTGACCGGTGAGGTCCCTTTCCGGGCCAACAACTACCTGCAGATCATCTCGCAGGTGCTGACGCACGAGCCGCCGCCACCGTCCCGGCTGCGGCCGGAGCTGGGGATCCCGGAGGCCGTCGACGCGGTGGTGATGCGCGCGGTGGAGAAGGACCGGACGCGCCGCTACCAGACGATGAAGGAGCTGGAGGGCGATCTCGAGCGCCTGCTGGCCGGCGACCAGAACGTGGGAATGCCGCCGGTCGCGGGGCCGGCGCCGGCGGTGCGACCCGCGCCCAAGCGCTGGCCGCTGGTGGCGGTCGGTCTCTGCGTCCTCGCGGGCGGCGTCACGATGGCGCTCCGGCGGCCAGCGGCCGTCGCGCCGGTCGCCGCGCCGCAGGCCGTCGCTCCCCCGCTCGCCCCGCCGCCCGCGGCCGTGGCGCCGCCGCCCGCGGCCGTGGCGCCGCCGCCCGCGGCTCCGGTGGCAGCGCCGGCGCGGCCCGTCGCCGTCGCGCCTGCGCATAAGCTCCACGTCCGCGCCGAGCGGCACGCGTCGAAACCGGCGGCCGCAACGCCGGCCAACGCAGAGACGAGCGACGCGGTCAAACGCGGCGTGCTGCCACCGGCGTCCAGAGAGGGCTACCCGGAAAAGTGATTCGCCCGACCCGCGCCGCGTGGGTGCTGGTGGTCGTCCTCGTCGCGACCGCCGCCGGACGCGCGCGCGCCGAGACGCCGGGCGCCGCCCAGGCCCCGGCCGGGAGCCCCCGCGACGCCACCGCGGAGGCGCGCCAGCACTACGAGACGGGGATCCAGCTCTTCGACGCCCGCGAGCACGAGCAGGCGCTGATCGAGTTCGCCAAGGCCAACGAGATCAAGCCGCGCCCGGCGGCGGTCTTCATGATGGCCCAGTGCGAGTACCTGCTGGGCCGCCTCAAGGGCGCGCGCGCGCACTACCTGGCGTACGTGACGGAGGTGCCCGACGGCGAGTTCGCGGCTCTGGCCCGCGACCGGATCGAGAGCATCGACAAGCGCAAGAGCACCTTCGTCATCAACAGCGTCCCCGACGACGTCACCGTCAGGATCGCGCGGGTCGGCGAGCTGACGGCGGTCACGAGCGGCCAGGCGCCCAACAACTTCGCGGTGCCGCGGGGGCGCTACCGGATCGACGTCAGCAAGCCGAACTACCAGGGCCAGACGCGGCTGGTGGACGTCGACATCGCCGAGACCAAGCCGCTCTTCTTCAAGCTGGAGCCGATCCCGGCGCGGCTCGAGATCGAGACGACGCCGCTCGGCGCGACGCTGTACGTGAACGGAAACCGCGCGCGGAACCCCTACCGGCAAGACGTCACGCCGGGCCCGGTGGAGATTTTCGCCGAGGCCCCCAACTTCGAATCGCGGACGGTCGATCTGTCGCTGGCCCCCGGCGAGCACAAAGCGCTGGTGGGCGGCGATCGGTTTAAGCTGACGTACAAGCAGCGATCCGGCCGGCCCGAGCTGATCGCGGCCTCCGCCGTGCTGGGTGGCCTCATCGGCGCGGCCGCCGTGGCGGCCGCGATCGGGAAGGACCTCGACCAACAGAACGTTTCCTCGGTGTTGCTCGCGACGGGCGGCGGAATCTCGGGCGCGGCGCTCGGCGCGCTCGTCTCGACCCCCCTCGTCCCCAACTACATTCCGGACAACCGGGCGCTGTTCATCATCGGCGGCATGTGGATCGGCGCCGCCGAGGGGTTCACGGCGAGCGTCACCGGATACCAGATCGCGACGCAGGGTGGGACGGGAACGCCGCCCTGTTCGCGGCCCTGCCGCGCCCCCGTGGGGGACCAGTTGCAGGCCGGTTTCGTGGGCGGTCTGGCGGGGCTGGGCCTCGGGCTCACCGGGAGCGCGCTCTCCTCCAAGCACGCGCCAACCTACGGCCGAGGCTGGCTGATCCAGAGCGCGGCGGCCGGCGGTGCGATCAGCGGCGCCCTGTTTCAGATCGCGCTGCGGTGGAAGCCCTACGGCTCGGCCTGGACACGGAGCGTCGAGCAGTTCGACCCCGGTACGAAGGCGACCTCGACAAACCCACCCACGGGCGCGCCGTGCATCCCAGCCGCCGGGACGATGGAGAGCTGCGCTGTCCCCACGACGAACATCATCGATTTGGCTCCGGGCGCGCTCATCGGTCTCAACGTCGGGCTGGCGGCGGGGTTGCTGGGCGCCTATCTCCCCGATCAATCTCATTACGGTCCCACCTGGCAGCGGGTGCTGTTCATCGATTCGGCGGCCGCGGCCGGCGCGATCGCCGGCGCCGTCTTTGGTTGCGTCGGTAACGTGGAGGGCTGTTTGAGGGCGCCAAATCCCAGCGAGGAGGCGCGCTCGATCGAGGCCTGGTCGGCGCTGGCGGGCGCCGGCGTGGGGGCCATCGCGGGTGTTTTGGGGACGCGCAGCTTCGCGGAGGAGGGGCCGGACGGGCGGACCACGGCGGACTCGCACGCGACCATCCCGATGGCGATGGTGATCCCGACGCGCGACGCGAGCGGGGCTTCGGTCCCCATGTTCGCGGCGATGGGATCCTTTTAGTAGACTCTGCGCGATGCCCGAGCGGCTGCGCGAGGTGTTCGTCGTCGACGCGGTGCGGACGCCGATCGGGCGGCATCGCGGCGCGCTGGCCGAGGTGCGCCCGGACGATCTCGGCGCGCTGGTGATCGCGGAGCTGGTCAAGCGGACGGGGGTCGAGCCGGCCGCCGTCGACGACGTTCAGTTCGGCTGCGCGAATCAGGCGGGCGAGGACAACCGCAACGTGGCGCGGATGAGCGCGCTCTTGGCCGGGCTGCCGGTCTCGGTGCCGGGCGCGACGGTGAACCGGCTCTGCGGGTCGGGGCTGGAGGCGGTGGTCGATGGGGCGCGGGCGATCGCGGTCGGTGACGCCGACCTGATCGTCGCCGGCGGGGTGGAGTCGATGTCGCGCGCACCCTTGGTGATGGCCAAGGCGCGCGAGGCTTTTGCGCGCGGGGACGTCACCGCCCACGACAGCACGCTCGGCTGGCGGTTCGTGAACCCGCGGATGGAGGCGCTCTACGGGACGCACCCGCTGGGGGAGACGGCGGAGCTCGTGGCGGAGAGGTATCAGGTCTCGCGCGAGGAGCAGGACGCGTTCGCGCTCGAGAGCCAGCGGCGCTGGGCGGCGGCGCAGGCGGCGGGGCGGTTCACCGACGAGCTGGTGGCGGTCGAGGTGGGCCCTAAGAAGGCGCCCAAGCGGTTCGAGGTCGACGAGCATCCGAGGCCGGCGACCACGGCGGCGGACCTCGCGGCGCTGCAGCCGGTGTTTCGCAAGGTGGGCGGCACGGTGACCGCGGGCAACGCCTCGGGGATCAACGACGGGGCGGCGGCGCTGCTCCTGGCGTCGGAGGCGGGGCTCAAGCGGTTGGGGCGACCGGCGCTGGCGCGCTTCGTGGCCGCGGCCGTGGCCGGCGTGGAGCCGAAGCTGATGGGGCTGGGTCCGATCCCGGCGACGAAGAAGGCGCTCGCGCGCGCGGGGATCGCGGGGCGCGATCTCGATCTCGTCGAGCTGAACGAGGCGTTCGCGGCGCAGGCCGTCCCCTGCGTGCGCGAGCTGGGGCTCGATCCGGCGCTGGTCAACGTCAACGGCGGCGCCATCGCCATCGGGCATCCGCTGGGCGCCTCGGGGGCACGGCTGGTGACGACGCTGGTGCACGAGCTCGGGCGCCGGCGCGGCCACTTCGGCCTGGCGACGATGTGCATCGGGGTGGGGCAGGGGATCTACGCCGTCTTCGAACGCGCATGACGGCCCCTCGATCATCCCTCGACGAGGATTCGAAGCTCGCGATGGCGGCGGCGGCGCACGAGATCAAGAACGCGCTCGGCCCGCTGGCGATGACCCTGCAGCTCGCCGAGCGCCAGCTCGCGGCCGGGCAGCCGGTGATGGCGGCGGACCTGGCGTTCGCGCGCGCGCAGGTGCGCCGGCTGAGCGAGCTGGTCGGGGATCTGCTCGATCAGACGCGCGCCGATCTGGGTGAGCTGGCGTTTCGTCCGAGCGCGTGCGACCTCGGCGCCGTCGTGGCGGAGGCGGTCGAGACGTTCCGGCGCGGCAAGCCGGCGCCGATCGTGGTCGAGCTTCCCGAGGTGCCGATCAGGGCGTCGGTGGACCCGGGGCGGGTGCAGCAGGTGCTCGCCAACCTCCTGGAGAACGCGGTCCGGTATTCGCCCCCCGGCTCGAGCGTGACCGTGCGCCTCGAGCGCGCCGCCGCGGCGACGGCGCGGATCTCGGTGCGCGATCAGGGACCGGGCCTCTCCGCGGCGGAGCAAGCGCAAATCTTCGGCCGCTTCGTGCGCGGTGCCGCCAGCACCGGGACCAGCGGGCTCGGCCTCGGCCTCTACCTCTGCCGCGCGATCGTCGAGCAGCACGGCGGGACAGTCGGCGTGGAGAGCACCCCCGGCTCGGGCGCGACGTTCTGGGTCGACCTGCCGGCCGCCTGAGGCGGCGGACGTCGCGGTGCCTCCGCCTTGACAAGCCCCATCCGGGCTGTCAATTTGTGGGCAGCCCGCATCCATCCGTAAATCGCGATATGAGGATGGGAGGGCGCCCGCAAGCTTCGCGAACTCGTCGAGGAGAAGAGCCATGCCCGAGACCACCACCTTCAAGAGAGCCCCGGTCGTGAACGGAAAACCGGACTACCTGGTCCGTG
>DATNDC010000177.1:0-8374 GCA_035607055.1 Polyangia bacterium
CGCGTGCTGCGAGCGCACTTCCGGGGCTGGCGCTTCGCGATCGTCGTCCCGCGCGCGCTGCACGACGCGGCGGGCGCGCTCCGCCTCGACTTCGACGCGCGCCACGCGCTCGGCAACGGCGGCCTGCCGATCGAGCTCGGCCTGGGCGCCATCACTTGAGCCCCAGCTCGAGCTGTCGCGTCACCGGCGGCTGCCTGGGCTCGGCGAGCGGCGCCGGCAAGGCCGTCGCCAGGCAGCCGCCGCTCGCCCGCGTCTCCTGCGCGTCGACCTGCACGTCGCTGGGGATCGCCCCCGGGGTCTTACCCGGGAACCCTGGGAGGGCTCCCGCACCCTCCCGCGACTCCGCTGGGCGGAGCCCAGCTCCGTCCAGGCGAAACCCCGCCCGCGTCGCGGCGGTCTCGAACAGCGCGTGGATCGCGTCGGCGTAGGTCCCCTCGCCGCGGCCGCGCACACCAAACCGAGAATCGTAGAGCTTCCCGCCGCGCGTCTCCCGCACGCGGTGGAGCACCCGCTCGGCAGTGAGCGGCAGCGCCGCCCGCAACCGCTCCTCGAACACCGTCTTCACCGGCCCCGGCAGCCGCAGCAGCACGTGCCCCGCCGAGCGCGCGCCCGCTTCGCGCGCCGCCGCCAGGATCTTGGGGATGTCTTGATCGTTGAGCCCCGGGATGATGGGCGCGACGTTGACGCCGACCGAGACGCCCGCCTTGGCCAGCGTCTCGACCACCCGCAGCCGCCGCGCCGGGGTCGGAACATACGGCTCGATGGCGCGCGCCTTGTCCGGGTCCCAGAACGGAATGCTCACCGTCACGTGCGAGGCGGCGACCCGCCCGAGCTCGGCCAAGACGTCCGCGTCGCGCTCGACCAGCGCCGACTTGGTGATGATCGCCGCCGGGTTCGCCCGCTCGACGCAGACCTCGAGGCAGCCGCGCGTCAGCCGATACGACGCCTCCAGCGGCTGGTAGCAGTCGGTGACGCCGCTGAAGACGACCGTCTCCCGCCGCCAGGTCTTCTTGGCGAACGCCGCGCGCAACAGCGCCGGCGCGTTCGGCTTGATCACGATCTTCCGCTCGAAGTCGGTCCCGGCGCCGAAGCTCAGGTACTCGTGCGTCGGGCGCGCGTAGCAGTAAGCGCAGCCGTGGAAGCAGCCCCGGTAGGGGTTCACGCTCCAGGTGAAGCCGACGTCGGGGCTGTCGTTCTTGGAGAGGATGTTGCGCGTCCCGTCGACGTAAACCTCCAGCCGAATCTCCGGCGCTGCCCCCAGCTCCTCCAGATACTCGACCTCCGTCGTGGCCCAGGGGTTCGGCGGGTTGGAGACGGCGACGGGACGCACCCTCACTCTCTAAATCTGAACGTTTGTTCAGTCAAGACCGAACGACCCGCAATCGAGGACGCAGATCGCGCCTAGCCGTCCCGCGCCCTTTCAAGTAGTGTCTCGCGTCCTTTTGTCATGGCCGGTCCACCCGATAAATCCGCGAACCAGTTCGCGCGCTTGGCTGCGCTTCCCCCCTACATCCTGGCGGTCGTCGACGAGCTGAAGTCGCGCCTGCGCGCGCAGGGCCAAGACGTCTTCGACTTCGGACTCGGCAACCCCGACGGCCCGAGCCCCAAAGCGGCGATCGAGCGCCTCATCACTGAAGCGCAGCGCCCCGGCAACCAGCGCTACATGCCGTCGCGGGGCCTGCCCGAGGTGCGAAAGGCGATCTGCGCCTGGTATCAGCGGCGCTACGGGCAGACGTTCGATCCCGAGACGGAGGCGGTGGTCACGCTCGGCGCCAAGGAGGGGCTCGCCCACCTCTTGCTGGCGATCGTCGGCCCGGGGGACTGCGTGCTCTCGCCCGATCCCTGCTACCCCATCCACCGCTTCGGCGTGATCATCGCCGGCGGCGAGCCGGTCCCGGTCACCACCCGCCCTGGCCTCGATCCGTTCAAGGAGATCGAGGCGGCGCTCGGGCGCGCGCCGCGCAAGCCGAAGGGCCTCATCATCAACTTCCCCCACAACCCGACCAGCGCCGTCGTCGAGCCGGCGTTCTTCGAGAAGGTGGTGGCGCTGGCCAAGCGCGAGTCGCTGTGGGTCATCTCCGACCTGGCCTACGCCGATCTGCTGCACGACGGGCGCCCGGCGCCCAGCATCTTCGCCGTCCCGGACGCGCGCGAGCTGGCGGTGGAGTTCTTCACCGTCTCGAAGAGCTACTCGATGCCCGGGTGGCGGGTCGGCTTCTGCGTCGGCAACCGCACGCTGGTGGGCGCGCTCGGCACGATCAAGGGCTACCTCGACTACGGCATGTTCGCCCCCACGCAGCTGGCGGCGGCCACCGCGCTGTCGCCCGCCTGCGACGCGGACGTGGCGGCCAACCGCGCGCTCTACAAGCACCGGGCGGCCGTGCTCTGCGACGGGCTCAACGCGGCCGGCTGGCGGGTCGAGCGTCCCACCGCCTCGATGTTCGTCTGGGCGCCGCTGCCGGGGCGCGCGGCCGAGCAAGGCGCGGTCAAGTTCGCGGCCGAGCTGCTGGAGAAGGCGCGCGTGGCCGTCTCGCCGGGCGTCGGCTTCGGCCCCGGCGGCGAGGGCTACGTGCGCTTCGCGCTGGTCGAGACCGACGAGCGCGCCGGCAAGGCCTGCGCCGCCATCGCCGCCTTTCTGCAAAACCGGTGACGGAAGACCGCTGACGCCCGTCGCCGATCCGCCGCGCCGCGGACGGGTATAAAATGATCCCCGCTTGGATCCTGGCGAGCCGATTCGCATCGCGGTGATAGGCGCGGGCCACTGGGGCCCCAACCTGATTCGGAACTTCGACAACCCGCCGGCCAGCGTGGTCAAGCTGGTCGTCGAGCGCGACGGCGCACGCCTCCAGCAGGTGCGGGGGCGCTTTCCGGGCGCCGCGGTCTCCGAGGACGCGGCCGACGCCTTCCACGATCCGGCGGTCGACGCGGTGGTGATCGCCACCCCCACCAGCAGCCACTACGGGCTGGTCAAGGCGGCGCTCGAGGCGGACAAGCACGTGCTCTGCGAAAAGCCGATCACCACCCACAGCGGCGAGGCGGACGAGCTGGTGGCGCTGGCGCAGCGGCGGCAGCGGGTGCTGGTGGTGGGGCACGTCTTCATCTTCAACCTGGCGGTGCAGCGGGTGCGCGCCTACATCACGGCCGGCGATCTGGGGCGCCTCTACTACGTGTCGATGGTGCGGACCAACCTCGGCCCCATCCGCGTCGACGTGAACGCCGCCTGGGATCTCATGTCGCACGACATCTCGATGGTGAACTACTGGCTCTCGTCCGAGCCGGAGACGGCGTCGGCCGTGGGCGGGACCTGGATCAACGCCGGGCGCGAGGACGCGGTGTTCGCCACCCTCCGCTACCCGGGCGAGGTGCTGGTGAACGTGCACGCCTCCTGGCTCAACCCGCGCAAGTCGCGCGACGTCACCGTGGCCGGCGACAAGCGGATGCTGACCTTCGACGACATGAACATCCTCGAGCCGCTGCGCCTCTACGACAAGCAGGTGAGCGATCAGGCGATCAAGCCGGAGGTGGTCGACACCTTCGCCTCGTTTCGCGCCAGCATCCGCGACGGGGACATCACCATCCCCAGGGTCTCGACCGGTGAGCCGCTGCGTAACGAGTGCGAGCACTTCCTCGACTGCATCCGCACCGGCAAGCCGCCGCTCTCCGGCGGCGCCGAGGGGGCGGCGGTGGTGCGCGCGCTGGAGGCGATCGATCGGTCGATGCGCGACCACGGCCGCGAGCAGGCGGTGCGGAGGTCGCCCTGAGCGACCGGCCCATCCCGCCGGTCGATCTGCGCCTGCAGCACCAGGCGATCGCCGAGGAGGTGGCGGCCGGGTTCGCCGCCGTGCTGGACCAGACGGCGTTCATCCTGGGACCGGCCGTGGCGGCGTTCGAGGCGGCCTACGCGGCGTTCATCGGCGCGCGGCACTGCATCGGCGTCGCCAACGGCACCGACGCGCTGGAGCTCGCGCTGCGCGCTGCCGGCGTGGACGCCGACGCCGAGGTGCTGCTCCCCGCCAACACCTTCATCGCCACGGCGCTGGCGGTCCTGCGGGCCGGCGCGCGCCCCGTGCTGGTCGACTGCGAGCCGGACCACCACCTCATCGATCTCGAGCAGGCGGCGGCGCGGGTCACCAAGCGGACGCGCTTCCTCCTGCCGGTGCACCTCTACGGCCAGATGGCGCCGACGGAGACGGTCGAGGCGCTGGCGCGCGCGCACGGGCTGACGGTCATCGAGGACGCGGCGCAAGCGCAGGGGGCGCGGCGGGACGGGCGGGCCGCGGGGACGACAGGCCGCGCGGCCGCGACCAGCTTCTATCCCGGGAAGAACCTGGGCGCTTACGGCGACGCCGGGGCGGTCACCACCGATGACGACGCGCTGGCGGCGCGCGTGCGCGCGCTGCGCAACTACGGCAGCGAGGTGAAGTACCATCACCCGGAGCTGGGGTTCAACTCGCGCCTCGACACGCTGCAGGCGGTGGTGCTCAACGCCAAGCTCAAGCGCCTCGGCGGCTGGAACGAGGCGCGGCGCGCGGCGGCCCGGCGCTACGACGACCTCCTGGCGGACCTGCCGGCGGTGACGCGCCCCCACACGCTGGCCGGCAACGAGCACGTCTTTCACCTCTACGTCGTCCGCGTCCCCCGCCGCGACGACGTGCTCAGGCGATTGAACGCCGACGGAATCGGCGCGCAGATCCACTACCCCGTCCCCATCCACCTGCAGGGGGCGTTCCGGCACCTCGGCCTCGGCCCGGGGAGCTTTCCCGTCGCCGAGCGAGCGGCGCGCGAGATCCTCTCCCTGCCGATCTACCCGGAGCTGACCGCCGAGCAGCAGGCGCGCGTCGTGGCGTCGCTGCGGCGCGCGCTCGGATAAGCCATGGTCCAGGGCCTCAAGATCGTCCTCATCGCGCCGGTCCTCGACGAAGAGGTGAAGATCGGCGAGGTGGTGCGCCGCGCGCCGCGCGACATCGTCGACACGGTGCTGGTGGTCGACGACGGCTCGAAGGATCGCTCCGCCGAGGTCGCCCGCGCCGGGGGCGCCGAGGTGCTGGCCCTGGGCGCCACGGTCGGCGTCGGCGCCGCGCTGCGCGCCGGGTTCGCCTGGGCCAAGCAGCGCGGGTTCGACGTCATCGTGGTCATCGCCGGCAACAACAAGGACGCCCCCGAGGAGATCCCGCGCCTGCTCGACGCGATCGTCGCCGGCGCCGACTTCGTGCAGGGGTCGCGTTTTGCCGCCGGCGGGCGCACGGGCGGGATGCCGCTCTACCGGCACGTCGCCACCCGCCTCCACCCGCTGCTCTTCTCGCTCACCGCGCGCAAGTGGGTCTCCGAGTCGACCAACGGCTTCCGTGCCTTTCGGACCACGCTGCTCGACGATCGGCGGATCCGCCTCGACCAGAGCTGGCTCAACGAGTACGAGCTCGAGCTTTATCTCTACTGGAAGACGATCCGGCTCGGCTACCGGACCGCGGAGGTGCCGGTCACCAAGATCTATCCGCCCAAGGCGATCGGCTACACCAAGATGAAGCCGATCACCGGCTGGTGGTCGATGCTGCGGCCGCTCGTGCTGCTCGGGCTGGGGCTGCGCAGCTGATGGCGGCCAAGAAGACGCGGAGACAGAAGCCGCGCGCCGCGCCCGGGCGCTTTCATCCGCTGGCGGTGGTGGAGAGCAAGGCCGTCGGCGCCGGGACCCGCGTCTGGGCCTTCGCGCACGTCATGAAAGGGGCGCGCGTCGGCGCCGGCTGCAACCTCGGCGAAGGGGTGTTCGTCGAGAGCGGCGTGGTGATCGGCGACGAGGTGACGGTGAAGAACGGCGTCGCGCTCTACGCCGGCGTCACCGTCGATGACGAGGCGTTCCTCGGCCCGCACGCGGTCTTCACCAACGATCTCCGCCCGCGCTCCGGGCGGTGGAAGCGCCCGCCCGCCAAGCTCGCCCCCACCCGCATCGGCCGCGGCGCCACGGTGGGCGCCAACGCCACCGTCGTCTGCGGTCACGCGGTGGGCGCGTACGCGATGATCGCGGCCGGCGCCGTGGTCACCAAGGACGTCCCCCCCTACGCGCTGGTGGCCGGCGTCCCCGCGCGTCGGATCGGCTTCGTCTGTGCCTGCGGCGAGCGGCTGGCGGCGACGTTGCGTTGCGCCTGCGGGCTCCGCTATCGGCGCGCCAGCGCCGGCCTCACGCCGGCCGCTGCGCGGTAGTCGATGTCGGGGCGCGGGGCACGGATCGGCTTCAGCGTCTTGACCGTGGCCGCCTGGCTCTCCGCCGGCGCGACGCCGTTCGTTCGCGCCGCGCTGAGCGCTCCCGCGCCCAACGACTTCACGCCGGACTACGTCGCGGCTCACGCCTGGCTGCACGGCGGCCCCGGCGGCCCCGGCGCCGCCGCCGTGCTCGACGGCGCGGCGGGCAACGTCTATGGCACCTCCATCGGCGCGCCCCCCGTCTACTTGCTCGACGCGTACTACGTTCACCCGCCGACGGCCTTCCTGATGCTGATGCCCCTGGTGCCGCTCGGCTATCGGGGGGCCGCTCTCGGCTGGCTCTTGCTCACGATCGCGGCGACCGGCGCGCTGGCGGCCCTCCTGCTGGCGGCGGCCGGGCGCGGCGGACGTGGACCGAAAGCAGGGGTGATTTTCCCGCTCCTCTTGCTCTGGCCACCGCTGCTCTCGAACATCCAGCTTGGCCAATCGTCGATCTTTCTGGCGGTCTTGATCGCCGCCGGTTATGCCGCCTGGGCCTCGGGACGTCAGCGGTCGAGCGGCGGCTGGTTCGGCGGCGCCATCGCGCTCAAGCTGACGCCCATTCTCCTGCTGCCGTTCCTGGCCTTGCGCGGTCGGCGGGCTCTGCTGTCCCTCGGGGTGACGGTGGCCGCGGCCGCCGCGCTCTCGCTCGCCGCCGGCCAACTCGACGCCTGGCGGCTTTTTTTCGCGCATTCGGCCCACAACGTCGGAACCTGGCAGACCTACCACGACAACACGCTCTCGCTCGGCGGCCTCTTGGCTCGCCTGTTCGTGGGCGGGCGCTTCGCGCGGCCGCTGGTCGTCGTCCCCACCCTCGCCCGGGCGCTGCAGGTAGGATGTCTGGCTGGCCTGGGGGTCACGGCGCTCTGGTTCACCCGTCCCCGCCCGGGCGCCGCGCCGGATCGCGAGCGCGACGGCTGTTGCTTCGCGCTGTGGGTCATCTTGATCGTCGTCTCGAACCCGCTCGCCTGGGCGCACTACGCGCTTCTCCTGCTGCTGCCGATCGCGCTCGTCCTGCGCAGCGCCGGCCTGGCGCGCCACGGCGTCGGCCAGTGGATGCGCGTCCTGGCGGCCGTCACCTTCGTCCTGCTGACCATCCCCAAGGAGACCCTTTACTTCCTCTCGGGCCCGCTGCCGGTCTCGCCCGGCCGCGGGCTCTTCATCTCCCTCCCCCTGGCCGGTGCGCTGCTGCTGTTCGGCGCCGCCGTGCTCGGGGCGCGAGCTCGCCGCAGCTAGTCTAGCCCGCGATCCGGTCGGCGATCGCGCGCGCGAGCAGCCCGATGCTGTCGGGCGCGCACCCCTCGGCGGTGTTGTTGACCATCACCAGCGCGCCGACGCCGTGGGCGTGCCCCTTCGAGACCAGCGTGGCGATCGCGGCGCGGGTCGTCGGGTCCTCCTCGCGTAGCAGATCGAACGGCTCCATCCGGCCCCCGGCCGCCTCGTAGTTGTCGCCCGGGCGCAGCAGCCAGCGCACGATCAGCGGCCGCCGCGCTCCCGGCGGGATGGCCCGCGCCTGCTCGATGACCGGCGGCATGAAGCTCCAGGCGTTGTGGCAGTGCAGCGCGCCGGCGTCGAGCAGGGCCGCGCCGTAGGCGGGCGTGAGGAGCTCGGCGTTGCGCAACTCGACGGCGTAGGCCGGCCCGCGCGGCAGGCGTCGCAGGAAATCGTGCAGCCGCTCGGCGAAGGTCTCCGGCGGCACGTCGAGGGGCTGCGGCGGGAACTGAAACAGCAGCGCCCCCGCCTTGGCCCCCAGCCCCTCGACGTACGGCGCGACCACGGCGTCGGCCGCGTAGGCCGCGTCGAGAAAGCGGGCGTTGGCCTCGCCGCGCCGCTTGCCGTAGCGGGCGTGGGTGGGGAACCGGAACACGACGCACTCCTCGTGCGCCTTGACCAGAAATTGGAAGTCGTC
This sequence comes from Polyangia bacterium, assembly GCA_035607055.1. Taxonomy (GTDB): domain Bacteria; phylum Myxococcota_A; class Polyangia; order Fen-1088; family Fen-1088; genus JADGRB01. The sequence continues at coordinate 8,144 of DATNDC010000177.1, forward strand.
CGGGACCTGAGCCGCGAGCCCTCGAAAGAAATCAGCCGGCGGCGCCTCGTAGTAGGTCCGGTCGACCTCGACCGCCCGAAACAACGGCTGCGCCGCGTACACCGGCAGCCCGCGGTCGGCGAGCCGCGTCTTGGCGGTCCCCTCCGGGTAGACCTTGCCGATCCAGCCCGGAAAGGTCCAGGACATGGTCCCGAACCGGATCGTCGGCGGCAGCCGCGCGGCGAGCGCGGC
>DATNDC010000181.1:0-30656 GCA_035607055.1 Polyangia bacterium
CGCCTCTAGATCCGACACTCGTTTTGTCAGAGCCGGCAGCGGCATCTCATACCGCTCCGCCAGCTCCTTTACCCGCGCGGTGAGCGCCTGGCTCACGCGGTCGATCTCGCCGTGGATGTCGGCGTCGAGGGCGACGAGCCACTTGTCCTCGATGACCAGTGCCTTCACGGCGGCCTCGTCGAGCTTCGCGTAGTGCGCGTAGGCCTTCGCGTCGAGCGCGGCCTCCGCCTCCTTGAGGCGCGTCTTCAACGTCGCCTCCTCGCCCGACGCCTTGAGCCACGCGCCCAGGGCCGAAGCTTCGTCCTTCGATTCGGCGTCGCCCTCGATCTCCTTCAATCGCGCCGCCACGGTCGCCTTGTTCACTTTCTCCAGTTCGGAGAACGCGCTCTCGTCGCCGCCGTGCTCTTCTTCCAGCTCCGCGAGCCGCGCCGTCGCCGCCTCCAGGGCCCCACTCAGCCCGTCAACGGCCGCCTGGTCCTTCGCGAAGTACCGCCCGACGATCAGCGCCTTCGGCACAAGGTCGCAGGCCCAGCCCTTGTCCTTCTCGCGGCCCTTCTTGTCCTTCTCGATGATTCGGTAGGTCTCGGCCTTCCAGCCGTCGGACGCGATCAGGTAGGCGTCGTCCTGCATGGTCGCCGCCCAGTAGTCCATGAGGTGCTGGTAGACATCGTACGCGTCGATGAGCGGCTTGCCCCTGTAGTGCGCCAGCAGATCCTCCGCCAGGTCGGCGATGACCTGCTTCGGGTGGCAGCCCTTCTCCAGGCCGCGGAGCTTCTTCGCGCTCCGCTTTCGCCACACGTCGAAGCAGGCGTTCATCTCGGTGATGAACGCCGTGAACTCCGGGTGCTCGTAGATCGTCGACTTCACCGCCGACTTGTCGACCGCCAGCTCGACGTACCCGTCGCGCAGCTTCTTGAAGAGGCGCTTGCGCAGCCCCGGGCAGACGTCCCAGTAGCGCCCGAGCGCGTCCACGTCCGCGACCGGGATGCCGCCCTGCAGGTGGCCGGCGATGTCTTGCAGGTCCTCGGGCGTCTGGCTCTCGATGTAGCGCGGGAGGTTCAGGTTGAAGTCGTTCTTTTCGATCTCCGCCAGGCCCACCATGCGCGCGTAGCGCGGGACGTCGGCCTGCTTGGTGAAGGCGTCGACGATCCGGTGGATGTCGCGATCGCGCAGGCGATTTTTGGGCCCGTCCTTCATGAACCCCTGGCTGGCGTCGATCATGAAGATCCCCTTGCGCGCCGCCGCCCCCTCTTTGTCGAGCACCACGATGCAGGCCGGGATCCCCGTGCCGTAGAAGAGGTTCGCCGGCAGCCCGATGATCCCCTGGAGATAGCCGTGGCGGATCAACGCGCGGCGGATGTCGGCCTCGGCGTTGCCGCGGAAGAGCACCCCGTGCGGGAGGATACAGGCCCCCTTGCCCGTGCTCTTCAGCGAGCGGACGATGTGCAGCAGGTAGGCGTAGTCCCCCTGCTTGGCGGGCGGCACGCCGAAGGACTTGAAGCGCTCGTGCGGGTCGGCGGCCGGGTCGAGCCCCGTGCTCCAGCGCTTGTCCGAGAACGGCGGGTTGGCGACCACGTAGTCGAACGTCTTGAGCTTGCCGCCGTCGGTGTACTTCGGATCCGTGAGCGTGTTCCCCTGGCGGACCTCGGCGGCCGGGTGGTCATGCAGGAACATGTTCATCTTGGCGAGCGCGCTGGTCGCCGCGTCCTTCTCCTGGCCGTAGAGCGACACCTTCGTGCCCGCCTCGTCCGCGACCTTGAGCAGCAGCGAGCCCGAGCCGCAGGTGGGATCGTAGACCGTCGTCGCGCGGTTGGCCTTCGCCGTGCGGATGCCGAGCAGCTTGGCGATCACCCGGCTGACCTCGGCCGGCGTGTAGAACTGCCCCTTGCTCTTGCCACTCTCCGTCGCGAAGTGGCGCATCAGGTACTCGTAGGCGTCGCCGAGGATGTCGTCCCCCTCGGCGCGGTTCTTCGAGAAGTCGAGCCGCGGGTCCTCGAAGATGGCGATCAGGCTGGTGAGCCGGTCGATCTTCTCCTTGCCGTCGCCGAGCTTCGTCGCGTCGTTGAAGTCCGGGAAGTCGGAGAGCTTGTTGGCGTCCTTGAGCGGCGTGAGGATCTTCTTGTTGATGTCGTCGCCGATGTTGGACGTCCCCTTGAGCGCCACCAGGTCGGCAAAGCTGGCGCCCTTGGGGATCGTGACCTCCGCGTACTTCTGCCCGCCGTACTTGTCGCTGACGTACTTGATGAAGAGCAGCACCAGCACGTAGTCCTTGTACTGGCTGGCGTCCATCCCCCCGCGGAGCGCGTCACAACTGGACCAGAGCGTCGAGTAGAGCTCGGACTTCTTGAGGGCCATGGGCGCCTCAGAGTATCGCGAAAGCGTCGGACCGAACGTCCCGGAATCGGAGTGGCGCCGCCGCGCCCACGGGCGGTGCCCGGCGCGTCAGCGCTCGTGAAAGTGGTCCTCGATCTGGGTGCGGAGAGCCTCGGCGAGCGCCTGCGCTCGACGCGAAACGGTCACTTCGGCGGGGCCGGCGCCGGAACCGCCGGGACCGCGGCCCCCTGGCGGACCAGCGAGAGCAGGCCGCCCAGTCGCGCCAGCAGATCGTCGAACGCCGCCTCGTTCAGCGTCGCCGTGAGCTCGAAGGCGTGGTCCTTGGCGGTGGCGGTGACGCCGTCGAGGTAGGGGCCGATCCCCAGCATCAAGACCTCGGGGTTCCGCTTGGCGTCGCGCACCGCCGCGGTCACGTTGAGCGCCAGCGACTTCGCCGCCGCCGCGGTGGCCAGATCGGCCAGGAGATGCGCGTCGAGCCCCTTGCCGAGATCGATCCCCGCCGAGAGGGTCAGGATCGACGCCGCGTCGGCGAACTGCGGATCGGCCGAGAGCGACTTGCGCGTCGACTCGGGCACGATCGCGGCCGCCCACAGCGCGTGCGACCCGGCCGCCCGCTCGACGAGGTTCGTCAGGTCGACGTCGGTGGCGGCGCTGTCGACGGGGCGGGCGCTCTCGGCCAGGTCGGCCATCTTCGGCCCCCAGCCGCCCGCGCCCAGGGCGAAGGTCTGGCGGTCGATGAAGAACCCGACCACATCGGGGTCGCGCTTCGACGACCAGAGCGTGAAGCGCCCGTGCGGGGTGGCGACCAGGTCGTCGCCGGACTTCTGAAGCTGGTCGCGGACGTAGGCCACGAGCTTCGCCTCGTCCAGCTGGTCGGCGCGCAGGACCAGCCCCATCTCGCCGTGGAGGCGCGCCTCCTCGGGGAAGGCCACGGTGACGCTGGCCAGCTGGCGCAGCGGATCGAACCCCGTGCGCCGGGCGAACTCGGCGATCTCGCGCTGGTCGGCCTGGTCCTGCTGCGCCTTCTCGGCCAGCTTGGCGGCGGCCGGGCTGGCCCGGAGCGCGGCGACGTCGATCGCCGCCACCACCTTGGTGGCGACCGGGAACAGCGCCAGCCGTCCCTCGACGGTGGCGGCCCGATCTTCGCCGCGCCGGCATCCGCCGCGACAGGATCCCATCGCCGCGACGGCGATCAAGGCTGGAAAGAAAACTCGCGTTCGCGTCATAGTGCCTCGGATGTCATCCGGTTGGGCTCGCATGCGTTTCAAGGGAGAGTTGGTCTGGGTTCGCGCCGACGAAGCGGGGCGTCCGGTCCTGGACGCCGACGGCCGCGCCGAGATGAAGTATCGCGAATCCGACGCCAAGAGCTACCGTCCTCTATCGCTCAACCTGGCGCCCGACCCCGGCGGTGGGGCCGCCGAACCGCCGCCGCCGCCCCGCCGGCCCCGCGCCGAGGTCGGCAAGAAGGGCGACACGAAGGGCGACAAGAAGGACGACAAGAAGCGCGCGCCGTCGGTGAGCGGCCCGGCCGTCGAGATCTGGACCGACGGCGCCTGTTCCGGGAACCCCGGCCCGATGGGGATCGGCGTGGTCGTCATCGACGGCGGGCAGCGGCGCGAGAAGGGCGAGTACCTCGGCGTCGGCACCAACAACATCGCCGAGCTGACCGCCATCGAACGGGGCATCGACCTGGCGGACGGCGGCGGACCCCGGCGGCTGCGCGTCTACACCGACTCGAGCTACGCGATCGGCGTGCTCGGTAAGGGATGGAAGGCGAAGGCCAACCAGGAGCTGATCGCCCGCCTCAAGCGGCGCCTGGCGCCCCTCGACGTCGAGTTCGTGAAGGTCTCCGGCCACGCCGGCGTCCCCGAGAACGAGCGCTGCGACGAGCTGGCCCGGGGGGCGATCACCGGAAGGTCGCGCTAGCCGGTCGCGTAGTCGCGGAGGGTGACGAAGCGAGCGCGCGCCGCGCGCGCGGCGGCGAGCGTCTCGTCGAGCGCGGCGAGCTTGTGCGCGAGCGGGCGCCGCAGGTCGGGCTGGCGGGCGATGAGCGCGGGCGGGATCTCGTCGGCCTCGGCGTCGGCCAGATCGATGCCGTGCAGCTCCAGATTGAAGAGCGCCGCCCGTAACGCCACGGCGACCATGTGCCGGCGCAGCCAGCCTGGCGCCAGGATCAGGCTGGTCCCGATCACGTGCAGTCGGGCGACCGGCGTGACCGCGATGGGCAGCTCGAGGATGCCGTCGCCGCCGTGGCGATAAGGCGCCGTCGGCGCCGGGCGATATGGCCGGCGCGGCGCCAACAGCACGCGCGGGTTGTCGAGGAAGCTCCCCGACGGGCGGCCCGCCACGCGCATCGCCCCCATCACCAGCGCCTTGGCGCCGTAGTACGCGGCCGAGGGAAACACGGACGAGTCGTAGCGGTAACCGCGGGCGTTCAAGAGATCGAGCGCGTCGGCGTTGATGGCGTAGCCGGGCGCCCGGAAACCGATCGGCGCCGCACCGGCACAAGCCCCGACGACGGCGTGCGCCCGGTCGATCTCCGCGGCCATCGCGGCGCGCGGCAGGCGCGCGAAGTCGTAGCGGTGGGTGTGCGTGTGGTTGGCGAGCTCGTGCCCGGCGCGCGCCAGCTCGGCCAGCAGCGCCCGACCCTCGGCGTCCTCCTCCAGGTCCGCGCCGACGACGAAGAACGTGGCCCGCAGGTCGTGCCGCGCGAACAGCTCGGCGAAGCGCGGCAGGCAGCGACGCAGGATCGCGTGCCGCGCCGGTCCGCCCGGCGGCTCGCCGAGCGCGTGGATCCGGTAGTAGCAGGCCACCGCGTCCAGATCGACGGAGACGGCGACCTTGCGCTGAGGCAATCCGGCCATCGACGCCCTGCTTACCACGTCCGCCCCCTCCGTTCGCGACGGGGAATCGAGCACCACCGTGTAATCCCGGGCGGCCTCGACACCTTTCGTCACAGGCGAGCATCTCTCTGCCTGACGGGGTCGCCAATGTCATCTCGTGTCACTCCAACGAAAGCTGACTGCGGTTGTGCGGAGCGGGTCCAGCGCGACGACGACCCCTTCCTGAGCTGGGTCGGCCAGCTGGTCCATGACCACCGGGGTCGGCTGCTCGCGGTGGCCCGGGCCGAGGGGCTCGGCGCCGAGGAAGCGTTCGACGCCGTCCAGGAGGCGTTCGGCAGCTTTCTGACGCTGCCGGCGGCGCGCTCGCTGGTCGACGCGCGCGAGGACTCGCGCAACTTGCTGGTCGCGGTGACGCGCAACCTGGCGCGCAACCGGCGCCGGCTGGCGGCGGTGGCCCGCCCGCACGACGCGGATCCCGAGCGGCTGGCGGCGCTCCCGGCGCGCGACCCCAGCGTCGAGGATCTGCTGGCGGCGGCCGAGGACCAGGTGCGCCTGCGCGGCTGCGTCGCCAGCCTGGGCGAGCTGCAGCGCGCGGTGGTGACGCTCCGGATGCTCGACGAGATCGACGGACAGGACGTGGCCGGCGCCCTGGGGATCACGCCCGGGCACGTGGCCGTCCTGCTCCACCGCGCCAAGGCCAACCTCCTCACCTGCATGACGAACGAAACCGAAAGGAACACCGTATGAGCACGCCCGCCGACACCCACCGGAATCTGGTCGAGATCACCGACGCGAACTTCGAGAAGGAGGTTCTCGAGTCGCCGATCCCGGTGCTGGTGGACTTCACCGCCGCCTGGTGCCCGCCTTGCCGCGCCATCGCGCCGCACGTCGAGGCCATCGCCGACGCGCAGGCCGGCAGCCTGAAGGTCGGGACCTGCGACGTCGACGGCAACAACGAGCTGACCGCCAAGCTGGACATCCGCGCCATGCCGACGCTGATGGTCTTCAAGGACGGCAAGGTGGTCGGTCAGATCGTCGGCGCCGTGCCACGCGCCAAGATCGAGGCGCTGGTCGCGCGCGCCTCGGCCTGAGGCTCCTCTACAGTCAGCGAGAAGACGCCGAGAGCTCTCGGTAGAATTCCTGCAGGACGCCGAAGGCCTGCTTCTTGCGGCCGTCGTTGGAGACCAGGCCCTTGCGGTTCCAGCCGTCCTGTACGCCGGGGAGGGGGCGGCGCGGCGAGCGGAAGTCGACCAGGATCCAGGGGGACATCCCGCGTACGGCCGGCACCTTGCGCAGCATCGCCAGCTGGCGCCGGTAGAGATCGGCCTGGTACTCCTCGGAGAAGCGGGTGCGCGCGTCGGCGTGCAGCCCCGCCTTGGCGCCCGCGCCGAACTCGCTGACGACGATCGGCTTGGCGTAGGCGGCGCTCCAGGTGAGCGTGTCGCATTTTTCGGGGAGGCCGTCGTACCAGCCGACGTACTCGTTGAGCCCGAGCACGTCGAGGTCGGCGCCCAGCGGATCGTCGATGCGCTCCGCGTGCGCCCCCGCCGGGTGGTGCTCGAGGGCGGCGGTCAGGAGGCGCGTCGGATCGGCGGCGCGCGCGTCCGCCACCAGCGTCCGCAAGAACCGATTGCGCGCCTCGCCGACGGGGGTCTCGTTCCCCACCGACCACAAGATCACCGAGGCGCGGTTGGCGTCGCGCGCGATCTCCTCGCCGAGCTGGGCGCGCGCGTCGGCCAGCGTACCGGGGTCGCTCCAGGCGATCGTCCAGTAGACGGGGAGCTCCGACCAGACGAGCAGGCCCATCCGGTCGGCGGCGCGGATCATCTCCTCGTCGTGCGGATAGTGCGCCAGGCGCACGAAGTTGCAGCCGAGCTCCTTCGCCAGGCCGAGCAGCGCCTCGGCGTCGGCGCGCGAGGTGGCCCGCCCGCCGCGCCCGAGCGCCTCCTCGTGCAGCGAGATCCCGCGCAAGAAGATCGAGCGCCCGTTGAGGCGGATCTCGGTCCCGGCCGTCTCGATGGTCCGAAAGCCGATCCGATCCTGGACCGCGTCCTCGCCCGAGGTGACCGTGACGTCGTAGAGCTTGGGCGCCTCGGGCGACCAGAGCGCCGGCGCCGCCTCGAAGCTGAAGCTGCCGTGACCGGCGGCGTCGGTCCGAAACGCCACGCGCTTCCCCAGCTCCGGGACGGCGATGCTCACCGCCGCCGGCGCGCGCGCGCCGTCGAGGTCGACGACCGCCGTCAGGTGACGCGGGTCCCCCCTGGCGCATTGGAGGCGCGCGCTGCGGATGAACACCCCCGGCGTCTCGACCAACCGAACGCCGCGCGTGAGCCCGCCGTAGTTCCACCAATCGGTGTTCATGGCCGGCAGCGCGCTCGCGCGCCGCGTGTTGTTCACCATGACCACCAACGAGTTTCCGCGCGGGCGCAGCTGACCGGTCACCTCGAAGGCGAACGGCGTGAAGCCCCCTTCGTGCGACCCGAGCCGCCGCCCGTTGAGCCAGACCGTCGCCCGCTGCGCCGCCGCGCCGAACTGCACGAACGCGCGCCCCCCCTTCGGCGCCGCGGGCGCGTCGAACCGCCGCTCGTACCAGACCGTCCCCTCGTAATAGAGCAGCTCCGGACGCTGCGTGTTCCAGTCGCCCGGGACCTCGAGCGTCGGTGACCGCGAGAAGTCGTACTCCGCCAGGTCCGTCTTGTCCCTCGGCGGCGCGTCGAGGAAGTAGCCGTTCGGCCGCGGCTGGTTCCGGTAGTCGAGGAGCCCGTTGTCGTAGGGATCGACGATGACGTGCCAGGCCCCGTCCAGGCTGATCCCGGCGCGCGCGTCCGCGAACCCCAGCGCCGTCGGCGCGGCGAAGCCCGGCGCCGACCAGAGCAGGCCGACGAAAACGAGCGACGCTCGAACGGCGGCAGCGAGCGGCTTCAAACCGGTCGGCCTTACTTCCTCGCGCCGCCCGCACCACCGGCACCGCCGTCGACCTGGCCGCCGGCGCCGCCCGTCTGCCCACTGTCCCCCGTCTGCCCTCCCGTGCCGATCACCGCCGCCCCGTACTCGGTGCCGCCGCTCGGCAGGCATGACGCGCAAAGCAGCGTCGCTCCGATGGTCGCCAGCGCCGCCCGGCTCAAGCGCGGGAAGGCGTGGCCGGAGCAGGGGCCCTGGCACGGGCGCGAATCGGGCCGGGGGGTGAGCGACGTTCCGCAGAACGGGCAGACCGTCGATTCCGCTTCTACGTGCCGGTTGCAAGAGGAACAGGGAACCAGCGAACGCATGGGGACCTCCTAAGCTAAGTCGTATGCGGAGATGCTACACCCGAACGGCGGTCGGGTAGCCTTCGGTCGTGTAGCCTTCGGAGCGTGACGGCGCCCGACATCCCGGCCGAGGAGGAGCGGCTGCTCGCGCGCGTGCTGGCCAGCCTGGCGGCGCACGCGCCGGGGCCGGGCGCGACGACGCGGGAACCGGCGCGCACCGGTCACGTCGAGGAGATGATCGCGCTGCGTGACGAGATCGGCGAGGCGCGGCTCGAGGACGTGCCGGCCCTGGTGGCGCAGATGGAGCGCCTGCAGAACGTGTCGCTCACGCGGGGCGAGCTGCAGACGATCCTGGTCGATCCCGCGGCGCCCTACTTCGGCCACCTGCGCTTGCGCGAGGAGGTGCGCGGCCGCGTGGTCGAGCGCGACGTCCTGATCGGCCGCGCCACCTTCGTCGATCCCGGTGCGCGCATCAACGTCGTCGACTGGCGGCACGCACCGGTGAGCCAGCTCTTCTACCGCTACGCGGAGGGGAGCGACTACGAGGAGCGCTTCGGCGACCGCGATGCGCAGGGAGAGATCGTCGCCCGGCGGATCCTCACCATCGAGGGAAGCGTCCTGCGCCGCGTGGCCTGTCCGCAAGGGGTCTGGGCGCGCGCCGCCGACGGCGGCTGGCAGCGGACCGATCTTCCGGCGCACGAGCTCGCCGGGGGGCAGGAGACGGCGACGCGGCCCGCGCGCGGCGTGCTCGGCGCGGCGCCGGCCGGGCGCCAGGCGCTCGACCGCCACCTGCCGGAGATCGCGGCGCTCATCGATCCGCACCAGTTCGAGCTCATCACCGCGCGCGACGCGGGGGTGGTGGTCATCCAGGGAGGCGCCGGCAGCGGCAAGACCACCGTGGGGCTGCATCGGCTCGGCTACCTGACGTTCAACTATCCCGACAAATTCCCGCCGCGGAAGCTGGCGGTGGTCACCGGCGGCGCCGCGCTGGCGGCCTACATCGGCCAGCTGTTGCCGTCGCTGGGCGTGGCGGGCGTGCCGGCGCTGACCTTCGCCGAGCTGGCCGGCCGCGAGCTGCGCGCGGCGATCCCCTGGCTGCGCGTCCCGATCGCCGACGAGACGGTCCCGGCCGTCACGCGCGTCAAGAGCCACCCGGCGTTGCTGCACGAGCTGGAGCGCGTCGTGGCGGCGCGCCGGGGCAAGGGAAAGAAGAGCTCTCGCGCGGTCATCGAGATCTGGGCCGACCTGCTCACCGATCGCGCGCGCCTGCTGGCCCTGCTGGCCAACGCCGCCGAGATGCCGATCGGCGAGGGCGACGTCGTCGAGGCCCACCGGATCATGACCGACCGGGTGGCGGCGGTGATGGCGCGCGACCCGCGCGAGGGGGACGGGAAGAAGCCCGACAAGCCGCGGGCCAAGCCGCGGCCGCGCGCGCCCGGGCCGGACCTGCACTGGACGGCGATCGGGCTGGCGTACAAGCCCGGGCAGCGCACCGTCGACAGCGATCTGCCCGAAGGGATCCGTCGCGTCGAGGGGGGCGGCTTCGAGATCGACGACGGCGACGACGACGACGACCAGAACGTCCGCGGCGAGACGGGCATCGACGGCCTGCGCACGGAGGACGACGCCGCCACGCTCGACCTCGACGACGTCGCGCTGCTCCTGCGCGCCGACCAGCTCCTGCGCGGCGCCCAGCACCCCTTCGCCCACCTGTTCGTCGACGAGGCCCAGGATCTGTCGCCGGTGAAGCTGGCGGTCCTGATCGGCCACGCCAGCAAGCGGTCGATCACGCTGGCCGGCGACACCTCGCAGCGCCTCTTTCTCGACAACGGCTTCGGCGACTGGCGCGCCGTGCTCGGGCACCTCGGCCTCGGCCACGTGGCGATCGAGCCGCTGCGCATCGCCTACCGCTCGACGCGCGAGATCATGGCCGTGGCGCGCGCCGCCATGGGTCCCTTGGCCGACCCCGATCCGCCGGAGGCGCCGCGCTCCGGCGCGCCGGTCGAGACGTTCCGCTTCCCGGGGGTGGGGGCGGCCGTCGCCTTCCTGGCCGAGGCGCTGCGCGAGCTCGCCGGGCGCGAGCCGCGCGCCACGGTGGCGCTGCTGGCACGCCACCCCGAGCAGGCCGATCGCTACTTCGACGGCCTCCGCCGCGCCGAGGTGCCGTCTCTGCGGCGGGTGCGCGCGCAGGACTTCGCTTTTCGTCCCGGCGTCGAGGTGACCGACGTCCGCCAGGTGAAGGGGCTGGAGTTCGACTACGTCGTCATGCTCGACGCCAACGCCTCGAGCTACGGACGCGACGACGAGTCGCGTCACCTCTTCCACATCGGCGTCACCCGCGCGGCCTGGCAGCTCTGGATCGTCGTCACGGGCGCGCCGAGCCCGCTCGTCGCCGAGAGCGCCGTCGAAGCCTGACGCCGGCTACGGTTTTGCCCGGCCGCCGCGCCCGAGCGGCGTCTTGCGCGTGAGCGGCTTCTTGCGGGACAGCGTCTTGCCCGGCTGCAACGGCGCGCGCCGGAGCGTCGACGTCGTCGGCGACCAGGCCGGCGCCGAGGCCCGCGACGATGAAGCCTCCGGCGCGGGCGACGCCGGCGGGCGCATCAAGCTCACCAGCAGGTCGGTGAGCTCGCAGGGCACGGCCAGCGCCGGGGGAAGCGTCCGGGAGACGAGCGCCTGCGCGGCGTCGTCCCCGGGCGCCGTCGCGGACAGGACCATCTTGAACCCCGGGCAGTGAACCAGATAGCAGTCGCCGCGGCTGGCGATCGGCGGACCGGACGTGACGCGAACGCCGTCGATGCGCGCCAGCGTGCGCGCCAGATCGACCAGCGCCGTCGTCCGCAGCCCGGCGCGCAGGCTCAGGATCCCGCCCGCCGGCCCGCCCGTCATCCCCGCCCAGGCGAAGGTGTAGCCCGCGATGGTCGCCGACGCGACGTCGTTGGCGACCCTGGCCGGTGGGTTCCAGATCGGGGCGGGCATCTTTCCACTATACGTCTGTTCAGCGCTCGGTCAAAATCGACAGCTCAGGCCAGCAGCAGCACCTTGCCGTCGGGGTGCTTCTCGGCGAGCTCGTGCGCGGCGGCCGCCTCGGCGAGCGGGAGGCGGCGGGCGATCGGGATCGCCAGCTGGCCGTCGGCCACCGCCTGCGCGAGCTCGCGCAAGCGCTTGGGATCCGAGCGCGTCAGGAAGGCCTTCACCAGGAAGCCGCGCGCCGCGGCCCCCGCCGGCTCGCCCAGCACGCTGCCGATCTTGCCGCCCGGCTTGAGCTTGCCGAGCAGCTTCTGCGTGGTCTCCCCGCCCACGGTGTCGGCGATCCCGTCCAGCACCGGCAGCCTGGCGATCTCGCCCTCGTCGTCGATCGCCACCACGGCGTCCGCGCCCAGCTTGGCCGCCTCCGCCTTGTGCTTGGCGCGCACGCCGGCGTAGACCTTCGCCCCGCGCCCCTTGGCGGCGAACACCGCCGCGCGCCCGACGCTCCCGGTGGCGCCGGTGACCAGGATCGTCTCGCCGGCGCGCGCGTCGGTCGCCTCCTCGGCGAGCTGCGCGCCGGTCAGCACCGCCAGCGGCAGCGCCCCCGCGTCGGCCAGATCCAGCTTGGCCGGTGCGGGCGCCCAGGCGTCGGTCGGCCCCACGACCAGCTCGGCGTATCCGCCGCCCGGCACGCGCCCCAGCACCCGATCCCCCACCGCGAACCCCGTCACCCCCGGCCCCATCGCCGCGACCGTCCCCGCCGCGTCCCGCCCCAGCACCGCCGGCAGCTTGAGCGGCATGAACTGCCGGAGCGCCCCGCTCCGCTGCTTCCAGTCGACCGGGTTGAGGCTGGCCCCCGCCACGCGGACCAGGATCTCGTTCGGCCCCGGCTTGGGATCAGGGAGAGTCTGCAGCTGCAAGGCCGAGGGCGGCCCGTATTCGGGGAGCACGATGGCGCGCATGGGGATCCTCTCGATGGTACGTGGTGACCATATGAGTCTCCTTAGCCAAGTCCGCAAGCGACGCCAAGACGGATATTTCGAGCAACACCGAATCTCGAAGAGCGACAATAACTCGGGGTAACGTGATTTCAGCGTCAGCATCGATGAATGACGAGACGACGAAGGCTCTTGACCGTCTTCTTCGCGATCTCGAAGCGAAGCTCGGCGCCGACGGCCTTGCATTGATGGGTCCTATCCAGGCCGGTGCGGAGCACAAGGTACGAAACGCACTCGAGGCGATCCCTGGTAGGCGGAAGAAGTTGGCGGTCATTCTGAATACGGGTGGTGGTCTCGTGGAAGTCACGGAGCGCATGGTGAACGTCATCAGGCACTTCTACGAGGAAGTTGTCTTCATCGTTCCGGATGTCGCTTTGTCAGCGGGAACCATCTTCGTGATGTCGGGCGACGAGATCATGATGGACTACTATTCCTGTCTGGGTCCCATCGACCCACAGGTCGAACGCGACGGGAAGCTGGTGCCGGCGCTTTCCTATCTGATCCAGTATGACCGCCTTATCCAAAAGGCTGCAGCGGGGACGCTCACGAATGCCGAGTTTGCGATTCTGACCAAGCACGATCTCGCGGAGCTCCACCAGTTCGAAATGGCCCGAGATCTTTCGATATCCCTACTTCGCAAGTGGCTGGCCACGTACAAGTTCAAAGACTGGCACACGTCAACGACGAGGAACCGGGCAATAACGCAGGAAGACCGAGAGAATCGAGCAGAAGAAATCGCCAACAAACTCATGGAGAGTGAGCGCTGGGGATCGCACGGTCGCGGAATCCCGATGAAAGTTCTTCGGGAGGAGCTGAAGCTCAAGATCGATGACTTCGGCGCCGATCCGGACCTTGCTGGCTTGGTGCGCCGCTATTTCGACCTGACGATCGATCTCATGGTAAGAAATAACATCCCTCACTTAGCGCACACCCGAGGATATCTGTGAGCGACAAGCCAACCCGGGATGAGATCCTTCGGCGCAATCCGCAGGTCCACGAGGAGCGCGTGGCGGAGTACCTCGAGTTCGAGCGGCGGATGAAAGCTCAGGGATTCGACCTGATCCCCCGCTATCAGGTGGCTCGCCCTCTAGGTCGGCCCGAAGCAGCGCGTGATTCTATCCAATCAGCTGATCACCAACGTCAACTCGTCGGACGCAGCTTGGCTTAGTTGACCCGGGCTTCTGGCTCCCGAGCGTCCTGAGCGGCTACTATTTCTCTTCGGGCCTCTCTGCTCTCCCGCGCGAGGCCTCGACCGGATAGCGGGCGCGGTTCTTGGCCAGCTTCTCGGACATGGCCGCCAGGAGGTCGATGCCGGTCCGGTCGCAGAGCAGCAGGAGCGCGATCCCCACGTCGCCGATCTCGTCGGCGATGCGGGCGCGCGGCTCGGCGGCGCGCGAGTGGGCGTCGGCGGCGCCGCCCGCCACCCAGCGGTACTCGGCGACCAGCTCGCCGACCTCCGAGCAGAGCAGCATCGCCAGGTTCTTGGGATCGTGAAACTGCGACCAGTCGCGCTCGGCCACGAATTGGCGCAGCTCTCCGACAAACGCCTCCAGGTTCGTCATGAGGCGCGACTATCGCGCGCCTGGAGGCCGGCCGCTACGTCCCCTGCAGCGTCGAGTTGGTGATGGTGATGGAGAGCGCGTTGACGCCGACGGCGGTCCCGGCGTTGGTCACGCTCCCCTGATTGACGCTGGTCCAGTGCCCCCCCGTGTTGCCGGTCATCGTCGTGTCGGTGAAGGTCAGGACGCCCGCGAAGTTGTCGCTGGTGAAGAAGAGACCGCCGCCGAAGGCGTTCACCCCCGCCGCGTTGTTCAGCACGGCGTCGCCGCACAAGGTGATGTTGAAGTCGTTGCCGTCGCCGTAGATGGCGCCGCCGTTTCCGCCCGACCCGATCTCGTACTGCCCGTTGTTCATGGCGGTGCACATCTTCATCGTGGTGTCGTTGCTGTTGGCGTCGTGGCCGGTGGCCGTGTTGTCCTCGAACAGGCTGTTGTAGATGTCGAGCTCGGCGTAGAGCGAGCCGAGCGCGCCCGCGTTGGCGGCATTGTTGTTGGTGAAGGTGCTGCCGACGATGATCGCGCCGTGCTTGCTCCCGGTGATGTAGATGGCGCCGCCGCCGGTATCCGGACCGAGCTGCGCCGCCTGGTTGCCGTCGAAGATGCAGTCGATGACGGTCAGGTTGCCGTCGCGCATGTAGAGCGCTCCGCCCTCGCCGTCGTCGTACCCTTGCGAGCAGGCCGTCTCTCCCGCGGGCGCGGGCGGGATCATGTCGGTGGGCGTCGTCTTGCCGTTGACGAGCTTCAGGTGCTGCAAGGTCACCCGCGTCTCCAGCGCCTGAAAATTGGCGCTGTGATAGTTGAAGATCTGCACCGCGTGTCCGCCGTCGAGCGTGACCTTGTCGCCGCCGTCGATGATCGTGTCCTTGCTGATCGAGAGGTTCATGGTGGCGGTGATGGGGATGGTGACCGCGCCGCCGCCGCAGTTGAAGGTGATGGCGCCCGCCTTGGCGACCGCCGCGTTGAGGGCAGTGAACGTGCAGCTGGCGGGCGTGCCGCTCCCCACCACCGTCGAGTTGGAGACGTCGGCCGGCTGGCCGCTCGCGGGGACGCCGGCCTTGCACGAGCCGTTGGGGTTGCCGGCCTGCCCGATGGTGCCCGCGTCGCTGGTGGTGGTCCCGCCGCTGCCGGTCGACCCGCCGGTCGCGTGGCCGCCCGAGCCACCGGTGCCGGTCGTGCCACCGCCCGTGCCGGTCGCGCCGCCGCCGGCGTGGCCTGCGCCGCCGCCCGCGCCGGTCGCGCCGCCGCTCGCGTGGCCGCCCGAGCCGCCGGTGCCGGTCGTGCCACCGCCCGTGCCGGTCGCGCCGCCGCTCGCGTGGCCTGCGGCGCCGCCCGTGCCGCTGCTGGCCGTCCCTCCGGATCCGCCGCTCGAATGACCGCCGCCGCCGCCGTTCGAGTTGCCGATCGTTCCGCCTGCGGATGCGCCCCCTGCTGATGCGCCGCCGGTCGACGAGCCGCTCGAGCCGCCCGTCGACGACGACGTGCTTCCGGAGCCGCAACCCAAACAAACGACGAACGACAGTGCCAATGCCCAGCAACGGTGCAAAGAACGGCGCATGCCGACCTCCCGGCGATGGGTGGAAAGAAGACGAAACGTTATCAGCTTCGCGGGAACAGGGCGCAGCCGTTCTCGACCAGCGCCGAAAAAAATGGATTTTCGGATCCCGTTTTGTTTCCTGACGCCCCGGTCCACCTACAGAGCGACGGCTCGACCGTGTATTCTCCGACGATGCCCCCCGCGCGCTCCGCGCCCGCCTCCGCCCCCATCGTCTACCGGGTGGCCATGCCGAACCCGGCGTCGCACGAATACGAAGTCGAGATGCTGGTCCCTGCGCTGCCCGCCCGCGCGGAGGCGACGATCGTCTTTCCGGCCTGGGCGCCCGGGAGCTACATGGTGCGTGACTTCGTCCGCCACCTGACCGGGCTCCGGGTGAGCGACGCCGCCGGGCGCGCGCTGCCGGCGGCGCGCGTGGTCCGCCTCGACAAGCAACGCTGGCGGATCGCCAGCGGCGGGCGGCCGTTTCGCGTGCGCTACCGCATCTTCGCCTTCGAGGCGACGGTGCGCACGTCGTTCCTCGACGACAGTCACGCCTACTGGAACGGGACCAGCCTGTTCTTCTTCGTCGAGGAGGAGCTCGCGCGCCCTTGCGAGGTGACGGTCGCGCTCCCCGACCGGCGCTGGCGCGTGGCCACCGCCCTGCCGCCGGTGGCGGGGCGGCGCCACACCTTCGCCGCCGCCGACTTCGACGAGCTCTGCGACTCGCCGTTCGAGATCGGGACCCACGCGCTCCACGCCTTCGACGTCGGTCGAACCCGGTTCGAGCTGGCGCTCTACGGCCGGACCAACGCCGATCCGGCGCGCCTCGTCGACATCCTCCGACGCGTGGTGACGGTGACCGGGAAGATGTTCGGCGGCTTCCCGTTCCGGCGTTACCTCTTCATCGTCCACGCGCTGCCGGTCGGCTCCGGCGGGCTCGAGCACCGCGCGTCAGTGACCATGGATGTGGCCGGTCTCTCGTTCGAGGACGAGGTCGGCTACATCCGCTTCGCCGATCTGGCGGCGCACGAGTTCTTCCACGCCTGGAACGTCAAGCGCATCCACGACGCGAACCTCGGGCCGTTCGACTACACCCAGGAGAACTACACGCGGCTGCTCTGGCTCTACGAGGGGTGCACCGACTACCTGGCGCACGTGATCATCCTGCGCGCCGGCGTCACCTGCGAGCGGCAGTTCTACAAGATGATCGCCGAGGACTGGCCGCGCTACGCGACGCGGCCCGGCCGCAACGAGACCTCGCTGGAAGAGCTTTCTTTCGAAGCTTGGGTCAAGCAGTACAAGCCCTCGGAGAACTTCAGCAACCGCGCGGTCAGCTACTACGAGAAAGGGCTCTGGACGGCGATGGCGCTCGACCTCGAGCTGCGCCTCTGCACCGACGGCACGCGTGGGCTCCCCGAGATGTTCCGCCGGTTGTGGAACGACTTCGGCCGCGCCGGGCGACCGATCGCCGACGCCGACGTGCGCGCGGTGGCCGCCGCCATCGCCGGCCGGTCGCTGGGCCGCTTCTTCGATCGCTACGTGCGCGGCACCGTCGAGCTGCCGCTGCCGGCGCTGCTCGCGCGGGCCGGCCTCGACCTGGCGGCGCGCCCCGACTGGGACGAGAGCGCCCGCCCGCTCGCCGAGCGCGATCCGGTCAAGAGCGGCCGCGCGCGCGCCTGGATCGGCCTCACGCTGCAGCCCGAACGAACGATCGTGCGCAATGTCGTCCCTGGCTCGCCCGCCTGGCGCGCCGGCCTGACCTTCAACGACGAGATCGTGGCCGTGGAGGACGCGCGCGTGACGCCGGCGACCTTCGCCAAGCGGCTCGCCGACCGCCCGCCCGGCGCGCGCGTGCGCATCGCCTACTTCCGGCGCGACGAGCTGCGCGAGGCGCGCCTCACGCTGGTCGAGAGCCCCGAGCGCCGCCTGGCGGTCACGGTCGACCCCCACGCCGGCGCCCGCGCGAACGCCGTCCGCGCCGGCTGGCTGGGCCTCAGGGGGTGACGGTGATCTGATCCGACGAGAGGTTGGTCAGCTTCTCCGTGGCATCGTCGAAGGAGACGTTGCCGAGGTCGATCCCCGGAATCACCAGCGCCGACACGGTCAGCGTGTCCGTCCCGCCAGCGGTCGCCAGCGGGTTGGGCGAGAGCCCGGGCAGTGAGAACGTCGCCGACCCGTCGAAGATGGTGACCGACCAGGTGCGGGCGCCGCTCGCCGGGTCCCTGAATTCCGCGCCGTGCAGCGTGGCCCCGGTGACCGGCTCGAACGAGTACATCCCGGCCGAGGCCATCATGATCGCCGTCGGCGCCGGCAGCCAGGAGGCGAGCGTGACCGTCGACGACGCCTTCACGCCGTGCATCCAGGCCAGCGTTGCCGGCTCATTGGCCGTCTTGGTCGCCTGCGCCTGCGCCAGGAGGTCGTACGACCCGCCCGCCAGCCCGGCGGTGGTGGCCGCGCCCAGCTTGGGGACGCTGGTCATCGTCACGCTCGGCCCCAGCGTGGGAACGACGCCCGGGATGCGCCCCTGCCCGCCCGGCAGCGCGATCGCCGGGTAGGCGCTGAAGGTGGTCATTCCCGCCGGCAGCGCCGGGAAGGCGGCGGTGAACGTCTGCAGGTCGCCCGCCGCGACCATCGGCAGGGTCTCGGCCGTCACATTCTGTCCGGCGCTCAGGTTCAGCCCGGCCAGCAACGCCCAGCCGACGGGCGTGACGAGGTCGTCGCTCATGTCGTTGGGCGTGCCGTTGTCGGCGTCGTCGACGATGATCGCGTAGTGCGCCTGCGCGCCCGTGCGCGCGACGAGCTGCCAGTTGCAGTCGTCGGCCAGCGCGTTCTTCACGCAGGCGTTGGCGGGGATGGTGGTGGTGAGGGCGCTGCCGGCGATCGTCACCATGCGCGTGGGTTGCGCGATACTGTTGGCCAGATCGCCCAGGTTCGCCGTCTGCGACGCCCCCACCAGCGCGATGGTGGTGTGGCCGGTGGCGGGCGCCGGCAGGCTCTCCCAGCCGGCGATGGTGCCGCTCACGTTGGCGGTGTCGGGCATCGGGCGGACGGTCGCCTGGATGTTGATGGTCATGTTGGCGCCGTCGGCGCCGATCCAGGTGGTCGGGGCGTAGCCGCTCGCCGAGGCGGTGACGGTCACCTTGCCGCGCAACCCGGCGCAGGTCGTCGGATCGAAGATGGCGAGGCCGGTCGAATCGGTCGTCTCCGTGCAAGGCGAAGCCGCCGGCGAGGCGCTGACCTGCACCGCGGCCGGCGAGATCACCGCGTTGGTGTCGGCGTCGATGACGTAGACGTTCAGATACCCGTCGATCCCGCCACCCCCGATGGCGCCCCCCGAGACCAGCATCGGCGCCGGATGATTGTCCGACACCGACCCACACCCCACCGCCGCCGCCAGCGCCCCGACCGCCAGAGAGACCCCACGCCTGTTTTTTCGCATCTCCCCGCTATCGACACCTCAAACGGGAAAATGAGAAATCAGGGCCGCACCAACCCCGCCCCGCGACCGAGCGCTCAGCGGCGGCGCACGGAGATGGCCAGCTTGGCCACGCTCTTGACGACGTGGGGGACCCGCTTGAGCAGGTTGATCGAGGGGGGGCGTTTCTCGCGGACGGCGAAGGGGATCTCCAGCACGCGCTTCCCTTCGCGGTGGGCGCGGATGACGAACTCACTGGCGAAGACGTCGCGGTCGAGCACGCAGCGCCGCGCCGTTTCGAGCAGCGCCTCGCGCCGGAACGCCTTGAGGCCGTGGGTGTCGGTGCCGGGGAAGTGGCAGACCACGCGCAGCATGCCGTTGTAGACGCGGGTGGCGGCGCGCCGGAACAGCGGCCGCTGGTCGTGGGAGCCGACCATCGCCTTCGACCCCACGACCAGATCGGTTTCGCTCCGCTCGAGCAGGGCCATCGCGCGCGCGTAGAACTCGGTGTCGAGGAGATCGATCTCGTCGCAGATGACGAAGGTGCCGCGCGCCTCGAGGATCCCCTGCTTCATCGCCAGCCCGTAGTTGGGCTGTCCGATCGACAGCATACGGACGTGGGGATGCTCGGCCATGAGCTCGCGGCCGATCTCCACCGTGCGATCGCGCGAGCCGTTCTCGCACAGCAGGAGCTCGTAGCTCCAGCCGAAGCGACGCAGCTTCTCTTCCAGCTCCAGCACCGAGCCGCGCAGGATCCCCTCCTCGTTGTAGACGGGGATGACGATCGAGAGGTGCGGCGCGCCGTCGCTCACGCGAAGCCCCCGTCCTTGTCGATGAGCGCCGCCACCTCGCGCCCGGCCAGCACGCAGTCCTCCATCGCGTTGTAGGTCCAGGCCCCATAGCGGCCGCGCGGGTGGATGCCCTGGGCCTCCAGAAACGCGAAGATCGTCCGCGTGGCCCGGTAGTAGTGCTGGTCGAACACCACGTAGGCATATTCGATCTGCTTCGGTTCCGCGAACACCACGTCGCCGGCGGCGCCGAGCGCGCCCGCCTCGACGAGCGCCGCCGTCGTGTCGCGCACCACCTGGTCGGTGATCGGGCCGCGGTCGGCCATCTCGACGCAGATCGAGGCGCAGCCCGGGGGCGCCATGCTGGCCATCGCCGTGGAGAAGACGTTCACCCGGTAGAACGGATAGCGCTTCTCGGGGACGTAGATCCAGTGCCAGTCGGCGGGCGGGGTCCCGCGCGCGCCGATGTTCAGGTAGCGCAGCGTCGTGCAGCGCAGGTGGCCCGCCTCCCGCTCGACCTCGGGCGGCAGCCCGTCCATCCGCTTGAGCAGCTCGGGTAGAGGCAAGGTGGCGACCAGCGCGCGGTAGGGGACGCGTTCGCCCCCCACCACCACCTCGCGCCGGCGCCAGTCGACGCGGTCCGGGCTGGCGCTGGTGTGCACCTCGCCGTGCGCCATCCGGCTCACCAGCGCGCGCGTGAAGGTCTCGATCCCGCCCGCCTGGGGGTAGAGGAAGTGCTGGTTGTAGCCCATCTCGGGCGGCCCGGCCCCGACCGCGCCCGCCACGACCTGCTCCAGGTTCGGCAGCGGCACGAAGCGCGCGCACCACTCGGCGGTGATCTCGCGCGGGTGGACCCCCCAGATCTTCTCGTTGTAGGGGATCATGAAGTGCTTGGAGATGCCGGCGCCGAAGTGCTCCAGGCAGTACTCCTCGAAGTTCGCCGCCGACGTCGCGGTCGCCGCCGCCCCCGCCGTCGCCAATTTGGCCTCCACCACGCCGAGCAGGCACTCCTTGATCACCTCGGGCGGCAGGCCGTGCAGGTTGGCCTGGTACGGATAACGGGTGAGGACGCCATGCGAGAAGATCCGCGCCCGGCGGGCAATGGGCGTCATCTGGCCCGGGAGCAGCTCCTCGACCAGCTGCTGGACGCCGGGATCGCGCAGGTGCAGCCAGTGGCCCGTCTTGTCGAAGCGCCAGCCGTCGCGCGCGTCGGTGCGGGCGTGACCGCCCAGCCGCTCCTCGCGCTCGAACAGCACCCAGGGCGCGCGCAGGTGGACGGCGGCCGAAATGCCGGTCAGCCCACCGCCGAGGATCACCACCCGCCCGCCGGGCGGCGTTCGCGCCCCTTGCGCGTCGCTGGTCACGCGCCGTGATTAGCACGAAAACCCCCGCGGACCGAGGGGGCGCGACTTCGCCGGCGGCGCTACTATCCCTCCCCGTGACGCGCCCCGCACCGCCCCCGGCGCCGCTCCCCGCGGCCGAGCGCGCGCGCGTCCTCGACTTCGAGCACCGCAAGCGCGAGCGGAGCGTCTGGCCCCGCGTGCTGGGGCTGCGCTACCTGACGACCGCGGTCGGCCGGCTGGGGCGGGGGACGGCGCCGGTCGAGGCGGTGCCGGTTCCACGGCCGCCGGCGGGGACGGTGTCGATCACCTTCGTCGGCCATGCCACGGTCATGCTGACGACGCCTTCGGTGCGCGTCCTCTGCGATCCCCTGCTCGAAAGCTCGCTCTACGGGATCCGCCGCGCCAAGGCGGCCGGGATCGCCCCCGACGACCTCGACGACGTCGACCTGGTCCTCATCACGCACGCCCACCGCGACCACCTCTCCCGGTCCAGCATCGTCCGGATCGCGCGCAAGGCCGTGCTGGTCATCCCCCCTCGCTGCACCAGCCTGGTGCGGGGCCTGGGGTTCGCCGACATCGTCGAGCTCGATCCCGGGACCAGCCACGCGCTCGGCGACGTGGAGGTGACCGCCGTGCCGGTGCGCCACTCCGGCACGCGCGGCCTCGGCGACTACGTGCGCCGCGGCGCCTGCGGTTATCTGGTGCGCGCGCACGCCGGGGCGACGAGCGCCGCCGCCTACCTGGCCGGCGACACCGGGTACTTCTCGGGGTTTTCGGAGATCGGCCGCCGGTTTCACCCCGATGTCGCCCTGCTCCCCATCTCCGGTTACGAGCCGGCCGTGTTCCGCGAGGAGCACCTGTCGCCGCTCGACGCGCTCTACGCCTTCGACGACCTGGGGGCGCGGCTGCTCATCCCGACCAGCTACGGGTCGTTCCCGCTCAGCTACGAGCGGCTCGACGCCCCGCTCACCTGGCTGCGCGATCTGGCGCGCGAAAGGGGCTTCGCCCGCCCGGACGCCGAGCGCCGTCTGGCCATCCTCGATCATGGCGATACGCTCCACGTGCGGATGCACGCTTGACCCACCCGTCTCATCGAGGCGAAACTGCACGTCTTTTCCGAATCGGAGGCGAAACGATGACGACATCGAAATTCTCCAGCGCGGGTCTTCTGCCTCTGCTGCTCTCGGCGGTGCTCGGCTGCAGCAGCGGCGGCGGCGGCTCGTCGACGCTGTCAGACTTCTGCAAGCAGTGGGCGGACGCCTATTGTCAGATCGCCGTCAATCCCTGCGGCCTCTCGATGGACACCTGCACCACCTACCAGACCGGCCGGTGCATGGCGAACGCCAGCATGTACACGACCGGCAGCAAGCGCATCTTCACCCCGGGGAACACCGGCGATTGCATCAACAAGATCAAATCCGCTTACGGCAGCACGAACCCCATCTCCTCGGCGACTCAGGCGAGCATCGATCTCGCCTGCCAGTACGTCTTCCAAGGTCCCGGAAAGACCGGAACCAACCCCGACTCCTGCACCACGCAGTTCGACTGCGCCGGGTCGACCAACGGGTCGATCATCTGCGACGCGACCTATCACGTCTGCGCCTCGAAGACGACGGTCTCGGGCACGGGTGCCTGCATGAACACCGGCGACGTCTGCAGCACCAATTTCTACTGCGCGCCGAACAGCCAGGGCTTGCTCAATTGCACGGCCGAAGGGACCACCGGGGCGGGGTCCGCCTGCACCTCGGCTCCCTGCGACAGCAACTCGCGCTGCCTGAGCGGTACCTGCATGCCGCTCGCCCAGCCGGGCGGCTCCTGCAGCGTCGACAGCGACTGCATGAACAAGGGCTTCTGCGACCACTACGGCAGCGCGCCGACCTGCGACGACGGCCTCCAGTTCGCCAAGGGCTCGCAGACCTGCACCTGCATCGCCGAGGGGATGGGCTGCCCGTCGTCGACGGCGGGCGGCGGCGGCCAAGGTGGCTCGACCGTCAGCGGGACGGGAGGCGCCGCGGGTGGCGCCAACGGCGCCGCGGGCGCCACGGGCACGGGCGGCGCGGCCGCCGGAACCGGCGGCTCGTCGGGCGTCGCCGGCTCGTCGGGAGCCGCCGGGGCGGGCGTCGGGGGTGTGGGTGGAGCAATTTAATGACGGCCCCTAGATGATCGATCGCGTGCGGGCGGCGCTCAGCCGCGTTCCAACCTGGGCCTGGGCGCTGGCGTTCGCGCTGGCGATCTGTCTGCCGCGCCTGGGCGCCTCCGGGTTTTGGGACCCCTCCGAGCTGAAGCTCGCCGAGCAGGCCCGCGACATCGCCCGCTCCCATCACCTGTTCGATCCGACGGTGGAGGGGAAGTACCCCGCCCGCCCGCCGCTCGAGCTGTCGCTGGCGGCGCTCGGGATCCGGATTTTCGGAGCCAGCGAGCTCGGCGCGCGGCTCCCCTTCGCGCTCTCGGCGATCATCGCGCTGCTGGCCATCTACTGGGCCGGCGCCGGCCTGCTGCGCAAGCGGGCCGGCCTGCTGGCGGTGCTGGCGCTGGGGACGACGCCGCTGTTCGTGCTGGAGGCGCGGCAGCTCACCTCGGACGCGCCGCTCCTGGCAGCGCTGGCGCTCACCGTCGGCGCGCTGGGGCGCTACGCCTGGCCGGGCGACGGCCGCCGCCGGATGCGCGACCTGGTGCTGGGCCTCGTCGGCCTGGGCGTGGGCCTGCTGACCGGCGGCGCGATGTCGGGCGTCGTGCTGCCGCTGCTCGCGCTCACGCTCGCGCTGGTCATCGGCGGCGGTCTCATCCCGGTCGCGGACGCGGGCGTCGCCGACGGCACCGGTCCGCTGGCCGCGCCGGGCGTCGGCCCGGACGTGGCCGCCGAGCGCTCGTTCGCCACCAGCACCTGGCGCCCGGGCGCGCGCGGGTTCTTCGCCTTCGCGGCGCTGGCCGTCGCAGCCGCGGTGCTGCTGGCCGTCGGTCTCGGCCACGTCGTGGCCGGCAAGTACTCCTGGCTCGTCGGGGGCGTCCCGCGCAGCGGCGCGCCCGCGCACAGCTTCGAGGCGCTGGTGCGCGAGCTCGGGTTCGGCCTCTTTCCCTGGAGCGCCGTGGCGGTGTTCGCCCTGGCCCGCCCGCTCATCCGCCTCGACGCCGACGGCGCCGGCGGCGGGCAGCGCAGCTCCTCACGGACCAACCCGCGCCTAGCCTTCGTCGAGCTCTACCTGCTCCTCTTCGCCGGAATGGGCTACGCCCTGTCGAGCTACCGCGACATCGTGGTCGGTCAGGCGCGCTACGAGGCGCTGCCCGCGATCGCGCTGGCGATCGGCGCCTTCCTCGACGAAGCGCTCGAAGGGCTGCGTCCCGAACCGGTCGCCGGGCTGCTCATGGCGACCGGGACGATGATCGTGGCGCGCGACTTTTATCTCGCGCCCGAGGACCTGGCCTCGGTCCACCTGTTCGAGAAGGTCCGCTGGCCGGCGAACGTGGCGGTGGGCGAGCTGATCCTGACCATCGGTCTTCTGGCCGCGCTGGGCGTCTACGCCGGCCTGGCGCTGCGCACGCGCGCCGTCGCCCAGACGGCGGAGCCAGCCTCGCCCGAGGCGCCCGGCGGCGGGAAGCCTCGCGGAAAGGCGGCGCGCGCCTCCCTGCTGGCGGGGCGCTACGGCCTGCAGGGGGCGATCGCCGTCGCGCTGTTCTTCGCCTTCTTCCTGGCGCAGGTGATCGTGCCGGCGCTGTCGACGCACCTGTCGTTCAAGCCGGTGCTCGAGTCGTACGCGCGGTTCGCCAAGCACGGCGAGAAGATCGGCCGCTACCGGGTCGAAGGCCACGGCTCGACCTTCTACAGCAAGGAGAACCTCGTCGATCTGCCGACGCAGGATCGGGTCGTCAACTTCATGCGCGATCCCGAGCGGGTCTTCGCGCTGGTGGCCGCCGGCGAGCTGGCGCCGCTCGACTCGGCGTTCAAGCAGGCGCAGATCCCCTACTACGTGGTCGACGGCACGTCGTCGCGCTTCCTGCTGCTCTCCAACCGGCTCGATGCGGGCGAGCGCGATCAGAACCCGCTGCTCAAGGACGTCTGGATGCCGCCCGCCGGCTCGCCCGACGCCAAGCCGCCCTGGAAGTGGCGGGTCCCGATCTCGGCGACGTTCGACAACAGCATCGAGCTCATCGGCGCCGACTTCCCCGCCCAGATCCGGCGCCCGGGCAAGATCCCGCTCGACCTCATCTTCCGGGTCAAGTCCAAGCCCCCCGGCGGCTACAAGATCTTCCTCCACTTCGACGGCCCGGCGCAGCCCCGCGTGATCGGCGACCACGACCCGGTGAACCGCGCGTTCGGGACCGGCTACTGGCTGCCCGGCGAGTACGTGCGCGACCACTACGAGACCGACGTCCCGCTCATGACCACGCCCGCCGGGACCTACGCCGTCTACATGGGCTTCTGGCCCGGCGGTGAGGGGAAGCGCCTCAAGGTCACCGCGGGGCCCAATGACGGCCAGGATCGCGTTCGCCTGGGAACCCTGGAAATCAAGTAGACTCAGCTCGAATGACACGGCGAGGGAAAGATCGGCGACGGCGCGAAGTGACGGTCCAGTCCGACCGGCGGCGGAGCGGTCCCGACCGCCGCGTCCACACCCGCGTGACGGTCGACATCGAGGTCGACTACAAGAGCGCCGACAACTTCCTGTTCGCGTACATCACCGACATCAGCGCGATGGGGATCTTCATCCGCACCAACGCGCCCGAGCCGCCGGGCACCCGCCTCAACCTCAGCTTCGCCCCGCCGGGCGGCCCGCGCCTGAACCTCGAGGGGCGCGTGATGTGGGTGAACCCCTATCGCCCCGGGAGCTACGACAACATCAACCCGGGCATGGGCGTGCAGTTCGTCGACCTCTCCGCCGAGCAGCGCGAGCAGATCGTCAACCTGGTCCGCACGTTCGCCTACCTCTCGGACGACGAAGAGCCCAAGGGCAACAGCTAGGCGGCTTGGGACCGCGTGTACGCGGTCAGAGTGAGAGCCGGACCCGTTTGTCCTTCTTGACGGCCGCGACCTCCAGCTGGTAGCCGAGAGCCTGCAGATAGCGCCTCACCGTGTCGATGTGGGGATTCCCCCGGACTCTCCGCGCGCGAGACTTGAGCCTGCGCGACCTCGACACGCCTGGCGACCTCTTCCTGGGTGACGCCCTCGGTTTCGCGCAGCTCACGCAAGCGGAGGGCGACGAGCTGTTCCTCGACACGGCGATCGGCGGCGGCTCAGACAGCATATGCGCGCAAGCGCATGGGCGAGTGGCCATCCCTTCAGCTCACCCGCGCTGCAGGCTCCTTGGCCCGGAGCTGACGCGAAACGGCCCCGAGGTCGTTCGACCCCGGGGCCGGGATGGAGCTCCGTTCGAGCGTTCTTACTCGAGCGCCGTCAGCAGCTGGGAGAAGTAGGAGGTGAGGCTGTCCCAGGGGTTCGGCAGGTTGTCGTTGGTCACGTAGACATATTCGACGTACTGCCGGGCTTGCTTGACGAAGGTGGTGTCCATCGCCGAGACGGCGTAGGGGATGACGCCGAAGTTCGACGGCGCGTACGACGACCAGCGCGAGAGGCTGGAGATCGCGGGGACGCCGTTGCTCTCGTAGATCAGCATGGTGTCGATCACGCCGACGTAGGCCGGCGCGACGTCGGTCCCCGGGTTGCCGACGGTGTAACTGAGGCCCACGCTCTTCGCGTACTGCGCGAGCGTCTGGTAGTGGGGGACGTCGCTGGCGGCGTTCGACTGCTCGTCGAAGAAGACCCCCTGCACCGTCGGGTAGAACGACTTCCAGGTGTCCATCTCCGCCTCCATGGAGGCGATGCTGTGGCTGCCGTAGCCGGTCGCCACGTAGCCGAGCACCTTGATGTTCGCGGCCTGGAGCGCGGCGATGCCGGCCGTGTAGCCGCTGCTCTTCGAGGAGCCCGGGCCGTTGCTGGGGTTGACGATGGCGACGACGTGCACCGTCGGGTGCGCCTCGGCTGCGGTGATGATGGCGTCCCACGAGGGGTCGCTGGGCGAGGTGTAGAGGGGGACGATCGTCCCGCCCGCGGTCGAGGTCGGGCCGGCGCCGCCGGCACCCGTCGTCGAGCTGCCGCCGGTGCCGGTCGTCGAACCGCCGCCGGTGCCGGTCGTCGAGCTGCCGCCGGTGCCGGTCGAGCTCTGCCCGGCGCTGCCGCCGGTCGACGCCCCGGCCGCGCCGGTCACGGCCGAGCCGCCCTGCCCGGTCGAGCCGCCGGTGGCGGCCGGGCCGCTGCCCTGTCCGCCGGTGGCGCCGGTCGAGCCGCCGGTGCCGGCCTTGCCGCCCGTCGCGGGCGCGCCCCCTTCGCCGGTGGCGGCCGCGCCACCCGTCGAGGAGGGCTGGCCGATCGCCGGGGACCCGCCGGTGGCGGGCGTGCCGCCCCGGGCCGGAGAACCGCCGCTGCTGACTGTCTGTCCGGCCGAACCGCCCGCCTCGTCCGATCCTGTGTTGCCAGTCGATTGCGCGCAGGACCAGGCGAACGGCAGGCTCGCGAACAGAACTGCAGCGACGATTCCCGTTTTCTGCATGAGCACCTCCGGCTAGTGACTACGGACCGCCGCCGAGTTCAGACGTGTAGGTTCGAGGCCGCCATTGGCCCCACGCCGCGCGGGGGCTGCTAGACTCCGGCCCCTCGTGGGCCGCAAGGAAACGACACCGACACCGCTCGGCGCCCGCCGCTCAGCCGATGAACCGGACTTCATCGTGGTCAAAGGCGCGCGGGAGCACAATCTGGCCATCGATGAGCTGAGGATTCCCAAGCGCGCGCTGGTCGTCTTCA
The DNA here is from genome assembly GCA_035607055.1 of Polyangia bacterium. Lineage (GTDB taxonomy): Bacteria > Myxococcota_A > Polyangia > Fen-1088 > Fen-1088 > JADGRB01. Next base: position 27,823 of record DATNDC010000181.1, read on the forward strand.
CCGGCGTGTCGGGATCGGGCAAGTCGTCGCTGGCGTTCGACACCCTCTACGCCGAGGGGCAGCGGCGCTACGTCGAGTCGCTGTCGTCCTACGCGCGCCAGTTCCTCGGCCAGATGGAGAAGCCGAAGTACGAGCAGCTGCGCGGCCTGTCGCCGACGATCGCCATCGAGCAGAAGTCGGCGTCGTCGAACCCGCGCTCGACGGTCGGCACGGTCACCGAGATCTACGACTACCTGCGCGTCCTCTACGCGCGGGCCGGCGAGCAGCGCTGTCACCTCTGCGGCGGCGAGGTCTCGGCCCGCTCGGCGGCCGAGATCGTCGACGAGCTGCTCACGCTGCCGCCCAAAACGCGCGCCACGCTGATGGCCCGCAAGGCGGACAACCGCAAGGGGGAGTTCCGCGAGGTGTTCGAGGAGGCGCGCAAGGCGGGGTTCTCGCGGGTGCGCATCAACGGGCTCATCCAGCGGCTCGAGGACGTGACCGCCCTCGACAAAAAGAAGAAGCATACGATCGAGATCGTGATCGACCGCGTCAGCATCGACGCCGGCGAGCGGGCGCGCCTGACCGACTCGGTGGAGACCGCGGTGAAGGTCGGGGGCGGCTCGGTGCTGGTGGCCGTCGAGGGCGAGCCGCACGAGCGCGCCTACAGCGAGTCGCGCGCCTGCCCCAACTGCGGCGTCGGGCTCCCCGAGCTGTCGCCGCAGTCATTCTCTTTCAACAGCCCGCTCGGCATGTGCGTCGACTGCAACGGCCTCGGCTCCAGCCTGGAGATCGACGCCGACCTGATCGTCCCCGACGGGAGCCTCTCGGTCAGCGAAGGCGCGATCGAGCCCTGGGGCGAGCGCGCCGGCAAGGACTCGGGCTGGACGGCCAACGTCGCCAACGCCGTCTCGCGCGAGTTCGGCATCCCGCTCGACAAGCCCTGGAAGAACCTGACGCCGCGCCAGCGCGAGATCCTCCTCTACGGCGCGGGTGACAAGCGGGTGAAGGTCACCTGGAACGGCAAGCACGGCGCCGGCTCGTGGGCCATGCGGTTCTCGGGTGTGGTCAACACCATCAAGAAGCGCATGCAGGAGTCGAGCTCCGAGGTGACGCGCCAATGGTACGGCCGCTACTTCCGCGATCAGGTCTGTCGCGCCTGCAACGGGCAGCGGCTGCGCCCCGAGTCGCGCGCCGTCGTGCTGGCCGACAAGAGCCTGGTGACGGTGACCGCCATGACCGTGGCCGGCGCCGCGCAGCACTTCGCCAACCTGGGCCTCAAGGGGGCGCGCGCGCAGATCGCCACGGAGATCCTCAAGGAGGTGAACGCGCGGCTCGGCTTCTTGCTCGACGTCGGGCTCGAGTACCTGACGCTCGATCGCGCCGCCGCGACGCTGTCGGGGGGCGAGGCGCAGCGGATCCGGCTCGCCTCCCAGCTCGGGTCGGAGCTCTCCGGCGTGATGTACGTGCTCGACGAGCCCTCGATCGGCCTGCACCAGCGGGACAACCTGCGGCTCATCTCCACGCTGCGGCGGCTGCGCGATCTCGGCAACAGCGTCATCGTCGTCGAGCACGACGCCGAGACGATCGAGGCCGCCGACCACGTGGTCGACTTCGGCCCCGGCGCCGGGCGCCTGGGCGGACGCGTCGTCGCCGAGGGGACGGTCGACGATCTGAAGGGCGACCGCGCCTCGCTGACCGGGCAGTTTCTGGCCGGCACGGAGCGGATCGAGGTCCCGCGCGAGCGCCGCAAGCCGAAGGGCTTCGTGACCGTCAAAGGCGCCCACGAGCACAACCTGAAAAACGTCGACGTGCAATTCCCCCTGGGCGTGCTGGTGGCGGTGACCGGCGTCTCGGGCGCCGGCAAGTCCTCGCTCATCGGCGGCATCCTGCAGCCGGCGCTGCGGCGCAAGCTGCTCGGCGCCTACGACCTCGTTGGCAAGCACGCGGCCGTCACCGGCATCGAGCAGCTCGACAAGGTGATCGACATCGACCAGAACCCCATCGGCCGCACGCCGCGTTCGAACCCGGCCACCTACACCAAGGCCTTCGACGCCATCCGCGACGTGTTCGCGCAGACGCCCGAGGCGCGCGCCTACGGCTACCAGCCGGGGCGCTTCTCCTTCAACGTGCGCGGCGGCCGCTGCGAGGCGTGCGAGGGTGATGGCGTCCGCCAGGTGGAGATGCACTTTCTGCCCGACGTCTACGTCACCTGCGAGGTCTGCCGTGGCCGGCGCTACAACGAGGCGACGCTGCGAGTGAAGTGGAAAGACCGCAGCATCGCCGACGTGCTCGAGACGTCGGTCTCCGACGCCAGGGGCCTGTTCGAGCACCACCGCGTCCTGCGCGGAATTTTGCAGACCTTGCAGGATGTCGGCCTCGGCTACATCGCGCTCGGCCAGTCGGCGACCACGCTCTCGGGGGGCGAGGCGCAGCGGATCAAGCTGTCGCGCGAGCTCGCCAAGCGCGACACCGGCCGCACCTTCTACATCCTCGACGAGCCGACCACGGGCCTGCACTTCGAGGACGTGCGCAAGCTGCTCTCGGTCCTCGGCCGTCTGGTGGCCGCCGGCAACACGGTCCTGGTCATCGAGCACAACCTCGACGTCATCAAGACCGCCGACTACGTCATCGACCTCGGCCCCGAGGGGGGCGCGAAGGGCGGCGAGATCGTCGCCGCCGGCACCCCCGAAGAGGTGGCCCGGGTGGCCGGCTCGTACACCGGCCAGTTTCTGGCCCCCCTCCTCGGCATCCGCCGCGGCCGCGCCACCACCGCGGCCTGAGCGTCGCTACGGCGCCTTGGTCGCGTCGAGGTAGGTGACCGCGGCGCTGGCGTCCGCGACGTCGAGCTGGGT
>DATNDC010000184.1:0-30913 GCA_035607055.1 Polyangia bacterium
TCGTCACCCGGCCCTGGGCCGCCGCGGCCGGAGGCCTCGCGGATCCAGCCTGCGAAGTCGCGTTCGAGGCGCGGCAGCAGGAGGACCAGCTTCGCCTGCTGCACGGGCGTCAGCACCTTCCGGACGTCCTTGACGCGATCGTCGTGGAGGGCGCGCTCCTTCGCGCGATTGGCCATGAGCTTGTTCAACATCGCCGTCAGGTGGGCATCGTCGGGGTGCGGCGCCTCGGCGGCCGCCCGGAGGTCCCGCATGATCTCGTGCCGCTCGGCCGCGATGGCCATCTCACGCTCGTCGTAGCGCGACAGGATGGGAAACAGCCGCGCCGAGGTCGCCTCGTCGAGCTTCAATGCGTCGACGATCTTCCAGGCCCGCAGCGCCCGCATCCGCTCCAGCACCTCCTGGCGGAGCTGATCGGGGGTACGGTGATCCGCACCGGTCGGCGGTGAGGCCGGGGCCGGCGCCGAGCGCGGCTGCGCCCACGCCGCTGTCGTCCCGAGCAGCAGCAGCGCGACGAGACCGAGCGTCCGCTTCACCAGCGCACTCCTTCCAGTGAGCTCGCCACCCGCCGCAGCTCGGTTCCGTCCAGATCGGCCAGCTCGTCGTTCATCCGCCCCTCGTCCTCGCCCAGGAGGTCGGCGGCGTCAATTGTACCGCTCGACGGCGCCGTGAGCGCCACCGGCGCGCGGGCGCCCAGGCGATCGAGCAGCCGCCGCAGCGCCCCGACGTCCAGCTCCGCCACGTCAGCCTCTTCGTCCACGGTCCCCTCATCCCCCGAGGCGCCGACCGCCTGTGCCTTGTGCACCAACGCGTCGACCGGCACCACGGGCGCCACCGAAACCGGCCGCCGCGCGACCAGCACGAATCCCGCGGCGGCGGCGGCCAGCGTCGCCGCGAGGGAGATGATCCGCGTGCCTGCCCCCCTCGACCGCTGCGCCGCCCACCGCGCCCGCGCGGGCGGCGACGCGGGCGCCGGCGCCCGCGGCTGCTCGGCACCCCGCAGCGCCGCCTCCGCGGCGGCGGTCGTCCGGGCCGCCAGCTGGTCCCAGAACCGATCGTCGGCGGGCGGCACGGCCGGCGCCTCTCCGCGCAACGCCTCGGCCAGGCGGGGCGCGTCCCGCAGCTCGGTCAGCGCCCGGAAACAGGTCACGCACGACCCGAGATGCTCCGCCAACACCGGATCTCCGCTCACGTCTTCGCCTTCGACCAACCGATCGAAGACGCGCTCGCAGAGCCCCGCTTCGCCGTGCTGCCGGCTCATCGGCCCCTCCCGCGGCGCGAGGCACCGTCCGGCTCGGGGCCGAGCGTCGCACGCAGCTTCCGGACCGCGTAGTGGAAGTTCACCTTGGCCGCCCCCTCGCTGATGTCCAGGGCGGCGGCGATCTCGCGAAACGACAGATCTTCGTAGATCCGCAGCTCGAGCGTCATTCGTTGCTTGGTGGGGAGGGTCTGCACGGCGTCGCGTAGGGCGGCCGAAGACTCGGCCGATTCGATCCGCTCGAGCGCCGCGGGCGTCAGCGGCCGATCGGGATCGCTGGGACGCTCGTCCGGCGCGTCGTCGGAGACGAATCGGGCGTGGTCGCGCAGGTGGTTGAGCGCCAGGTGGGCGCCGATGCGGAGCAGCCAGGAGCGAAAGACGGCCGCGTCGCGCAGGTCGCCGATCTTCGCCATCGCCCGCTCGAACGACCGCTGCACCAGGTCGGCCGCCTCGTCGACGTCGCCCACGTAGCGCAAGCAGAGCGCGAACAGCCCCCGCTGATGCCGGTGGACGAGCAGCCCCAAGGCGACGCGGTCGCCGCCCTGGGCCCGCGTCACCAAGACCTGGTCGGGCGTGTCGTCGTCGGCCGCCATCGCGCCTTTCAGGAGCCTGAGCTGACTCGACATCATATCTGGCGCTCCCCCCAGTCGGGACCCGCGCGCGCGGCCGCAGGTTAGAAGCCGCTCAGCGTTCGGCGCCGTGCGTCGAGGCCGTGCCGTTCCGGGCGGCCCTCGATTCCATGATCGCCAGGTTGTCCTCCAATGACTGAACCGTGGAGCGCAAGGCCGAAACCTCCTCCTGCGTCGCAAAGCCAAGCAGTCCGGCGGCGAACCGGGTGGCCCGGTCGAGCTCGGCTTTGATCGATCCACCGACGCCGACGGCCTTCATCGCCACGTTCATGACTCGTTGGTCGCCCATCATGCGCGAGATCCGGGGGTCGCTCATGAGGCGCATCGCCTGGCCGACCATCTTGTCCTTGACGGCGTCAAACATCGACATCGCTCGTTTGTGCCACGCGCCCTCCCTTGCGTCAACGCAGGGCGCGCGCCATGCTGCGCGCGTGTTCGCCAGTCGCCGAGCCCTGCGCGTTCCGCCGTACGTGACCCTGGCGATCGGAACCTTCGTCCTCGGCTGGCTGCTGGGGGTGGCGATCGTCTTCAAGCTCTGGCAGCTCGCCCACGCCCCGCGCTGGATGGTGCTGAGCGGGATGGGGACGGTCAGCTTCCTGATGGCTCCCTGCTTGACCGGCGTGCTGTTCTCGCGCGCGATCGGACGCCTGGCGGCGCGCGGCTGGCGTGGTGCACCGTTGGGCCTGGTCGGTCTCGGCGCCTGCGGCCTGGTCGCCGGATTGCTGGTGCTCTGACGTCGTCGCGATGACGAAGAGCCCGGAGCAGGCGAAGCAAGACCACCAGGCCAAATCGCCGGCGCGCGCCTCGATCCGGGTCGCACTGGTGACCGCCTCGGACAGCCGGACGCCCTCGACGAACGAGGGCGGGCAGCTTCTCCGCCGGTTGGTCGGGGAAGCCGGATTCACGGTGGTCGAGGAGCTGTTGCTGGTCGAAGATCCGGCCGCGCTGCGCGAGCGGGCGGCGGCGCTGGCGCGCCCGGAGGTCGCGGACGCCGTGCTCGTCACGGGTGGAACGGGGTTGGCGCCGCGCGACCGGACGCCCGAGGCGATCGGTGGGCTCTTCGAGCAGCGGTTGCCCGGCTTCGGCGAGCTGTTTCGGATGCTCTCCTTTCGTCAGATCGGCGCGGCGGCGATGCTCTCCCGCGCCGAGGCGGGCGTGATCGACGGGGTGCCGGTGTTTCTGCTGCCGGGTTCGCCGGCGGCCGTCGAGCTGGCGGTTCGCGAGCTCATTGCACCCGAGCTGCCGCATCTCATCGGCCAGCTCCGCCGTGGCCGGGAATGAATGATACAAATCGGCCGATGATCGACGGCGCGCGACTGCGGCAGCGGGTGGCGGAGCTCGAGGCGGAGTTCGAGCAGCGGCTGGGAGCTCTGGTCGGAGTTTCCACGGTGAGCATGGATCCCGGGCGGCGGGGCGAGATGGACGCCTGCGTCTCGCTGGCGGGCGGCTACCTGCGCGAGGCCGGCGCGCGCGTCGACGTGATCGACACCGGCGGCTTCCCGCTTCTGCTCGGCCGCTTCATCCAGGATCCGTCGTACCCGACGGTGACCATCTACAATCACCTCGACGTTCAGCCGGCCGAGGCGGCTGACGGCTGGGAGACGCCGCCCTTCGCCCTGACCTCCGCCGAGGGGCCGAACGGGGCTCGCCGCTGGTTCGGGCGCGGCAGCACCGACGACAAAGGGCCGGCGCTGGCGGCGTACTACGGCGCCCGGTTGGCGCTGGAGACCGGCGCCCGCGTCAACGTCCAATTCCTCTGGGAGCTGGAAGAGGAGATCGGCAGCCCGCACTTCGCCGCCGGCCTGGCGGCCGCGATCGCCGGGGACGCGGCCTCGGGGCGCGCGCCGCTCGGCACCGATTCGGTCGTCGTCTCGGACACCATCTGGACCGCCGCCGGCCATCCGTCGATCTCGTACGGGCTGCGCGGTCTCATGGGCTTCACGATCGGGCTCGAGACCGGTGCCAAGGATGTCCATTCGGGGACGACGGGCGGCCTGGCGCGCAACCCGATCGGCGAGCTCGCCGCGCTCATCGCCGCCATGTACGACGCGCGCACGGGAAAAGTGAAGATCCCCGGGTTCTATCGGGGCGTCCGCAAGGTCTTGGCGGCCGAGAAGAAGGCGTTCGGGCGGGCGGGCTTCTCGCGCAAGCGATTCGCGGCCGCCCACGAGCTCGCCAGCCTGCGGCCGGCGCGCAACGACGTGGACGCGCTGACGGCGCTCATCGCCGCGCCGACGCTGGAGGTGCACGGCCTCGTCGGCGGCTACGCGGGACCCGGGATCAAGACCGTCGTCCCGCACCGCGCGGAGGCGAAGCTGTCGACGCGGCTGGTCCCCGACCAGAACCCCGATCGCGTCTTCAAGCTCATCAAGAGCTTCGTCAAGAAGCGGTTGCCGGACGCGATCGTGACGCACGAGGCCTCTCTCGCCCCGTACCTGGCGCCCATCGGCGGCCCCTACCACGCGGCGGCCGCGGCGGCGGTCCGCGCGACGTTCGGCAAGGAGCCCGCGTTCGTGCGGGAGGGGGGATCGATCGGCGCCGTGCTCACGATGGAGAAGCTGCTTCGGGCGCCGGTGATCTTCCTCGGGCTGTCGCTCCCCGAGCACGGCTACCACGCGGTGAACGAGAACTTCGACTGGGGACAGGCCGCCGGCGGGATGGAGCTCTTCTGCCGCTATTTTCACGAGATCGCGTCCACCAGCGGCCGGCCGGCGAAACGCGGTTGAATCAGGCGCCCGTCGCGCTACCATTTCGACCATGAGCGGCGCGTCCCCTTCCGCCCCGGTGGCCCGCGGCACGGCGATCAAGATCGTCGCCACCGTGGTCGTGGTGGCCGGCACGGTCGGCTACCTCCTGAATTCGTCGATGAAGGCGGGGGCCGAGTACTACAAGCACGTCGACGAGGTGACGTCGGCCGCCGACGCCTGGCGCGGCAAGCGGCTGCAGGTGCACGGCAACGTGGTCGCCGGATCGATCGAGCAGGCCAAAGGGACGCTGCTCTACCGCTTCAAGATCGAGAGCCGCCCGCCCCGCGCGCCGGCGGTCATCACGGCGACGTACGACGGCCTCGTCCCCGACACCTTCAAGGACGGCGCGGAGGTCGTGGCCAAAGGGACGCTCACCGCCGACAACCAGCTCTCGGTCGTTCCCGACGGCATCATGGCCAAATGCCCCTCGAAGTACGAGGCGGACAAGAATGCGCCGCCGCCGCGGCCGAACCTCGCCCAGCCGCCGCCGGGCGTGGCGCAGAAGCTCTAGGTATATCGCAGCCCGTCCACCGCGCGCATGCGGCTCGCGCGCCAGGACGGGTAGACGGTCGCCAGGAAGCAGATTCCCATGGTGGCGGCGGCGACGAGCAGGATCTCGCCCCAGGCGATCCGCACCGGCAGCGATCCGATGAGGTAGACCTTCGGGTCGAGGGGATACCCGTAGAGGCGCGCCAGCACGCAGATGAGGAGGCCGAAGCAGATGCCGAGCCCGGTCCCCACGACGCCGACGGTGGTGCCGCCGATCAAGAACACCCGCGCCACCATGCCGGCCGGCGCCCCCATCGATTTCAGGATCGCGATCTCGCGGACCTTGGAGAGCACGATCATCGTCAGCGAAGCGATGATGTTGAACGCCGCCACCACGATGATGAGGACGAGCAACAGCGAGATGATCACCTTCTGCATGGTGAGCGCCATGAAGAGGTTGTGGTTCAGCTCCTTCCAATCGATGATTCGATAGGGACCGTCGAGCCGGCGTTTCACCTCGGGCGCGGCGCTGAGCGCCATCATTGGATCGGAGAAGCGGAGCTCGACCCCGGAGACGAGCCGCCGCGCGTTCGCCAGCCGGTGCGCGTCCATGATGCTGATGTAGGCGAGGCGCGTGTCGTACTCGTTGAACCCCATGCGGAAGAGCCCAACCACCTTGAAGAGGTAGGAGATGGGCGCCTCGCCGACGCCCGAGCTGAAGGGGATCATGATCGACACGCAGTCGCCGAGGCGGACGTGAAGGTGATGGGCCAGCTCGGCCCCCAGCGCGATGCGCCCGACGTTGTCGGTGGTCTTGCGCGGCGTCCCCGAGGGGAGCGTGCAGCTGGCCGGTCGTTCGAGCGCTTCGACGCTGCCCGCGACCAGCGACCGCCGCAGGTCGTCGGCGCCCTGCTGGATGTCGATCCCTTTCAGGTTGGCGCCAATGCGGCCGATCATCACCTCGCCCGCCGAGAAGAGGAACTTCGCCATCCGCACCACGCCCGGCATCCCTTTGAGGCGCGTCTCGATCTCCGCTATCTCGGGGCCGTCGACGTCGGTGTCACCGTAGGGCATCACGATGAGGTGCGCGTTCAGCGCCAGGACCTTGTCCTGAAACTCGCGCTCGAACCCGCTCGTCACGCCCAGCACGACGACCAGGGACGCGACGCCCAGCACCACGCCCATCGTCGAGACGGTGGTGAAGACCGAGAAGGTCCGCAGAAGAAAGGCCACCACCGCCACCAGGCCGCCCGCGAGGACGGTCAGGACCGCCGCCGTCTCGATGGGCCGCGAGTGCCCGCGCGCGAGCGCGAAGACGCCGAACCCGAGCGCGGTCAGCAGAAGCCCGACGAGCAGGCCGACCCGGGCCCCCCGCGACCGCCGCCCCCGGTGGAGATAGCGCATTCCGACCAGCCGCTCGAGGCCCAGCGTGAAGAGGCCGCCGAGCCCCAGCCCGAGCAGCGCCGCTGTGGCCCCCTCGAGCAGCGCCGCCCGCTTGGTCGGCAAGAACGCGGCGGCTCCCGCCAGCCCGCCGACGACGACGAGCAAAAGCAGGCGGAGCACGAACCGGATGCGTGACGGCGCGGGCGAGGAGGGGATTTCCCGGGCGGCGCCGGTCTGCGCGGGATCGGGCGGGGGATCGAAAGGACCCTCCGAGGGTCCTTTTTCGAGTGGGGAGCGCACGGGCGAACCGAAGGTAGCAGACTCGGCGGCGGAGAGCCGTCTTGACACTCCGGAAGGCCAACCCGTACCGTACACGGCAATGGTCGCGTTCCGGGGCCGGCGCAGCCCGCTCCCCCTCCTCCTCGCCGTGGGCCTCGCCCTTTCGTGGCAGGCGGTCGCGCGCGCAGGCGGAAACGATCTCAACCTGCTCAACCTCTGCTCCACCATCGGGGGCACCAACAGCTGCCTCGACACGAGCTCGCCCGACTACGACAACACGCAGTCGCGCTATCGGAGCCTGATGTCCGAGCTCGGCGTGGTGGTCGCGCCGCGCCTCATGACGCCCGCCGACACGCTCGGCTACGCCGGTTTTCAGTTCTCCGCGGAGCTGGGAATCACCACCATCAACAACAGGCGAACGGTCAACGGCGACACCTCGGGCATCCCGTACTGGGACGGCATCGAGTCGGTGAACGCAGGCAACAGGAACTTCACCATCCCTCCGTCGTCGCTGACCACCGTCGGCGGCTTCGTGCGCAAGGGACTCTGGTTCCCGATTCCGGCCATGGAGTTCGGCGCCGGCGCCGTCGACGTCCTCGGGTCGAACATGTACGCGGTCCAGGGCTACGCGAAGATTGCGCTGCAGGAAGGGTTTCACGACTGGGTCCTGCCGTCGTTCGCGGTGCGCGGCTCGGCGTCGCAGTTGCTCGGCACGAGCCAGGTCAACCTGACCGTGTTCGGCGTCGACGTTCTCGCCTCCAAGGCGTTCAGCATCGGCGGCACGGCGCGCATCGAGCCCTACGTCGGATGGAACGCGCTGTTCATCGACGCGCGCAGCGGCGTCATCGATGCCACGCCCAAGTGCGACGCCTACGCCCAGCACTTGGTGACAGCGGGCACCACACCGCCGATGACGCCCCCCGGGTGCAGCGCGGCCAACGACGGAACCTGGAACGACCTCACCAACAACTTCACCTTCAAGTCGCAGGACGTCATCACCCGCTACCGGTACTACGGCGGCTTCAAGCTGAAGCTCTCGGTCCTGTTCATGGCGGCCGAGTTCGATTTCGTCCAGTCCGGCACGAGCCGTGACAGCGTGGCCGACATCGCCGACAGCAGCGGCTCGCAAGAGGGCTTCTCGCTCTCGGCCGGCCTCGATTTCTGACCGCGGCACCAGAACCCGAAGCTGATCCGCGGCACCACGGACCTTCGACCGTGCGTGGTGCGGCTCACACGACAAGCGCGGCGAGCGTCCGGTCCCTCGCGGGCCGAGGCCCACGCTCCTCGCCACCGGTAGCGGCGCGGCTCAGGCTGCTGCGCCGCCCACGCCACCGGACCCGGCAGCGGGCGGCGCGGCCGGCGGCGGCGTCCCACCAGCGGGAGCGGCGACCGGCGGCGCGCTCGCCCCTGGCATCCCCCCCTGGATGATCTTGCGAAGCCCGGCGACGGAGAGGCGCGGCGTCTTCTTCTCTTCCTCGAAGATGATCTGCGCCAGCGTCGCCGTGGTCAGGTCGGCGCGCGTCGTGTTCTCCACCACGCGAACGTCGTCGCCGGCCCGCACCATCGCTGCGATGTGGTCCAGCGTCACGTACCGACTATCGCGTGTATCGTAAAGCTTCCGATTCGCGTACCGCTTGATAGTACGTGCTGTGGTCATTGTCTTAGGGTGTCATAGGCAAATGTCGCGGTCAATCATGTAATACAACCAACGATTCCAAGACCACGTAGAACGCCTAACCAATCCAGGTAGTTAGACCCGGACGCACAAATCCCCAAAAACGCGCTCGGGCGCTGCCGTTAGCTCTCCGGCACCGCACCTAGGAGAGGGCGGTCGGCTGCGGAGGGAGGTTGCCGAGTTACTTAGTCGGCTTGTCGGCGCCTTCGTCGAGCTCGCTCTTTTTGGGAGAGACGTCGATTTCGTCGTGCGAGTTCACCGCACGCTTGAAATTCTTGATCGCCTTGCCGAGGCCATCGCCGAGCTGCGGCAGCTTTTGTGCGCCGAAGACGACGACGACAATGACGAGAACGAGCATGAGCTCGCCGAAGCCCAGTCCGAAGGGCATGACTCGCGATCTATAGCACCCCGACTGAAACAATCAACGTGGAAGGCAAGGATTTTTGAAGCCCTGGCGCCGATCCGTTACGATCCGCGCCAGATGGCGTCGAAGGCAGTCGCGCGCGCGGGCTTGGCGGTCGCGCTCTTGTCCCTCCTGGGTTCCGCCCTTGGTTCACCCGCGCGGGCAGCGCCGGTCCGATCGGCGACGACCGGCGCGCCGGATCCCGCCGAGCGCAGCCTGGCGGAGCGCCGGGCCGTTCGCGGCGTCCCGGTCGACGACGTCGCGGCCACGGAGAGCCCGGAGCTGCGGGAGATTCGCCGCTTCGAGGAACAGGCTTTCCCGAAACCCGGAAACCCCACCGCGCCGCCCCCGGCCGGACGCGAGGCGGAGAGCCCGATGCCGCCGACGTCGCTCCCGGGCGAGTGGGGGGGCAGCGGTGACGTCCCGGCCGAGGTGCGCTCCCCGCCGCCCGCGCCCCGGTCCGACAGCGCGGCACCTCCGCCCGACTCGGAGTGGTTGCGCAGTCTCAAGCTGCCGGAGCTGCCGGTGCGCTGGGACCCGCAGGTCCTTCGCTACCTCGACTACTTCAAGAACGATCCGAAAGGTCACGCCGTCATGGGCGGCTGGCTGCGCCGGGCGGGGAGATACCGCCAGCTGTTCGAACGGACGCTCGAACGCCAGGGCCTCCCCAAGGATCTGCTGTACGTGGCGATGGTGGAGAGCGGCTTCGACAACGGCGCCCGCTCGCGGGTGGGAGCCGGCGGCATCTGGCAGTTCATGCCGGGCGCCGCGCGGGCCTACGGTCTCGAGGTGAGCTACTGGATCGACGCCCGCCGGGATCCGGAGCGCGCCGTCGAGGCCGCCGCCCGCTACCTCAAGGATCTCTACGTTCGCTTCGGCTCCTGGTACCTGGTGTTCGCCGCCTACAACGCCGGTTACGGGTCGGTCCTCCGATCGATCACCACCTACAACACCAACGACTACTGGGAGCTCGGTCGCCACGAGTCGGGGCTGCCCTGGGAGTCGACGCTCTACGTCCCCAAGATCCTGGCGGCGGCGATCGTGGGACACAACCTGGCCGCGTTCGGGTTCGCCGACCTGACCGAAGACGCGCCCTTCGCTTACGAGCAGGTCGACGTGCCCGCCGGGACGTCGCTGTCGGTGGTCGCCCGCGCGGCGGGGACCCGGCCGGAGGTGATCGAGGCGCTGAACCCCGACCTCGTGCGCACGCGAACCCCGCCGGATCGGGGAAGCAGCAAGGTACGACTGCCACCGGGGACGGCCGCGGTCTACGCCGCCAGCACGGACAAGACGCGCGACGCCGACAAGATGGAGACGGTGGTGCTGCGCTTCGGCGAGACGCTCGATGACGTGGCGCGCGCGCACGGCTCGAGCGCCCGCGAGCTGCGGCGGCTGAACGGCGTCAAGGATACGCTGGAGCTGCGCGGCGGAACGGCGATCGTCGTCCCCCGGCGCGGGCCGGCGGCCAAACCGAGGGACAAGGATACCGAGAAGGCGCAGACGGCCTCCGAGAGCGACGAGGCGAGCGGCGACGAGGACGCCATCTTGGTGGCGGTCCCCGACCGTTCGTTCAGCTACGACGGCCGCGAGCGTGTGTTCTACCGGACGCGCGACGGCGACGGCCTCGACGAGGTCGCCGACGTGTTCGGCGTGCGGCCCGACGATCTGGTCGAATGGAACAACCTGGATCCGGCGGCCAAGCTGCACCCGCGGATGGTGTTGCAGATCTACGTGCGCAAGGACTTCGATCCGGCGGGCGTGCTGCTGCTCGATCCGGCCAAGGTCCGGGTCGTCACCTGCGGGTCCGAGGAGTTCCTGGCCCTCGAGGCGGCGCGACGCGGAAGGAAGCGCCTCTATTACAGCGCCAAGGCCGGGGACACGCTGGCCAAGCTCGGGCGGCGCTATGGCCTCACGCCCGGGGACCTGGCGCGCATCAACCGCTTCTCCTACAACACCGAGCTGCACGAGGGGGACCGCATCGTCGTCTATTCGCCGACCGGCGAGGCGCCGCGCGACGTGACCCACGGAATGACCCCGGGAGAGAAGCGCCCCGGGCGGACGACGGCCGCGGCGGCAGGGACGCACAGACCGAGCGTGGGAAGCGAGCACAAGACGCAAACCGCGGCGCACGACGCCAAGAAGAAGGTCGCCGTCGCCACCGCCAAGCCGGCCGCGAAGCCGGCCCCGCGCGCCAAACCGGCCCCTGCGCCCGCCAGCAAGAAGAAATAGCGAAGAGATGGCGCGCTTTCGCGTGGAGCCGGAGCGTGCCGGCGCGCGGGTCGATCAGTTCGTGGCCGCCGTCCTCCCCGGCGTGAGCGTGGCCGGGGCCCGCCGCCTGCTCGAAAGCGGTGCCGTGCGAGTCGATGGGCGGGTCGGGAAGAAGGGCGCTCGTCTCGGCGCCGGACAGACGGTCGAAGTGGACGAAGCCGAGCGAGAGCGCGCTGCGCCGGACGCGCGCCGCGTCCTCGCCGATCCAGAGGCCCCGCTGCGCGTCCTCTTGGTCGATGCGGCGTTCGTCGCCGTCGACAAGCCGGCGGGGATTCCCGCCCATCCCAAGGCCGCCGGCGAGCGCGGCACCGTCGCCAACGCCCTCGTGGCCCGCTTCCCCGAGTGCGCGGGCGCGTCGCCCGATCCGCGCGAGGGGGGGCTTTGCCACCGCCTCGACACGGGGACGAGCGGCGTTCTGGTGGCGGCGCGCAGCCCGGCCGCCTGGTCCGCGCTGCGAGCGGCGCTCTCCGGCGCCGGCTGCGAGAAGAGCTACCTGGCCGAGGTCCTGGGATCGCCGGCGCCGACCGGCGAATCGTACGCCACGATCGGGCGCGTCGGGCGCCGGGGCGCGCGCGTCCGCGTCGACGGCGGACGCCACCCGCTGCCCGCCCACAGCAGCTGGGAGGTGGTCGAGTCGCGCGGGGAGACGGCTCTCGTGCGCGTTCGTCTGGTCAAGGGGCGCGCCCACCAGGTGCGCGCGCACCTGGCGGCCGCCGGTCATCCGATCGTCGGCGACGACGTCTACGGCCAGGGCGGCGGCTCCCTTCACCTTCACGCAGCCGCGATCCAGCTCGTCCATCCCGAAACCGGGCGGATGATTTTGATCGAAGCGCCGGCGCCGAGCTGGGCCAAGATGCGGGCGTGACCGCCAAGCAGGCCGTCGTCCTCCAGCACACGCCGACCGAGGGGCCCGAACGCGTGGCGGTCCTGCTCGCCGAGCGCGGCGTCGGTTGCGCCGTCCGCGCCCTCTACCGCGGCGAGCCGGTGCCCGGCGATCTGGCCTCCGACGAAGTCCTCCTGGTGATGGGCGGACCGATGGGCGTCGGGGATCTGGGCGATCCGCGCTGGCCTTTTCTCGAGGCCGAGATCGCGCTCCTCCGCAAGCTCATCGCGCGCGACGCGCCGGTGCTGGGGATCTGCCTCGGCGCGCAGCTGCTGGCCGCGGCGGGCGGCGCGCGCGTCTACCCGAACACGCGCCCCGGGCCGCGCGGCCCCGAGCCGGCGCGCGAGGTCGGCTGGGGCCCGGTCGATCTGATCGGCGCCGAGCGCGAGCCGGTGCTGGCCGGCCTCGGCCCACGCGCGATGGTGCTGCACTGGCACGGCGACACCTTCGACCTGCCGCCGGGCGCCACGCACCTGGCGTCGACGCTCCTCTGCCCGCATCAGGCGTTCCGCCTGGGGCGGCGGCAATTCGGGCTTCAGTTTCACTGCGAGCTCGAAGCCGCCTCGATCGCCGCCTGGGTGCGCGAGGACGCCGAGTTCGTGCGCGCGGCCAACGGCGAAGGGGGCGGCGCGCGGATCCTGGCCGACACGGCGCGCCTCTACGCCGAGGCGCGCCCGGGGTGGGACCGACTGCTCGGCAACGCGATCGATCTGCTGCGCGCGTGACGCAAACGTCGATTGACGCCGCCGGGCGCGGCGACAATAGTTACGCCGTGCCGTCGCCGGTCGAGTTCAAGATCGCGCTCGTCCAGATGCGCTGCTCGACCGATCCGGCCGACAACCTGGCGCGCGCGCTGGAGAAGATCCGCGCCGCCGCCAAGCAGGGCGCCAAGCTGGTCTGTCTCCCGGAGCTGTTCCGCAGCCAGTACTTCTGTCAGACCGAAGATCACGCCAACTTCGACCTGGCCGAGCCGATCCCGGGCCCCAGCACCGACGCGCTGTCGAAGGTCGCGCGCGAGGCGGGCGTGGTGGTCATCGGCTCGCTGTTCGAACGCCGCGCGGCCGGCGTCTACCACAACACGGCGGTCATCCTCGACGCCGACGGCAAGCAGCTCGGCAGCTACCGCAAGATGCACATCCCCGACGACCCGTTCTACTACGAGAAGTTCTACTTCACGCCGGGCGATCTGGGGTTCCGCGCCTTCGACACCGCCGTGGGCCGCATCGGCACGCTCGTCTGCTGGGACCAGTGGTACCCGGAGGGGGCGCGCCTCACCGCGCTGGCGGGCGCCGACGTGCTCTTTTACCCGACGGCGATCGGCTGGCACCCCGACGAGAAGGCCGAGTTCGGCGCGGCGCAGGCCTCGGCCTGGCAGACCGCGCAGCGCGCCCACGCCATCGCCAACGGCGTCTACGTGGCGGCGGTCAACCGGGTCGGGTTGGAGAAGCCGCCCGCCGGGACGCCCGGCAAGGGGATCGAGTTCTGGGGCGGCAGCTTCGTGGCCGATCCGTTCGGCGTGGTGCTGGCCGAGGCCTCGCGGGTAGAGGAAGAGACGCTGATCGTCACCTGCGATCGCAAGCACCAGGAGACCGTGCGCCGGCACTGGCCGTTTTTGCGCGACCGCCGCATCGACGCCTACGGCGGCGTCACCCGCCGCTTGATCGACGAATGAAGCGCCCGCCACGCGGTCCCGAGATCGGGACGCCGGCGAACCTCGGCTTCCGCATGCCGGCGGAGTGGGAGCCGCACGCCGCCACCTGGATCGCCTGGCCGCACGAGCCGCGCGACTGGCCGGGAAAGCTGGCGCCGATTCCCTGGGTCTACGGCGAGGTGGTCCGCCATCTGACCCGCGGCGAGCGGGTCCGCATCCTGGTCGACGACGCGGCCACCGAGGCGCGCGCCCGCAAGCTGCTCGGACGCGTGGGCGCCGATCCGGCGATGGTCGACCTGGTCCGCGCGCCGACCGACCGCAGCTGGACGCGCGACTACTGCCCGCTGTTCGTCAAGGACGAGGCCGGCGAGGTGGCGATCACCAACTGGCGCTTCAACGGCTGGGCGAAGTATTCCAACCACAAGAGAGACGACGCCATCAACGACAAGCTCGCCCGCCGCCTCGAGCTCCGGCAGTGGCAGCCGATGGCGAAGGTGGGCGGCAAGCCGTGGCGCGTGGTGCTCGAGGGAGGCGCCGTCGACGTCAACGGCGCGGGGACCTTGCTGGCGACCGAAGAGTGCCTGCTCGACGAGGTCCAGGCCCGCAACCCGGGGCTGCCGCGCGAGGAGCTGGAGCGGATCCTGGCGGCGCACCTCGGCGCCCGCAAGGTCCTCTGGCTCGGCCGGGGCATCGCTGGCGACGACACGCACGGCCACGTCGACGATCTCTGCCGCTTCGTCGACGAGACGACGGTCGTGCTGGCCCAGGAGGCGGACCCCTCCGACGCCAACCACGCGCCGCTGCGCGACAACCTCGACCGGCTCCGCCGGATGACGACCGCCGACGGCAAGCCGCTGCGGGTCGTGCCGCTGCCGATGCCCGCGCCGCTTCATCTCGACGGCGTGCGACTGCCGGCGAGCTACGCGAACTTCTACATCGCCAACACGGCGGTGCTGGTCCCGACCTTCAACGACGCGAACGACCGGCGCGCGCTCCAGATCCTGGCCGAGCTGTTCCCGACCCGGACGGTGGTGGGGATCCACGCCGTCGATCTGGTCTGGGGCCTCGGCACGCTCCACTGCATGACGCAGCAACAGCCGGCGGCCGCGTCCTAGCCGCCTCCTCGACCGGATCCTAGCTGGGCTCGGTCGAGGCCATGCGCGCCGCGAGGATCCGCTTGTGGCGGCGCCAGGCGCGAACGAGGACGATCGCCACGGCGATGGCGACCGCCACCACGATGCCGTGCTCGGTGCGGCGGGCGTAACGGACCACGTAGTCGATCTGCCCGCCGAAGAACCAGGCCGAGTAGACCAGCAGCGGGACGGTGAAGGCGGCCGCGGAGAAGTCGTAGATGAGGAAAACGGGCGGCCGGAGGTGCAGCGTCCCGGCGGTGAAGAAGATCGTGAAGCGTAGCCCGGGCGTGAAGCGCCCGACCAGCACGACCTTGCTGCCGAACTTCCGGAAGTAGGCACGGACCTTGAGTTGCCGGCGGTGCGTGAAGTATTTGCGCGCCAGTTGGCTGGCCAGGACGCGCCGCCCGAAGTAACGCCCCAGGAAGAACGCCAGCGAATCGCCGGCCAGGACCGCCACGAAGCAGACGGCAAAGGCCTTGCTGATGTGCAGCGCCCCCCGCCAGGAGAAGTACCCGGCCGCGATGAGCGAGATGTCCTCGGGAATCGGCAGCCCCAGGCCGCAGAGCAGCAGGATCCCCCCGAGCCAGGTGTACGCACCAAGCGGCGAGAGGGTCGACAGGTGCGTGATGAACCACTTCACGTGGGGGGCTTCCGACCGGCCTCCTCAAATACCACGGACGCCACCCCAAAGACGAATCGGAGGTCGGGGCGGACCCTCAGGCCAAGTCAGCAACCAGGAGAGGGGATGAACCAGCGGGTGAACCAAAACGAAGGGGAGAAGCATAGCCGAGGGGGTTCGCGTTGACATTAAGAGCGGGCGAACGTACGGTTTTCCCGTCGAGGGGGTCCCCAACCATGCGAGCGCACCGTCCTTTCGCCCGAGCCGCCCAAGCGGCTCGGCTGTCGGCACCACTGGCCCTGCTGGCGGTGGCCGTCGCGGTCGCCACGAGCTGCACGCCCGACTATCCCTCCTGCGAGACGGACAAGAACTGCCATCCCAAGGAGTTCTGCGTCGCCAACAAGTGCCAGCAGTGCCGTGACTCCAACGACTGCCCGGCCGGCAACCAGTGCCAGTCCGGCAAGTGCTCGCCCGTCCCCGGCTACTGCACGAGCAAGGCCCAGTGCCCGGCCAATCAAGAGTGCATCGCCAACCACTGCCGAGCCTGCGCCGCGGACCGGGAGTGCCCCGGCGGCCAGCACTGCGTGGCGGGCAGCTGCAGCGCGAAGAAGCCGTGCAAGACCGAGAACGACTGCGCGCAGAACGAGGACTGTGTGAACGGCTACTGCACCTCCGAGCGGGCGCCGGCGCCCCCGCCCACGCAGTGCTCGCTCGACCCGGTGCTGTTCGACTTCAACGAGTCGGCGCTGACCACCGAGGCGACGGCCACGCTGGCGCGAGACGCCGACTGCCTCAAGCGGGTCGGGCGGGCCGTCACGCTGATCGGCCATACCGACCCCCGCGGCACGCAAGAGTACAACCTGGCCCTCTCCGAGCGGCGCGCCCAGTCGGTGCGCGATCACCTCGGCCGGCTGGGAATCGACGGCAACAAGCTGTCCGTCCTGCCGCGCGGATCGCTGGATGCCAAGGGGACCGATGAACCGAGCTGGGCCCAGGATCGACGTGTCGACTTCAGCTGGAAGTAAGCGCCCCGGCCTGCTCCTCGCCCTGGGCGCGGTCCTGCTGGGCGCCCTGCTCGCGCCGCCGTCTTGCGTGACGTCGACCGAGGGCGACAAGATGCGCTCGGACATCGACAGCTTGCGGGTCCGCCTGGACGAGATCGACAAGCGCGACAAGGAATACAAGGAACAGGTCGTCCGACTCCGCAAGGTGCTCGACGAGGCGACGGCGCTCCTCACCCGCAACTCGGCCGATGTGGGGGCGAAGGTGGCCAAGTCCGAGCAGGACATCGCTGCGATCCAGGGGCGGATCGAGGAGCTGGCCCACAACGTCGACGTCGAGATCCGCCAGGCGGGCGAGACGCAGAGCAAGCTCGAGACGCGCCTGGCTGCGCTCGAGCAGACGCAGACGAAGATCGTCGACCGCGTGGCGCCCGAGATGCCCACCGACAAGGACCAGCTGTGGACGCAGGCCGGGCAGCGGCTCGCCTCGGGCCAGCGCGACGACGGCCGCCGCTTCTACCGCGTGTTCATCCAGCGCTTCCCGGCTGACCCGCGGGCGTCGCAGGCCTACCTGGCGATCGGGATGTCGTTCGTCCAGGAGAGCAAGTACGCCAACGCGGCGGCCGAGTTCCAGAAGGTGCTGCAGAACTACCCCGCGTCGCCCGAGGTCCCGGAGGCGATGTGGCAGCTCTCGCTGGCGTTCGTGCAGCTCCACTTCTGCAGCGACGCGCGCGCCCTGCTCTCGGATCTGGTGAAGCGCTACCCGAAATCGGCGCGCGCCGCCGACGCGCGCGGCGAGCTCCGCTCCATCTCCAAGCTCCCCAAGTCTTCCTGCACCAGCTAGTTTCGCTTCAGGCCGCTCGCTCGAAGGCCGCGCGGATCTGCAGGCCGGCGGCGGTCGGGTCTGAGGCGGTGGCGATGGCCGCGATCAGGGCTGCGGCGCTGGCGCCGGCGCGGGCGACCGAGCCGACCGCCTCGAGCGCGATGCCGCCGATGGCCACCACCGGAACCTCGACGGCGCGGCAAACCTCGGCCAGCTGGCCGAGGCCGACGACCGGGTCGGGGTTGGTCTTGCTGCCGGTGGCGAACACCGGCCCGAAGCCGATGTAGTCGGCGCCCTCCCGGGCGGCCTCCAGGGCCTGGGCGCGATCGTGCGTCGAAAAGCCGATCAGCAGATCGGCGCGGCCCGCCGCGGCCCGCACCCGGAGCGCGTCGACGAGCGGCAGGTCGTCTTGCCCGAGGTGAACCACGTCCGCCCCCACGCTGAGCGCCACGTCCAGCCGGTCGTTCACGCAGAATGGCACCCCGGCCGCGCGGCAGAGCCCGACGAGCGGGCGCGCGGCGTCGGCCAGAGCGCGGGCGCTCGCCCCCTTCGCGCGGAGCTGCAGGCAACAAGGCTGGGCCGCCAAGAGCTGCCGAGCCCGGCGCTGGAGCGCTTCCGGGTCGTCCAGCCACGACGCCGGCGCGTCGAGGATGGCGTAAAAGCCGCGCATCGCCGAAGGAGGCATCGCGTACACTATAGCGTTTTGCCGACGCCGTTCCGTCTGACGAGCGACCTCAAGCCGATGGGCGATCAGCCGCGCGCCATCGATGAGCTCACGGCCGGCGTCCAGCGCGGCGACCCGTCGCAGGTGCTGCTGGGGATCACCGGCAGCGGCAAGACCTTCACCGTCGCCCAGGTGGTGCAGCGGATCCAGCGCCCGACGCTGGTCATCGCCCACAACAAGACGCTGGCGCACCAGCTGTGGATGGAGTTCAAGGGGCTGTTCCCCGACAACGCCATCCACTACTTCGTCAGTTACTACGACTACTACCAGCCCGAAGCCTACGTCCCCTCGACCGACACGTACATCGAGAAGGACTCGCTCATCAACGAAGAGATCGACCGCATGCGCCACGCGGCGACCTATGCGCTCCTCACCCGGCGGGACACGCTGATCGTCGCCTCGGTCTCCTGCATCTACGGCATCGGCGCCGCCGAGGCCTACCTGGGCATGAAGCTGGATCTGGCGCGCGGGGTGGAGGTCCGGCGCGATGCCGTCTTGCGGCGACTGGTCGAGATCCAGTACGAGCGCAACGACATCGACTTTTCGCGCGGGACGTTCCGCGTGCGCGGCGACACCGTCGAGATCTTCCCCGCCTACGAGCGCGAGAAGGCGATCCGGGTCGAGTGGTTCGGCGATGAGATCGACGCGATATCCGAAGTGGATCCGCTGCGCGGCAAGGTGCTGCGCAAGATCGACGAGGTGTCGATCTTCCCCGGCTCGCACTACGTGACGCCGGCGGACCGCCTGACCAAGGCGATGGCGGGGATCAAAGAAGAGCTGCGCGAGCGCCTCGGCCAGCTCAAGTCCGAGAACAAGCTGGTCGAGGAGCAACGCCTGCAGCAGCGGACGCTGTACGACCTCGAGATGCTCGAGCAGATGGGGCGCTGCAAGGGGATCGAGAACTACTCGCGGCACCTCTCGGGGCGGGCGCCCGGCGAACCGCCGCCGACGCTGCTCGACTATTTTCCCAAGGACTTTCTGGTCTTCGTCGACGAGTCGCACCAGACCGTCCCCCAGATCGCGGCGATGTTCAAAGGCGACCGCTCGCGCAAGGAGACGCTGGTCGAGTTCGGGTTCCGGCTGCCGTCGGCGCTGGACAACCGGCCGCTGCGCTTCGATGAGTGGGAGACGCGCGTCGGCCAGTCGCTGTTCGTGTCGGCGACGCCCGCCGAGTACGAGCTGCAGCGCGCGCAGGGCGTCGTCGTCGAGCAGATCATCCGCCCCACAGGCCTGCTCGACCCCGAGATCGAGGTCCGCCCCGTCGGCCAGCAGGTCGACGACCTTCTGGGCGAGATCCGCGAGCGGGTCAAGATGGGCGATCGGGTGTTGGTCACGACGCTGACCAAACGGATGGCCGAGGACCTGACCGAGTACTACGCCGAGCTCGGGGTCCGCGTCCGCTACCTGCACTCGGACATCGACACGCTGGAACGGATCGAGATCCTGCGCAACCTGCGGCTCGGCGAGTTCGACGTGCTGGTCGGGATCAACCTGCTGCGCGAGGGGCTCGATCTGCCCGAGGTCTCGTTGGTGGGCATCCTCGACGCCGACAAGGAGGGGTTCCTGCGCGCCGAGCGGTCGCTCGTCCAGACCATCGGCCGCGCCGCCCGCAACGTGCGCGGCAAGGTGATCATGTACGCCGACCGCCACACCGACTCGATGAAGAAGGCGATTGCCGTGACCCTCACGCGCCGCGCTGCCCAGGAGGCGCACAACAAGGCGCACGGCATCACCCCCAAGACGATCGAGAAGGCGATCGCCGCGCTCACCGGCACCGCGCAGGACGACTTCGTCGACCTGGCCAAGACCGCCAAGGAGGCCCAGGCGGCGGACGTCGCGCTGGAGGAGATCCCCAAGACGATCACCGCCCTGCGCCGGCAGATGCTCGACCTCTCCGAAAAGCTGGAGTTCGAGAAGGCCGCCGCCCTCCGCGACCGCATCAAGGACCTGGAAGAGATCCGCCTCTCGATGGGCGGCGGCTAACCCGCCCTGGGACCGAGCGGAAACCTCCGACGGCGGCGCCAGCGACGACTCAGGCGACGCGCCGGTACAATAGCCGCCAGACGCGCGTCCCCTCGTCCTCGCACTGGCGCTCCCGGCGCGACTTGGCGCCGTAGGGGTTGTCCTGCGCGAACGTCCAGGCCCCGCGCGCGCTCTCGAACAGCGGCGCGGCCTCCAGCTCCGCCATGGCCTCGAGCGCGAGCGCGAAGATGTCGGTCATCACGTAGAGCTCACCGGCCGGCTCGAGGGCACGCCCGATCTCGGCGATGAGCTGCGGCCCGATCACCCGCCGCTTGTGCTGCCGGCTCTTGAACCAGGGATCGGGAAAGTTGAGGAAGAACCGGCGGACGCTGCCCGGCGCGAACAGGCGCGGCATGTCGACCGACATGTTGGCGAAGACGCAGCGGACGTTGTCCAGCCCGCGCTTGGCGCAGTCCTCGTTGGCCGGTCCGACCAGCTCGCGCCGGATCTCGACCCCCACGAACAGCGTTTCCCCGTCGCTCGAGGCGCGATCGATGAGGAAGTGCGCCTCGGCCGCCCCCAGCTCGACCTCCAGCGCGCGCCCGGGCGGCGCCTCGACCCGCGGAACGTCCGCGATCTCGAGCAAGTCCGACTTGAGCGGGTTGACGTGTTGTCGGACTCGCGGCACCGCGGGCTACTTCTGAACCTTCTTCCAGTCGGCCAGGAACTTGGCGAGGCCGCTGTCGGTGAGCGGGTGCTTGACCAGCGTCTGCAGCACCGCGAACGGCACGGTGGCGACGTCGGCGCCGACCAGCGCCGCCTCGACGATGTGGTTCGGCCCCCGCACCGAGGCGACCAGCACCTCGGTCTTGAAGCCGTAGTTCTTGTAGATGGTAACGATCTGGCGCACCAGCTCGATCCCGTCGGTGGCGATGTCGTCGAGTCGCCCGACGAACGGCGAGATGTACCCGGCCCCCGCCTTGGCGGCCAGGATGGCCTGCACCGGCGAGAAGCAGAGGGTGACGTTGGTCTTGATCTTCTCGTCGGCGCAGGCGCGCACCGCCTTCAACCCCTCGGTGGTGAGCGGCAGCTTGACCACGATGTTGGGCGCGATCTTCACGTACTCGCGCGCCTCGCGCATCATGCCGTCCTTGTCCTCGCTGACCACCTCTGCGCTGATCGGGCCCTTGCAGATGTCGCAGATCTCTTTGAGCAGCGCCCGCGGCTCGCGCGCCTCGCTCCCCGCGGCGATCACCTTGGAGATGAGCGTCGGGTTGGTGGTGACGCCGTCGATCAACCCCTGCTCCACGCAGGTCCGGATCTCCTTCGGATCTGCCCCGTCGATGAAGAACTTCATGCTGCCCCCTTCCACGCTGGCGCCATCGGTGGCGCGCCTCTTTGTTAAGTTAGCACGCGCTAGACGGTGACCGTCCCCTTGCGGTCGAGGTGGTTCACCCAGAGCTGCTGCAGGATCCCGATGAGGTAGCTGGTCAGCATGTAGATCGCCAGGCCGGCCGGCAGGAACAGGGAGAAGGCCGTGAACATGACCGGCATCATCACGGACATCATCTTCTGCTGCTGCTGATCGGCGCCTGAGGGGGACATCCGCATCTGCACGAACATCACCACGCCCATCAAGAGCGGGGTCAGCGGCAGCGGCAGCGGCCCGAGGTGGAACGGGTCCTTGGCAGTCAGGTCGTGGATGTGCAGGAACGGTGCCCGATAGAGCTCGACGGCGTAGTTCAGCGTCGAGTAGAGCGCGATCCAGATCGGCATCTGGATCAAGCTCGGCAGACAGCCGCCGAACGGCGAGACGCCGTGCGCCTTGTAGAGGTTCATCGTCTCGACCGACTGCTTCTGCCGGTCGTTCTCGTACTTCTTGCGGATGGCGTTCATCTTGGGCGCCAGCTTCTGCATCTTCTTGGCCGACAGCAGCGACTTCTGCGTCGGGTAGAAGGTCACCGCCTTGATGAACACGGTGAGCAGGATGATGGCCAACCCCCAGTTGTGGGCGAAGCCGTGGAAGAACTTGAGCAGGGAGAGGATGGGGCGCGAGAGGATCGCCAGGCTGACGTCCACCGCCTTGTCGAGCTCGACCTCCTCGCCCCCGGGCTGCACGGCCTCGAGGTCGGTGATCACCTTGGGGCCGGCGTAGACGGCGAACGGGTAGTCGATCGTCCCCTGCGCCGGCACCCGCCGCTCGCCGAACGTGAGGGTCACCGTGCCGGTGCCGCTCTCGGCTCCTGGCTTGGCCGCGCAACCGCGCTCGACCGTCGGCGACAGCGGGTAGGGGACCGCCGCCAGGAGGAAGAACTTCTCGTCGCTGCCGATCCACCTCGCCCCGGTCGGCGCGTCGAACGCGTCCTTGCCCAGCTTGTCGATCGCCTTGCGATCGAGCTTGCCGTTGAGGAAGCAGAGCATGGAGGCGATGTTGGCCGAAGAGCCGGCGAAAAACCCGCCGCCCCGCCTCTCCGGATCCTGGCGGCCCGACAGGGAGATCTTCAGGTGCTGGTCGATGGGCTGCCCGCCGCGGTTGGTGATCGACACGTCGAGGTGCAGCCGGTAGCGGGTCGCATCGGCGATGTAGCGCTTCTCGATGTGGACCGTCCCGGTGTCGGTGGCGAAGACGACGGTCTTGGCGTCGACTCGCCGGACCTGCCAGGCGGCGTCGGACGGCGCCGGAAAGCCCGAGTCTGCGAAGTCGGTCCGCAGCGCGGCGTCCCTGGGATCCGAGAAGGCCACCAGATCGTGGCCGGTCGAGGGGTCGTTGGGGTTGTCCAGGAACTTCGCGCTCCGCAGCTCGGCGCGGACCAGCGTCCCGCCGAGGCTGGAGAAGACGAAGCGGACGTCGGGCGTATCGAGCTCGACCTTCTGTTCGGGATGGTTCGCGGCCCCCGCACCGGGCGCGGGCGGCGCCGTCGCCGTCGCCGGCAGCGGCGGCGGGGCAGACGCGGGCGCGGCCGGCGCGTTCTGGGGCGCGGCCGGCGCCGGAGCCGGGTGTTGTTGCGGAACCAGCTTGCTCCAGACAAGCATGAACGCGACGCAGAGGGCGATCGCGACGATGAGCCGCTTCTCCATGTTTTTTTACTCCGCGTGCCGAGGCGATCCCGGCCGGGGAACCGGGTCTATACCACCCCGGGCGAACGGTTGGCAGCGGAGAAGCCGCCTCAATGCCAACCAGCCCCCGCGGACCGCGCCGTGCGTCCGGATCGCCTCCTCGGCGTACACCGAGCAGGAAGGCTCGAACCGGCAGCGCGGCGCCAGCACCGGCGAGATCGCGCGCCGGTAGATCCAGAGCAGGCCGAGGAGGACCGCCTTCACGGCGCGCCTCGCAGGCGGCGGGCGAGCGAGGCCAGCTCGCCGCAGACGGCGGCGTGGTCGGCGCGCGCCGCGGGCGGACGCGCCACCACGACCAGATCGAAACCTGCCGGAAACTCGGGACGGCGGCGCCGGTAACAGTCGCGAATCCAGCGCTTCACGCGGTTGCGCAACACGGCTCCGCCCACCTTCTTGCTGACGGTGATTCCGATCCGACCCCCGCCGGGAACCGCGAACAACAACAGATGGGGGCCGACCAGCCGCCGGCCGCGGTTCTGGATCGCCAGGTACTCGGGGCGCCGCCGAACGCGCGCCGAGCGCGGAAACCGCTCGCCGACGGCCGCGCCGCCCATGCTGCCTACTTCTTCGCGACCGTGACGGTGAGCTGGCGGCGCCCCTTGCGCCTCCGGCGGCGGATCACCTCGCGGCCCGCGCGCGTCTTCATACGCTTGCGAAATCCGTGCGTACGCTTTCGGCTCTTGCGGTGCGGCTGAAACGTCCTCTTCACGACATCCTCCGAGATCGGTCTTGCGGCGCCGGTCGCGCCGGCAAAGGTCGAAGTTGATAGCACCGAGGATCCGGCGTGTCAACGAGGCGCCGGTCCACTCCCCCCGTCTCTTGCCCGTCTCTTGCCCGCCTCTTGCCCGTCTCCGTCGGTGACGCAGCACCTCGGCACACGCGGCCATCGATGAGTCGCGCAATCTCCGACGGAGGATGCGGCGAACGGCGATCGCGGCGTGCGCCAAGGCCCATGACATGGGAGTTTCCGCCATTGATCGCGGGGAAGTGCCGTGAAATCCGAGACGCCCCGGATTCCAGCTCTGCCGGAGTTCAAAAACGCGCGCCCGTACGCCGGGTTATGCACCCATCCGCCGGTCTCGATTCGCTTCCTGCTTCGGATCGGCAACAACCCTGAAAAAATTATCCCACCGGTTTTCGCGGCCTTGCCGGGGGGTGTCCGGTTTGCCGCTTGAAGGCCTTGGTCGCGGTTGATACAGAACGCTCCACCGCGCAGTGAACCCGTCGCGCGGTGAAGGCCGACGAAAGCCCGAGGTCCAATGTTCAGTTGGGGGGACGATCTCGCTGGGCTCGTGCGGGTTGATTTCGCTTGGCCAAAGCTTTTGTGGACAAAGAGAGGGAACCCGCGTGTCAGAGCCGGAAATCATGAAGGATTTTCTGTTGCCTGGGCTGTGGACAAGTGAGCGCGATGTTTGATCTATGGACCGAAGCGGTCCGGTCGATCGAGCCGTTGGTCAAACCGGCGCATCGCGACCTCTGGCTGCGTCCGATCGAGTGCGTCGCGATCGACGACGGCTGCATCCGGCTCCGCGCGCCGAACCGCTACCACAAGGAGTGGTTCGAGGACAATTTCCTCCCCTCCATCTTGAAGGACCTCGAGGCGCGCGCCCAGCGGGCGTTCAGAGTGGATTTCGAGGTGACCGAGGAGAACGAGCCCCGCCGGGCGCCGATCGCTCCCAGCTCCCAGCCCGGTTCATCGTACGCCGGCGAACGCCGACCCTCTTCAAGCGCTCCGATCGCGGCGCGACCGCCCGAGCTCGTCGATCGCTACACCTTCGACAAGTTCGTCGTCGGTCCCACCAACCAGTTCGCCCACGCGGCCGCGCGGATGGTGGCCGAGGCGCCCGCCTCCCGCTGGAACCCGCTGTTTATTTACGGAGGA
Source organism: Polyangia bacterium (assembly GCA_035607055.1). GTDB lineage: Bacteria > Myxococcota_A > Polyangia > Fen-1088 > Fen-1088 > JADGRB01. The sequence continues at coordinate 24,924 of DATNDC010000184.1, forward strand.
GTTGGGCTCGGCAAGACGCACCTCCTGCAAGCGATCGGCCACGAGATCCACCGCCAGCACCCGGACTGGGCGGTCGCCTTCATCACCTGCGAAAAGTTCGTCACCGACTTCATCGGCTCGATGATGAGCCAAAAGCGTGCCGTCGGCGGTAGCTCGATGGAGGAATTTCGCGCCCGCTACCGGAACGCACCCGACGTGCTGCTCGTCGACGACATTCAGTTCCTGTCGAACAAGGACAGCTCGCAGGACGAGTTCTTCCACACCTTCAACGCCCTGCACTACGCGCACAAGCAGATCGTCCTCGCGTCGGACAAGCTCCCCGCGGAGCTCCCGGGCGTCGAGGACCGGCTGCGCAGCCGCTTCACCTGGGGTCTCATCGCCGAGGTGGACACGCCGGACCTCGAGACGCGCGTCGCCATCTTGAAGCGCAAGGCGGAGGCGGAGCGGGTGGTCCTTCCCGACGAGGCGGCGCTCTACATCGCGGCGCACATCAAGAGCAACGTGCGCGAGCTCGAGGGGGCGCTCTTGCGCCTGGCGGCCCGCGCATCCTTCCAGGGGCAAGCCATCACCGTCGAGGTGGCGCGCGAAGCCATCGCCAAGCTGGTCGCCAACGCACCCGCCGGGCTCACCATCGAGGCCGTGCAGCGCGAGGTGGCCGCCTACTTCGACGTCAAGCTGCACGACCTCAAGGGACCGAAGCGGCACCGCGCCGTCGCCCACCCGCGCATGGTGGCCATGTACCTGGCACGCAAGCTGACCAACATGAGCTACCCGGAGATCGGCAGCCGGTTCGGAGGCAAGGACCACTCGACGGTCATCAGCGCCGTCCGCAAGATCGAACGCCTGTGCGGCGAAGATCCCTCGGTGCGCAGCGTGGTCAGCACGCTCGAGAGCCACCTCCGCCAGCCCTGAGCTTTCTTCACAGGCAGCTGTGGAGAGCCCTGTGGAGCACCGCGCGAACAACGCTCCGGTCACATCTTCCCACTGCAGGCCCGGATCTGGATCCCCGACCTATTCACACCCACAACCACCACACTCACCGACGGAGAAACTGCTCCGTCCACATTTCCCACACCCCCTACTGCTACCTCTTCTTTTTAATCTTTTAATTTAAAGATAGAAGAGACCGGGAAAACCCAAGGAGCGAAGGATGGAGTTCAAGATTCGGAAGGAGGAGTTCCTGCGGGGGCTCTACTTGGCGCACGGGATCGCCGATCGGAAGAGCACGCTCCCCATCCTCGCCAACGTCCTCCTGCGCACCGACGGCAAGGACAAGCTCCTCTGTGGCGCGACCGACCTGAACGTCACCACCCAGGTCACGCTCTCGGCCAAGGTCGAGAAGGAAGGCGGCCTCACCGTGGCGGCGCGCCAGCTCTACGAGATCGTGAAGGGCCTCCCCGACGAGGAGGTGCGCGTCCGCCGGACCGAGCAGAGCTGGGCCGAGATCAAGAGCGGCAAGGTCGAGTTCAAGGTGGTCGGCCTGCCCGACCGCGACTACCCGAAGCTGCCCGCCATCGCCGAGGCGGAAACGTTCCCGGTCGACACGGCCGCGCTGCGCGACATGATCGCCAAGACGATCTTCTCCGTCTCGCTCGACGAGACGCGCCAGCACCTGGCCGGTGTCCTGTTCGAGTCGGACGGCGCCACCGCCCGGATGGTCTCCACCGACGGTCACCGGCTGTCGAAGGCCGGCCACGCGCTGGCGGGCGGCCCCAAGCTGGCGGCCGGCGTGCTCATCCCGCGTAAGGGGATCGTCGAGCTGCGGCGGGCGATCGAGACGCGTGAAGCCCCCACCGCGATCGGCGTCCACGACGGGAACTTCGTGCTCAAGGCTGACGACGTCGGCATCTCGGTGAAGTTGATCGACGGCCAGTTCCCCCCCTACGACCAGGTGATCCCCAAGGACAACGAGCGGGCGTTCACCGTGTCGCGGCTGGCGCTGCTCGACGCCCTCCGGCGCGTGTCGTTGATGTCGTCGGACAAGACCCAGGGCGTGCGCCTGGCGCTGGAGAAGGGGAAGCTGCGCATCGAGAGCGACAACCCCGATCTCGGCGCCGCCAAAGAGGAGATCGAGATCGGCTTCAAGGGGACCCCGGTCCAGATCGGCTTCAACGCCCGCTACTTCATCGACCTCCTGGCCGAGATGGGGACCTCGGACGTGCGCGTGGAGCTGGCCGGCGAGCTCGATCCGGCGGTCGTCCGTCCCGCCGACGGCAGCGACTACGTCTGCGTCGTGATGCCGATGAGGCTTTAGTTTTAATGGGAACCCTGGGAGGGTTCCCAAACCCTCCCGCGACGGGCTGCGGCGAGCGAAGCTCGCCTTCGCCCACGCGATCCTGGGAACGCGCTCGATTGTCACCGTCATGAGGATTTTGGAGTTGGCGGTGGAGGGGTGGCGGAACCTGGCGCCGCTGAAGCTGATGCCGGCCGAGCGGCTCTCGGTGCTGTTCGGCGACAACGGGCAGGGGAAGACCAACGTTCTCGAAGCCGCCTACTACCTGGCGGCTCTGCGTTCGTTTCGAACCACCCATGCCGAGGACCTGATCCAGCGGGGGGCGCCGAGCGGCCGGGCGCGGCTACGGGCCGAGCTCGTGCATCGGGGACTCCAGCGCCGGTTCGAGATCGAGGTCGGCCCCGGTGGGCGGACGGCACGACTCGACGGCAAGCTGGTCCGCAGCACGGCGGCGGCGCTCGGCTCGATGAGCGTGGTCCTGTTCGTCCCCGAGGACCTCCTGCTGCCCCGCGCGGCGCCGGCCGCGCGCCGGCGCTTCCTCGACCTGGCTATCTTCAATGTGGAGCGGACCTACTACGCCGAGGCGAGCGCGTTCCAGAAGGTCCTGCGCAACCGAAATGCTCTCCTCAAGCGGCGCGACTGGGACTCCACGCTGCTCGACGCCTTCGACGACGAGCTGGCCCGCACCGGCGCGCGGGTGGTGATGCGCCGGCGCGCGCTGGCCTCCGCCCTGGCCCCGCGGTTCGCCGAGCATTTCCGGGCGCTGCACGGCGGCCTCCCGGTCTCGCTCGCCTACCGGAGCGACGCCACGGTCGAGGCGGCCGCGGACGAGGAAGGGGTGCGCGGCGCCCTCCTGCGCGGCCTCATCGAGCGCCGGCCGCTCGATGAGCGCCGCCGGTTCACGGGCTTCGGCCCGCAGGCCGACGACCTGGAGATCGGGCTCTCGGGCCTCCTGGCGCGCACGCACGCCTCCCAGGGACAGCTCCGGTCGCTCATGCTCGCGCTCAAGCTGGCGGAGCTCACCGAGGTGAGCGCGCGGCTCGGCGATCCCCCGATCCTCCTCCTCGACGACGTGCCGAGCGAGCTCGATCCCTCGCGCCGGTCGCTGCTCTTCGAGGTGATTACCAAGCTCGACTGCCAGACGCTGATCTCGGTCACCGAGCGCGAGATCGTCCCCGCCCGAACCGACCGCCTCGACTTCCAGGTCCGGGCGGGGAAATTGGCCGCCGTTGGCTGACGAACGTTTCCCTTTACAGGTGCCCATACAAATGCTAGATACCTGGAAACGTTCAGGTTTGTAGCCAGTCGGCGATCAGCTTGGCTCACCTCGACACCTGGCCCATCCAAGTGCGATTTCTCTGTCCATGACCACCTCCGAACCACCGACCAACGGAGGCGGGTACACCGAAGAGAGCATCCAGGTCCTCAAGGGCCTCGACGCCGTTCGCAAGCGTCCCGGCATGTACATCGGCGACACCGATGACGGCAGCGGGCTGCACCACATGGTGTACGAGGTCGTCGACAACTCGGTCGACGAGGCGCTGGCCGGGTTCTGCGATCGCATCGACGTGGTGATCCACTTCGACGGCTCGGTCTCCGTCGAGGACAACGGCCGCGGAATCCCCGTCGGCGAGCACCCCATCGAGAAGCGCCCGACGGCCGAGCTGGTGATGACCCAGCTCCACGCCGGCGGCAAATTCAACCACAACAGCTACAAGGTCTCGGGCGGTCTGCACGGCGTCGGTGTCTCCGTCGTCAATGCGCTCTCCGAGTGGCTGAAGCTCGAGATCAAGCGCGACGGGAAGACCTACTACCAGGAGTACCGGCGCGGCGATCCCGCCACCGAGCTGGCGGCCATCGGCGTCTCGGAGAAGAGCGGCACCAAGGTGACGTTCAAGCCCGACGCCGAGATCTTCAAGGGAACCGAGTTCAGCTTCGAGATCCTGACCCAGCGTCTGCGGGAGCTGTCGTACCTCAACCGCGGGCTCACCATCACCATCCGCGACGAGCGCTCCGACAAGGCACACGAGTTCAAGTTCGAAGGCGGCATCTCGCAGTTCGTCGCCGACCTCAACACCTCGAAGACGCCTGTGCACGACAAGCCCATCCCCGTCCAGGGCGAGGTGGACGGCACCCAGGTCGACATCGCCCTGCAGTGGAACGACTCCTACCAGGACGCGATCTACTGCTTCACCAACAACATCAAGAACAAGGACGGCGGGACCCACCTCACCGGATTCCGCGCCGCCCTGACCCGCACGGTGAACGCCTACGCGCAGGCGGCCGGCTTGCTCAAGGATCTCAAGAATGGTCTCGGCGGCGACGACATCAGCGAGGGGCTGACGGCGATCGTCTCGATCAAGCACCCCGATCCCAAGTTCAGCAACCAGCCGAAGGACAAGCTCGTCTCGTCGGAGGTGAAAGGGATCGTCGAGCGCGTGGTCAATGAAAAGCTGGCCCGGTTCCTGGAGGAGAACCCGCGCGTTGCCAAGCAGATCATCGAGAAGGCGGTGCTGGCCGCGCGCGCCCGCGACGCCGCCCGCAAGGCGCGGGAGATGGTGCAGCGCAAAGGCGCGCTCGACTCGTCGTCATTGCCGGGCAAGCTGGCCGACTGCCAGGAGCGCGACCCCGCGCTCGCCGAGCTCTACATCGTCGAGGGGGACAGCGCCGGTGGCTCCGCCAAGCAGGGGCGCAACCGGAAGGACCAGGCGATCCTCCCCCTGCGGGGCAAGATCCTGAACGTCGAGAAGGCGCGCCTCGAGAAGATGCTGTCGTCGCAGGAGATCGTCACCCTCATCACCGCGCTCGGCTGCGGCGTCGAGAAGGAGAAGGACGTCGCCAAGCTCCGTTACCACCGCATCATCATCATGACGGACGCCGACGTCGACGGGAGCCACATCCGCACGCTGCTGCTCACCTTCTTCTATCGCCACTTCCCCGAGATCGTGCAGCACGGCTACCTCTACATCGCGCAGCCGCCGCTCTACCGGGTCAAGAAGGGCAAGAAGGAGCTGTACCTCAAGAACGAGCAGTCGCTCGAGGACTACCTGCTCGAGAGCGCGGCAGAGAATCTCAGACTGCGGTCCGCCAGCAACGCCGAGGGGATCGCCGGCGACGAGCTGCGCAAGCGCGCGCGCCAGGCCGCCAAGTACAAGCGCCTCCTCGGGGTCATTGATCGGAAGGGCGACGCGCGGATCGTGGACGCCTTCGTCAAGGCGGTTCGGCTGACCAAGGAAGACCTGCGAGATCAGGGCAAGCTGGTCCGCAGCCTCGCGAATCTACAGAAGCAGAACTACTTCGAGCGCTTCGCCTCAGAGCTGCAAGAGACTGAGTTCAAGATCGACGTCGACAGCGAGCACGGCGGCTTCAAGATCGTCGCCCCGGCCAAGGGCGGAGGCGTCCGTCGGACGACCACCATCGATTTCGAGCTGATGAATTCGCCGGAGTTCACCGACCTGCAGGCGCTCTATGCCGAGCTCTCCGCCGTCGGCAATGCGCCGTACGCGCTCGAACACGGCAGCGAGACCGTGGAGTTCGATCGGATCGAGGTGCTCGGGGATCGCATCAACGAGATCGGCAAGAAGGGCCTGGCCATCAACCGCTACAAGGGCCTCGGCGAGATGAACCCCGAGCAGCTCTGGGAGACGACGATGGATCCGGCGCGTCGCACGCTCCTCCAGGTCCGCGTCGAGGACGCCTACGAGGCCGACGGCCTCTTCTCCACGCTGATGGGCGACCTCGTCGAACCACGCCGGGC
>DATNDC010000219.1:0-17840 GCA_035607055.1 Polyangia bacterium
TCCGAGGTAAAGTCGCCATCGCCGCCGAAGGCGTACTCGCGCAGCACGAAGTAGCGCAGCGGATCGACGCTTCCGAATCCCTCGGCGATCTTCAGCGGGTCGACGCGGGTGGCGGGCATCGACTTGGAGATCTTCTGACCCTTCACGGTCAGGTAGCCGTGGCAGAAGACCTGCTTGGGCGGCGGCAGGCCGGCGCTCATTAGGAGGGCCGGCCAGTAGACGGCGTGGAAGCGGAGGATGTCCTTGGCGATGAGGTGGTTGGCGTCGGCCCAGAAGGCGCCCTTGCCCTCGCCGCGCGCGACAGCGTTCGGACCGCCGAGGACGGTCAGGTAGTTGGTGAGGGCGTCGATCCAGACGTACATCGTCTGCTTGGGATCGCCAGGGACCGGGATCCCCCATTTGACGGTCGAGCGTGAGATCGACAGATCGCGGAGGCCGCCTTTCACGAACGAGCGGACCTCGTTGAGGCGCGACTCGGGGCGCACCGGGTTCGTCTCGTACCAGGCCAGCAACCGGTCGGTGTAGGCCGACAGCCGGAAGAAGTAGTTCTTCTCCTTCACCTTCTCCACGGGCGTGAGGTGAATCTTGCAGAGCTTGCGGTCGCCATCGGCGATGACGTCGTCCTCACTCTTCGCCTCCTCGCAGCCGACGCAGTACATGCCGTCGTACTCGGCCTCGAAGAGGTCGGGCCTCCCGTCGGGGCCTTTGCTGCCAGCCAGCCGCGCCCACATCTCGGTGGCGGCCGCCTTGTGGCGCGGCTGTGTGGTCCGGATGAAGTCGTCGTTGGAGATCCCGATCTCCTTCCAGGTCTCCTGGAACTTGGCGGCGATCTCGTCGCAGTAGGCCTGCGGGTCCATCCCGCGCTCGCGAGCGATCCGCTCGATCTTCTGGCCGTGCTCGTCGAGGCCGGTCAGGAAAAAAACGTTCTCCCGGCCATACCTCGCGCGGTGGTAGCGGGCCAGCGCGTCGGCGACCACCGTGGTGTAGAAGGTGCCGAGGTGGGGGAGGGCGTTGACGTAATAGATCGGCGTCGTGACGTAGAAGCGGGGCATCGTCCTCAATCTGCGCCGGGTCGGACCGGCGGGGGCGCGGGTTGGAGATCGTCGGCGGCGAAGGTCTTGGGGGGCTGCCCCTCGAAGTAGACGCGCACGCGGCCGCGTAGCACGTCGAGGTCGCCGACGCGCCCGATCCCGTCGGGGGTGCCGACGCGCTTGCCGACCTTGGGGAGCGCGGCCGCCGCCTCGACGTAGGTGGCGTCTTCGTAGACCAGGCAGCACTTGAGTCGGCCGCACTGGCCCGAGACCTTGCTGGGCGCCATCGCCAGGTTCTGGTGCTTGGCCATCTTGATGGAGACCGGCGCGAACTTGGGCAGGAACGTCGAGCAGCAGAGCTCGCGCCCGCAAGATCCGATGCCACCCACCATCTTCGCCTCGTCGCGCACCCCGACCTGGCGCAGCTCGATGCGCGCGTGGTAGCGCGCGGCGAGGTCCCGCACCAGCTCCCGGAAGTCGACGCGCGTCTCGGAGGCGAAGTAGAAGAGGGCGCGGCCCCCGCGCTGGAAGTCGACGCGGAAGACCTTGATGGGGAGCTTGTGCGCGCCGGCCCGCTCGCGCGCGTAGAGACGCGCCTCGGCGGCGCGGTCGGCGGCGGCGCGCAGGCGCTCGAGGTCGCGCGGTTCGGCGCGGCGCAGGACGCGCGGCAGCGGAGCGCCAGGCGGCCGCGGCGCCGGTGGCACCGCCACCACGCCGACGTCGGTGTCGCGCCCGTCGTCGATCACGACGCGGTCGCCGTGGCGCAGCTCGAGGTCTCCCGCGTCGCAGGCCAGGACGCGGCCCCGCGGGTCGAGCTTGACGCCGGCCACGTTCAGGGGGACGGCCGCCGCGGCGCTCATGCGCGCGCCTCCTGGCGCTTGAGCGCGATGAGCAGACGCTCGAGCGCCAGCGTCGGGTTGACGTTGACCTGCAGCGCCAGCTGGACGTCGACGATCGCCGTCAGCGCCCGGCCGAGGCGATCGACCCCAGCGGCGGCCAGCCCCTGCGGATCTCCCGCGCGCGCCAAGGTTGCCAGCTCCGGCGCCCCGGAGGCGACCGCCAGGGCATCGCGGTAGAGGCCGCCCAAGAGGCCCACCAGGCGGGGCAAGTCGGCCTTTCCCTCCTTCTCGCCGGTGATGGCCGACACCGCGTCGAAGAGCTGACCGGCGCCGGGCGTGGCGACCACCCGGCGCAGCTCGGCCAGCGCCTCGGTCAGCCCGCCCTGGGCGTCCTCGGCGGCGGCCGCTTCCAGCATGCGCGCCGCCGACCCGCCAGCCAGCGCCGCCGCGATCTCCGCGCGCGCCTCGGGGATCCCGCGCGCCCGGGCAATCTCGCCGAGCGCGGCGGGGCTGAGCGCCCGGAAGCGGATCCGCTGCGACCGCGAGCGGACCGTCGGCAGCAGCCGATCGGGCGCGCCCGTGCAGAGGACCAGGTGATTGCCCGGCAGCGGCTCTTCCAGCGTCTTGAGCAGGCCGTTCGCCGAGTTGGGGTTCATGGCGTCGGCGTCGTCGACGACGATCACCCGCGCCGGCGCCTCGTGCGGGCGCGTGCGCGCCAGCGCCAGGATGGCCCGGATGTCCTCGATGACGATCTGGCCGCCCGGCCCGGACGGGCCGAACGCGGGGACGTCCGGGTGAAGGCCCGCCTCGATCCGCCGGCAGACCTCGCAGGTGCCGCAGCCGGCGCCGGGCGCGACCGGGCAGTCGAGCGCCATGGCCAGCCCGAGCGCGGCGCTCCGCTTCCCCACGCCCGGCGGCCCCTCGAAGACGTAGGCGTGCGCGACCCGGCCGCCAGCGACGGCGCGCTCCAGCGCCGCCCGCGCCAGATCCTGGCCGATGAGGTCTTGCAGCCGCACCGCCGAAACCTAACACATGCGATTGCGTCATCCGCGTCGACGCGCCTCGCGTCGAGGTCGACAGCCCGTTGCGACGACGGTAATCTTGGGGACGTCATGGGCATCCTCGGCAGGCTCTCCACGCTCGTCAAGTCCAACGTCAACGACGTCATCGGCTCCATGCAGGACCCGGGTAAGGAGATCGATCAGATGGTCCGCGACATGGAGGACTACGCGCGCCAGGCGCGGGCCGAGGTCGCGCGCTGCATCGCCGATGAGCGCCTGCTCGAACGGCGGCTGCAGACGATGGAGGGGGAGATCGCCGACTGGCAGAAGAAGGCCGAGATGGCCATCCGGGCCGGCGACGACGGCCTGGCCAAGGAGGCGCTGGTCCGCAAGGCCGAGAAGGAGACGGAGCGCAACGACACCAAGAAGGCCCTGCAGGAGCAGGGAGTCTACGGCGATCAGCTGACCGCGGCCCTCAAGGCGCTCGAGGCGCGGCTTGCCGACGTCAAGCTGCGGCAGGGGACGCTCAAGGCCAAGGCGCGGGCCAATAAGCAGGGGACGATGACTTCCAAGACCTCCGCCTTCAACGAGTTCGACCGGATGTCGAGCCGGATCGACGCCACGGAGGTCGAGGCGGGTCTGGATGACGAGCTGACCGGCCGGACGAGCGAGCGGATCGCCGCAGAGCGGCAGCTCGACAAGATGGCCAGCGACAGCGCCGTCGACGACGCCCTGGCCGAGCTGAAACGCAAGCTCGGCAAGTGAGGGGCGGCGGCCCGGCCGCGGCGCAACCGCGTTGACGAAGCTGGGCTGTGCCCAGCGAGTCGTCGCGGGAGGGTTCGGGAACCCTCTCAGGGTTCCCGAGTTAATGGTAGATTGCGCCGGCAATGGCCAATCGGCAGCAGGCGGTGCCGGCCCGCGTGCGGGCAGGCGCTGGTGAGAACACCGCTCGCGTGGTGATGCACAGGGGCTCGGTCCCCGGCTGGTTCTGGGGTCTGCTCGGCTTCCTGAGCGTGCTCGCGATCGGTTTCGGCGCTCTGTTGTTCGCGGCCAAGAACGGTCTGTTCGCCGCCGCCGCGCCGGCGGGCGCCGCAGCACCAACCGCGTCGGCGCTTCCGGCGCCGGCGCTGCAGGGCGGTCCCCAGATCGAGCCCCTGGCCGCACCCGCCGCCGCGCCCGTGCCTCCCGCGGCCGAGCCGCGGCAGCGGCCGTCGTCGCACCCGCCGTCGCACCCGATCAAGCTGGCCCGCTCACCTGCGCCGCCGCCGCCGCACGCCGCGGTGGTCGCCACGACCGCGGCCAAGCCCGCGGCGCCCGTCGCCAAGGCCGATCCACCGCCCGCCGACGACGCCACCGCCGCCAAGAAGCCGGCCGACCAGCCCGCCGCGACGGCCGACGATCAGGTGGTCCACATCCACCACACGACCGCGTCCGACAGCGACGACGACGACGACGACAACTGACCGCGCGCGACGCAGACACTAGGGCTGCGGCGTCACCGACCCGGTCAAGCGCATGCCCCCGTCACCGGTGGCCGCGCGCTCCAGCGCCGAGAGCCGCCGGGCCGTCACCAACAGCAGGATCGCCAGCAAGGCGAGCAGCAGGAGGGCCACCGCGATCGCGCCGACGAGCAGCGGCCGGGTGCCGGGCGTGATGCGCAGGGGACCGAGCGGCGCCAGCGCCGCCGTGCTCGCCTCGCCTGGATCGGCGGCGGCCGTGATCACCACGCCGACGGCGGCGGCGTCGAGGCCGGCGACGCTCCCGGCCACCAGCTTCTGCACGTCGGCGACCGCGATCGGCGCAGCCCCCGGCCGGGCCTTCAGCAGGACGGCGGCGCGCGCCGCGCTCTTCGGCTTGGCGTCGACCGCCAACGGGTCGGTCTCTTCCAGGACCAGGTGGACGCGCGCGCTCACCACGCCGTCGACCGTCTCCAGCGTCCGCTCGATCTCCCCCGCGGTCGCGTCCAGATAGCGGGCGCGCTCTTCGGACGGCGTGGGGATGAGGCTCGGCTGCCCGTAGGTCTCGGCGAACCCGCGCCGCTTGTCGTGCGGCAGCCCGAGCGCCCGCAGGAGATCGACGGCGCGCGTGCCGTCGCCGCGGGCGACGCGGACGGTGTAGCCGGCCCCCGCGGAGGCGCCTTCGTCGGCGACCTTCTCGGCGCCGATCCCCGCCCGCTCGAGCGCAGCCGTGGCGTCGTTGGCCGACTTCTCGTCGAGGCCGTGCAAGATGTTGGTCGAGCAGGCGGCCGTCGTCGCCACCAGCGCTGCCGCCAATACCAACGCCGCTCCGAGTCCCCGCCGCTGCCGCTCCCGCTGCCTCATCGGCGGCGTCATAACACGAAACGCCGCGCGCGCGTCGCTCCGCAGAGGCACGCTCAGACCTGCGTCCCCATCGTCTGCTTGATGGCCCCGACCAGCCGATCGGCGACCCGCGAGACCACCTCGACGGTCTGCGAATAGCGGGCCACGGTCGCCTGCATCGCCAAGAGCTGGGCGGGGGTGAAGGTCTTGCCGCGCGCGGCTGCCTCGAGGAGGGCGTCGACCCGCCTCTCCGCTCCCACCGCCCGCTCGAGCATCGCCCGCACCGGGCCTGGGGTCGCGCTCCGGGCCGGACCGAGGGGCACCGCGGTCGGCTTGGGCGCGGCAACGGCCGGGACCTCCGGGCCGAGCGCCGATCCTTCGTCCAGAACGGTCGCGAAGCTCCGGGCGGGCTGCGGCGCCGGCGGTTTCGCTGCAGGGGTGGGGGCGTTCTGGCCGATCGGGGCGGGACCGATTCGCATGCCGGGTCATCGGTGAGCCCCCAGGCAAAGTTGCTACTCGTCCCCCATCGCGTCGCGCAGCAGGTCCACCGCCCGCGCGTGCAGGCGGCAGGCCCACGACTTCGACAGACCGAGCTCCGCCCCCGCCTCTTCCAGGTTCTTGTCGGCGAAGTAGTAGAGCTCCATCAGCCGGCGCTCCTTGTCGGGGAGGGCGGCGACCGCCTCGCGCACGCGGCGCGACATCCGGTGGCTCTCGACGGCGACGTCCGGCGCCGGCAAGCTCTCGTCGGCGACGCTGGAGGCGGCCTCCAGCGAGGTGATGTGGACGGTGGCGACACTCGACAGGATCTCGTTGACCTCGGCCAGCGTGGTCTCGGCGTCGGCCTTCTTTGTCGCGCTGTTGGCCGCCGCGCCCGCCTCGGCCTGGGCGGCGCCCTCGCGGTCGGCGCGGCTGCGCAAGTATTCGTTGGCCCGCTCCTCGGCGCGGTAGCGGGTGTAGTCGGCGCGGGAGTACCAGCCCATCGCGCGGAGCCCGTCGTACATCGAGCCCCGGATGCGGTAGTAGGCGAAGGTCGTGAAGGCGACGCCGTGGCGGGCGTCGAAGCGCTCGGCCGCCTCCACCAGACCCTTCGAGCCGTAGCCGACCAGGTCGTCGACCTCGATCGAGGCGTTCAGCGTCTTCTTCACCTTGCGCGCGATCGCCTGCACGAGCGACAGGTGCTTGAGGACCAGCTGATTGACGTCCGACGCCGCCATCCCCAGGCACTAGACCAAGGGTTGCGTCGTGACGTCAAGCACCATAGTCTTCGCCGCGCGATGCGCAGGTACGTCGAAGCATCCCGCGGGCACGCCAACGTCGCCCGCACGCGGCACCTCCTCGAGCGAATCGTCCCCCACGCCCAATTGCACGCGCGGTTCGTGAACACGCTGGCCCGGCTGGAGTACGTCGGCGTGCGCAAGATCCTGAAGAGCCGCCGCGCCGAGCGGCTCGATCTCGAGGGGATCCAGCACATCCTCGACGAGGCGGTGCACGCGCTCCGGCTCAAGAAGGCCGCGGCGGCGCTGGGGAGCGCGAGCGGCGCCGACGTGCGGACCTTCGTGGACGGCGCCACGCTGGCCGGCGACGCCGCGGAGAACTACCTGCAGGCCCTCGACCACCGCGCCGAGGAGGCGCTCGGCGATCTGCCGGAGGCCGAGCGCGCGGAGGCCAATTACCTCCTCACCAGCGCCGCCGTCGAGGTCCGCGCGCAGGTCTTCTACCCGCTCTACGACCAGATGCTCAAGGCGCACCAGGCCGGGTTCTCGGTGGCCGCCATCAGCAAGGACGAGGATCGTCACCTCGAGGAGATGACGGCCGGGCTCGACGTCCAGCTCCCCGACTGGCAGCGCCGCTTCGAACCGTTGCTCGCCGCCGAGGAGGCGCTCTACGGGCGTTTTCTGGCAGCGATCGAAGAGGTGGTCGTCGGGGCGCTGGCCGGCGCGCATGGCTGAGTGGCGCAAGCTCGCCGAGGCCGACGTGCGCGCCATCCTGCGCGACTTCGGCGTCGAAGGATATCGGGCGCACCACCCGATCGCGGTCGGCACCATCAACACCAACGTGCGGGTGGAGACCGAGGGCGGGCCGATCTTCCTGCGCATCAACGAGGGGAAGTCGCTCGACGACGTGGGCCGCGAGGCGGCCATCGTCGCCCACGTCGCCGCGCGCGGCGTTCCGACGCCCGTGCCGCTCATCTCGGGGGCCCGCCAACCGTTCGTGCTGTGGCGGGACCAGATCGTCTCGCTCTTCCCCTGGTTCCCCGGCCGGACGCTCGAGCGGGCGGAGGTCACCTCCGCCGACGCGGCCGCGGTGGGAGGCGCGCTGGCGCGGCTCCACCTCGCGGGCGCCGACTTCGCCGACCGCCGGCCGGGCCGCTACGAGCCGGTGGAGATCGAGCGCCGGCTGGCCGAGGTCGCCCATCTGCGCCGCGCCGATCTCGTCCCCGCGGTGACCATCCTGTCCGGCGAGCTCTCCACCTTGGCCGAGGAGCGTGCCCGCGTGTTGCCGACGGGCCTCATTCACGGCGATCTCTTCATCGACAACGTGCTCTACGCCGACGGCGCGCTGGCGGCGCTGCTCGACTTCGAGCAGGCCGCCTGGGGGCGCCTCTGCTACGACCTGGCGGTGACGGTCCTCGCGTTCGGGTTCGGCCAGGACGACTTTCGCCCCGAGGTCACCCGCGCCCTCATCGACGCCTACACGGCGGTGCGCGCCCCGGCCGCCGAGGAGCGCGCCGCCTTCGGCCCCGAGCTCCGCTTCGCCGCCTGCCGCTTCGCCGTCACCCGCATCACCGACGTCCACCTCAAGCAGGGCGCCGGCGCCGCCCCCGGCAAGCGCTACCAGCGCTACCTGGCCCGCCTCGCCAGCCTCCAGATCCACCTCGGCACGGACAGCCTCTTCTCCCTCTAGCGAAGCCGAGGCGGCGGGGCTGCTTCCGGGCTACTTGCGAACCATGTTGATGTACTTCCGGAGCGTGTCCTTGCGCTCTTCGTCGAGGTCGACGTAGCGGATCCCCATGTCCATGGGAGGCTCGCGGTTGGCCCAGACGACCTCGCCGGTCACGGCGATCGAGGCATCGAGATCGGGGAAGTTGAGGACCAGGTCGACCATCGTGCCGACCTCTTCGACGCCGGAGGTCTGGATGCAGACACCGCCCAGCGAGATGTTCTGGATCCGATGGAACAACAGCACCTCGTTGCCGGTGTAGTCGACGTAAGCGTTGACCTCGAACCGGGGAAATTCGCGTGCGTGCTCGGGGAGATCACCCATGGCCGTCCCCCGTCACTATCGCAGATCCCGGTTGCGGTCAAAGGTCGCGTTCGGGCGGCTTGCCAAACTGGCACAACCTTCTTGGACCGACGCGACGAAGCGGCAGTGGGCGTCACGAGCGGGGGCCGCAAATCCAGGGCGATCCGCTGGAACGTTTCGTGCAGCACCCGGGCCCGCTCATGACCGGCCTCCTGCGCAGACAGCTCACGACCACCCTGGCGGGGTTGGCGCTCGCCCTGCTGGCCGGGACGGCGGCGGGCTGCGCGCACCGCGAATTCTTTCCGGGAACGACGATCGTCCGTTCCGAGGAGAACCGAAAGATCATCGAGACCGTCGAGGAGTACCGGCAGCGGCTGATCCAGCGCAACGTGGTGGGGCTGCTGGCGCTCGCCTCGCCGAAGTACTTCGAGGACTCGGGGACCCCGCGCTCGGACGACGACTACGGCTACGACGGTCTCAAGACGGTGCTCGAGACGCAGCTGCCCCGGCTGAAGTCGCTTCGCTACGACATCGAGTACCGCAACATCCACGTGTCCGGCGACCAGGCCGAGGTCGAGGTCTTCCTCGACGGCTCGTTCGAGATCGGGTCCTCCGATGCCGGCGACCGCTACCGCCGCGTCAACGACTACCACCGCTTCATCCTCGACAAAGAGGGTGACGAGTGGAAGTTCCTGGCCGGAATGTAGTGAGCGCGGGAGGGGCGGGCCCCTCCCGGCGGCCACCCCGGGGGCCGAGGCGAGCCGGGCGGGAGAGCCCGCGCTCCCCTCGGCAAACTCGCTCCCCGCGGTCGCTCTGGCGCTCCGGCGAAAACCTGCGCTCAGCGGCAGTAGCGTTCGACGGCTTCGAACAGGCGATTCAAGTCGAGGGGCTTCATCACCAGCTCGGCGGCGTCGACGAGGACGGGACGCTTGCCGGTCGCGGTGATCACCACCAGCGGGATGTTGGCGAGCTCGGGCGCCAGCTTCTTTTGCTCTTTCCGGAACTGCCACCCGTCCATCACCGGCATCATGAGATCGAGCAGGATCACGCAGGGGCGCGGCGACGCGGCCTGGAGGTGATCGAGCGCCTCGCGGCCGTTGCCCACGCAGGAGACCTTGTAGCCTTCGTCCTCCAGCACCTCGCGCATGGAGTCGCGAATATCGGGGTCGTCGTCGACGACCAGGATCCCACCGCAGGGTGCCTCCGATGCCACGCAACGAGTGTCGAGGGGGGGAGACGCCCTTGTCAAACAGTTTGGATAACCTAAAGATGTCGGCGTCGATGCCCCTTTCACGCCCGGCGCGGATCGTTGCCGTCGCGGTCGCCGCCCTCATCGCGTCGCGCGCCGCCGCGGAGGTCCACCCGTCCGGCCCGCTCGACACCGCGGTGCTGATTGCGACTCACTATCGGGTCGAGCCGAACCAACTCTATCTGACCGTGGGCGGCTGGAACGGGCGGCTCGATCTCTATCTGCCGCGCCGCCCGCGCGACCCGATGCCGGTGGCGCTGCTCTTCCACGGCGGCGGCTGGGTCTCCGGGAGCAAGGACGAGATTGCGCTCGACGTGCTGCCGTATCTGGAGATGGGCTTCGCCGTGGCGAACGTCGACTACCGGCTGGCGCGGGTGGCGACCGCGCCGGCCGCCGTCGAGGACAGCCGCTGCGCGCTCCGCTGGGTGATTCGCCACGCCAAGCAGTACGGGCTCGACAGCGAGCGCGTGATCCTGGTCGGCAGCTCGGCCGGGGCGCACCTGGCGTTGATGGCGGCGCTGGCCCCGCCGTCAGCCGGGTTCGATGGGCTCTGCCCCGGCGACGAGCCGCTCAAGGTGGCGGCGGTGATCAACTTCTTCGGCGTCGTCGACGTCGCCGACCTCTTGGGGCCGAAGGACGCGCGCGACTTCGCGGTCGGCTGGATCGGCAACGCGCCCGACCGCCTGGCGCTGGCGCGCCGGGTCTCGCCGATCACCTACGTCGGAAAAGGGGCGCCGCCGATCTTCACCGCCCACGGGGACGCCGATCCGGTCGTCCCCTTTGCCCAGGCCAAGCGGTTGCACGCCGCGCTCGATCGGGCGGGCGTCCCCAACCGCCTCTTCCCGCTGCACAAGGCGGGACACGGCGAGTTCGACGGGACGGACGTCCTGCTGGTCAACCGGGCGGTGCGCGAGTTTCTGCTCAAGCAGAAAGTGATCCACCCCGGAGAGTCGGAGCTCTTGCAGTAGCCGGTGAGAACGCCGGTCCGCGAGCTCCTCGGTCCGTGATACGCTGGCGGGCGGTGGACGTCGAATCGCCTTCGCCGCCCGACCCGCGCATCGGTCACGTGCTGCAGGGTCGGTATCGCATCCTCGCCAAGCTCGCCTCCGGCGCGATGGGGGTCGTCTACAAGGGGGAGCGGGTGCAGCTGGGGCGGCCGGTGGCGGTGAAGTTCCTGCACCCCTGGATCGCCGCGCAGAAGGCCTTTCTCTCCCGGTTCGAGACCGAGGCCAAGGCGATGAGCCGCCTCGGGCACCCCAACTGCGTGTCGGTGATCGATTTCGGCGTCGAGGGGGCGCCCTACCTGGTGATGGACTTCGTCACCGGGCGCACGCTGCGCGAGGTGATGCTGGCGGGGCCGATCGCCCTCGAGCGCGTGCTGAAGATCGGGCAGCAGCTCCTGGCCGGCCTGGCGCACGCGCACGCGCAGGGGATCGTGCACCGCGATCTCAAGCCGGAAAACCTGATCCTGAGCGGCGAGGGGGGGCTCGAGGAGCACCTGCGGATCCTCGACTTCGGGCTGGCCAAGCTGCGCGACGGGCCGGCGATGACCGCCGGAATGGCGGTCGGCACGCCGAGCTACATGTCTCCCGAGCAGTCGGGCGGAACCGGGACCGTCGACGCGCGGACGGATCTGTACGCGGTCGGCGTGCTGCTGTTCGAGATCCTGGCCGGGCGCAAGCCCTTCCAGTCGGAGAACGTCGGCGAGCTCATCTACATGCACCGCGAGGCGCCGCCGCCGCTCTTGCGCGAGACCGCGCCGGCGTCCGGGTACTCGGCGGAGCTCGAGGCATTGCTCGCCAAGGCGCTGTCCAAGATGCCCGAGGACCGATTCAAGTCGGCCGCGGACTTCGCGGCGGCGCTGGCGGCGGTGCCCGAGGCGCACGGGGGCGTGCGCCCGGGCGCCAAGGCCGCCGCCCCGCGCGCGCCGGCCAAGACGACCGTCGACACCGTCTCGGCCGTTCGACGCCGCCTGGGCGCGGACGCGCCGCGCGCGCTCGCGGCGGCCGCTGCGCCGGCCGCCGCTGCGCCGGCCGCCGCCGCGCCGAAGCAGTGGCGCCTGGCCTGGATCCTGGGTGGCTTCGTGCTGGTCGTTCTGGTGGCGCTCTCGATCGGGCGCGGCCTCCAGCGCAAGGTCGGTGGCACCGTCCCGGCGAACGAGGTGGCGGGAGCGCCCGCGCCGGCCGCCACGCAGCCCTCGTCTGCCGCCGCGACGCCGGGCGCGACCCCGGCGCCCGCCGCCGAGAACCCCCACATCGAGCAGGCCCGCCAGTTGGTGGCCGCCGGGCAGACGCCGAAGGCGATCGAGGTTCTGGTGCAGCTTCGCACGGAGAAGCCGAACGACGCCGACGCCCCCTATCTGCTGGCGACGATTTACTTCGACCAGCACCGCTGGTCCGAGGGGCTGGCGGCCGCGCAAGCGGCAATTCGACTGAACCCGGACCTCAAGAACGACGGTGACCTGATTCGCGGCGCGATTCGTTCCCTGGCCAACGATCGCGGCTACGAGAAGTCGCAGGCCTTCCTGCGCGGGTTGGGCGCTCCGGCGACACCGTTCGTGAAGGAGGCCGCCCGGCGCGACCCGAATCCGAGGATCCGCGAGCGCGCCGCCGAGATCCTGGAAGGTGGGGGGCGCGGGTGGGGCGGAAGCAGCCGTCAGGCGAGCTCCAGCCTTTTCAAACGGTAACGCGCAGTTTTCTAGGTACTTAGAGAAGTAACTTTCCTTGCCTTATTGGCGACTGATATTCTGCAACCCGTGAGGGAGCCGAGACGAGCCGCGCGGAGGGCCTGTTGGCGACGGTGAGGACATCGGATCTGGTGGTCGCGCGGCTCGAGGAGCAGGTCCGCGAGCTGCGCGCGGCGCTCGAGGACGCGGCCGAGGGGATCTGCCGGGTCGATGTCGAGGGGCGCGTCACCTCGGTCAACCGGGCGTTCACCCGCCTCGTGGGCGCCAGCGCCGAACAATCGACCGGCGGCAGATGGGAAGCCTTCGTGGCACCGGAGGACCGGGAGGCGCTGCGCGACGACCTCCGCACGGCCAGCGAGAAGATCGAGCGCGAGGTGGGGGGGCTGCGGGCCGACGGCTCGACGTTCGAGATGCAGCTCTCGATCGTGCCGGTCGTCGAGGCCCAGGGGGCGCGCCCGGCCGGCAAAGGGCACTACTTCTTCATGCGCGACCTCTCCGACCGAAAACGGATGGAGAACCAGCTCATCTTCGCGGGGCGGATGGCGGCGGTGGGGACGCTGGCCGCGGGGGTGGCGCACGAGATCAACAACCCGCTGGCCTACATCGTGGCGAACATCGACTTCGCCCGGCACCAGATCACCACCGTGGCCTCGCGCCTCTCGCGCAGCGCCGCGGGGGGCGGTCCGGCCCACGTGCTCGACGAGACCGGCGAGGCGCTGACCGAGGCGCGGCAGGGGGCGGAGCGGGTCCGCAACATCGTGCGCGACCTGCGGGTGTTCGCCCGTGGCGACGAGGACCAGAGCGGGCCGGTCGCGTTGCGGCGGGTGCTCGACTCTTCGATCAATATCGCCTGGAACGAGATCCGGCACCGGGCGCGCCTGGTGAAGGACTACGGCGACACGCCGATGGTCGAGGGGAACGAATCGCGGCTGGGCCAGGTCTTCCTGAACCTCTTGCTCAACGCCGCGCACGCCATCCCCGAGGGGGCGACGGAGCGCAACGAGATCCGGGTCAGCACGCGGACCGACGGGGAGGGGCGGGCGATCGTCGAGGTCCGCGACAGCGGGACGGGGATCCCGCCCGAGATCCGCGAGCGGATCTTCGATCCCTTCTTCACGACCAAGCCGGCGAGCGAAGGGACGGGCCTGGGGCTCTGGATCTGCAGCGGCATCCTGGAGGCGCTGGGCGGCGAGGTGGGGGTCGACAGCGAGATCGGCCGCGGGAGCACCTTCCGGGTCACTCTGCCGGCGGCGGTGATGGAGGCGCCGGGCGACCTCGTGACCACGCCGGCGCCGGAGGCGGCGGCGCAAGGGGGCAAGCTGCTGGTGGTCGACGACGAGCCGATGATCCTGGGCGCGCTCCGCCGGGCCCTGTCGTCGGAGTACAACGTCACCTGCGTCGGCGACGGGCGCAAGGCGCTCGAGCGGCTGCGGGCCGGCGAGCGCTACGAGCTGATCCTGTGCGACCTCATGATGCCGGAGATGACCGGCATGGAGCTGTTCGCCGCGATCGAGAAGCTGGCCCCCGAGCAGGCGGCCCGCATGGTCTTCGTGAGCGGCGGCGCTTTCACGCCGCGCGCGCGCGAGTTCCTGGAGCGGATCCCGAACGCCCGCGTGGAGAAGCCGATCGACATGCAGAACCTGCGGCTCTTGCTGCGCAACCTCGCCCGCTGAGCGGGGTGCCGGTCGACACGGAGGCTACTGGCAGACCGACGGCGGGCCGGCGCTGCAGGTGCCTCCCGCGCACACGCTGACGACGGGGACGCCGCTGCAGTTGCCGAGCCCGTCGCAGAAGTTCTGCGTCAGCATGAGGTTGTCCACGGCGCAGCTGCTCATGCAAACCGTGGTGGACGGGAGGCTCGTGCAGGTCCCCTGCGAGCCGGCGAGCGCGCAGGACTGGCAGGGTCCCGTGCAGGCAGAGTTGCAGCAGAACCCTTGCGCGCAGGTGAGCCCGCCGCCGCACTGATCGTTGGCCGTGCAAGCGGTTCCCGCGCCCTGCTGGGCGACGCAGCTCCCCGCATTGCAGAAGTCGCCGCTGGCGCAGTCGGTGTCCCGCGCGCAGGTGGTCGGGCAGCCGCTGGCGGTGCAGACGTACGCGCCGCAGCTGTTCGCGGCCGGCGTGACGCAGCTGCCGCTGCCGTTGCAGGTCGAGGCCGGCTGAAACAGGCTCGAGGAGGTGCAGCTGGCGGCGACGCAGATCGTGCCGCCGGTCTGCTGCTGGCAGCCCGAGGCGCCGTTGCAGGCGCCGGTGTTGCCGCACGTCGCGCCCGTCGGGCACTGGCCCGCCGGCGCCGGCTGTCCCGCGGGGATGGCGGAGCAGGTGCCGAGTCCGTTCAGGTTGCAGGCCTGGCAGGTGCTGCCGCCGCACCCGTTGGTCGTGCAGCAGACGCCGTCGGCGCAGAAGCCGGTGCCGCACTGGTTGCTGGCGGTGCAGGTCTTCCCGGCGCCCAGCTTGGCCGTGCAGAGGCCCGAGGCGCAGTAATCGGTTCCCACGCAGTCGGTGTCCAGCGTGCAGCTGGTCTTGCAGGTCGTGCCGCCGCAGAGGTAGTCGCCGCAGGACTGCGTCGCGGGGGCTGGGCAGGTCCCCGCTCCGGAGCAGAAGGAGGCGAGCGTGGCGGTGCCGCCGGTGCACGAGGGGCCGCTGCACATCACGGAGGGAGGCTGCTGCTGGCAGGCGCCCGAGCCATTGCAGGCGCCGGTGTTGCCGCAGGTCCCGCTCGGCGTGCAGCGCGCGTGCGGGTCGGTCACGCCGTTGGCCACCGCGCCACAGGTCCCCAGGCTCCCCGCGACATTGCAGGCCTGGCAGGTCCCGCAGCCGTTGCTGGCGCAGCAGACGCCGTCGACGCAGAAGCCGCTGCCGCACTCGTGGTTGGTCCCGCAGGCGACGCCGTTGGCCTTGACCGGCAGGCAGCTGCCGTTCGGGGCCGAGCAGTAGTTGTTGTTGCCGGAGACGTTCACGCAGTCGGTGTCGAGGTTGCAGCTGTTGTTGCAGCTGTTGGCGCCGCACAGGTAGGGCGAGCAGCTGGAGTTGGTCGGCGTCGAGCAGCTCCCGGCGCCGTTGCAGAACGCCACCGGCGTGAACGTCGAGCCGCTGCAGGAAGCCGACCCGCAGGTGACGCTGGTCGAGGCCTGGGTGCAGGCGCCGGCGCCGTTGCAGGTGCCGGTGTTGCCGCAGGTGCCGTTGGCCGCGCAGCGGCCGTGCGGTTCGCTGACGGCGTTGGCGACGTTGGCGCAGGTGCCGGCGCTGCCCGCGACGTTGCAGGCCTGGCAGGTGCCGCAGCTCGCGGTGCCGCAGCAGACGCCGTCGACGCAGAAGCCGCTGCCGCACTCGTGGTTGGCCAGGCAGGCGACGCCGCTGCTCTTGACCGGCAGGCAGCTGCCGGCGGCGGTGCAGTACGAGCCGACGCCGCCGCTCGGGATGCAGTCGGTGTCGGCGGTGCAGGTGTTGTTGCAGGCGGTGGCGCCGCACTTGTAGGGGGCGCAGCTCTGGGTCCCCGGCGTGGCGCAGGCGCCGTTGCCCGAGCAGAAGGAGCTGGGCGTGAAGGTCGACCCGCTGCAGGTCGGGCCGGCACAGCTCACCGTGCTGGCGGTCTGCACGCAGGCGCCGGCGCCGTTGCAGGTGCCGGTGTTGCCGCAGGTGCCGTTGGCGGCGCAGCGGCTGTGCGGCTCGTTGACGCCGTTCGCGACGTTGGCGCAGGCGCCGGCGCTGCCTGACACGTTACAGGCCTGGCAGGTCGGACAGCTCGCGCTGCCGCAGCAGACGCCGTCGACGCAGTTGCCGCTTCCGCACTCGTGGTTGGAGAAGCAGGCGACCCCGAGGGCCCTCACTGGCAGGCAGCTGCCGCCCGTGGCGGTGCAGTAGCTGTTGTTCCCACCGGAGGGGACGCAGTCGGTGTCGGTGCTGCAAGTCGCGTTGCAGCTCGAAGCGCCACAGACGTAGGGGGCGCAGCTCGACGAGCCGGCGGGCGTGCAGGTCCCGGTCCCCGAGCAGAAGGCCACCGGCGTGAAGGTGGTCCCGGTGCAGGTGGCGGCCGCGCAGCTCACGGTGGTGGGCGCCAGCGCGCACCCGCCGCTCCCGTTGCAGGCGCCGGTGTTGCCGCAGGTGCCGCTCGACGGGCACTGGCCGGCCGGCGCGGAGGTCCCGGACGGGATGGGGGCGCAGCTGCCGAGCCCGTTGACGTTGCAGGCCTGACAGGTGCCGCACGCGCCGCTGCCGCAGCAGACGCCGTCGGTGCAGAAGCCGCTGATGCACTGGGCGGCGCTGGCGCAGCCCTGGCCGTTCGGCTTGAGCGCGCAGCTCTTCGTCGAGCCCGAGCCCTGGCAGGTGAGCGGCGCGACGCAGTCGACGTCGGCGGTGCAGGCGGTCTTGCAGGTCGAGTTGGAAGCGCAGATGAAGCCGCCCGGACAGGCCGACGAGGTCGGCGCCGCGCAGGTGCCGCTGCCGGTGCAGTGCGAGACGGGCGTGAAGGTCGAGCCGGTGCAGGAGGCCGAGCCGCAAGAGACGCTGGTGCTGGCGTTCTGGCAGTGTCCGGCGCCGTCGCAGGCGCCGGTGTTCCCGCACGGCAAGCTGGCGTTGGGCGCGCACTGGCCGTGCGGCTCGCTGCTGTTGGCCGCGACGTTGGCGCAGTTGCCCGCGCTGCTGCCCACGTTGCAGGCCTGGCAGGTCCCGCACGCCTTGCTGCTGCAGCAGACGCCGTCGGTGCAGAAGTTCCCGGTCAGGCAGTCGGTGTCGACGCTGCAAGTCTGCCCGAGCCGCTTCTTGTTGCCGCAGAGGCTGGTCATCGGGTCGCAGATGTCGGGCGACTGGCAGTCGGTGTCCGCGACGCAGGCCCCCTTGCAAGCCGTGGTGCCGTTGCAGAGGAACGGGGCGCAGTTGACCATCGTGGCCGCCTGGCAGCTCCCCTTGCCGTCGCAGGTGCGGCCCGAGGTGAGCGTGGTCCCTCCGGCCGGGCAGGTCGGCGAGGCGCAGGAGGTGCCGCCCGCGTATTTGCGGCAGGCGCCGTTGCCGTCGCAGAACCCGTCGGTGCCGCAGGTCGTGGCCCCCTGATCGTGACAGGTCCCCTGGGGATCGGCGGTGCCGCTCGGCACGTTGGTGCAGGTGCCGGGGGCGGTGGTGAGCGCGCAGGACTGGCAGGTGCCGGTGCAGGCGGTCGTGCAGCAGACCGACTGCGAGCAGAAGCTCGACGAGCACTCGGCGCCGGTCACGCAGGCCTGCCCCGGCGACTTGAGACCGCAGGAGCCGTTGATGCAGACGGCGGGTGACAAGCAGTCGGCGTCCGCGGTGCAGGAGTTCTTGCAGACGCCGACGCCGCACTGGTAGGGGAAGCAGGGGCTGGGGTTGGGCGTGAGGCACTTGCCGGCGCCGTCGCAGGTTGCGGTCCCGGTGAACGTCGAGGTCCCCGTGGGGCAGGTCGAAGCGGCGCAGGTGGTCTGCTGGACGTAGAGCTGGCAGCTGCCGTTGCCGTCGCACTTGCCGTTCGTCCCGCAGGAGG
>DATNDC010000273.1:0-3273 GCA_035607055.1 Polyangia bacterium
GTGCGGTGATCGTCCATCTCCTTGGCCAGCTTGCGGGCCAGCTCGACGGGTTGCACCGACGATCGGAACGTGCGACCGAAGAGGCCTTCGACAAGGCCCCCGATCCTCCGTTCGATGTCGCGGAAAACGCTCACGGTGGGCTGCCGACGCGGGGTGATCTCGGGTCAGCCGCCGCGCTTGGGATCTGGTCCGGCGACTGCCCAGACGGCGGGGATTATAGCTGTGAGGACTGCCGCGATCTCCGCACCCAGGCCGATCGAACCGCTCGCGACGAGCTGCGGGATGCCGATGACGGCGAGGGCGAAACCCAAGCCCCAGAGCGCGCACGCCTGCGTCCGCCGCTCGGCCCACCAGGCGAACGGCAGGAGCACGGCGAAGGCCACGATGGCGGCGCAGGTCACGGCCAGCGCCGGACCGCGGTCGATCACATGCAGGTAGGCGAACGGGCTCGTGGCGCCGGCCAGCCCGGCCGCGAGCCGGTCGGTCGCCCAGCCCGCGCAGACGGCCGCGACGATCGCCCCCGCTGCAGCCTCCGCCGCTCGCCGCCCTCGCGTCGGCGCGGTGGCGGCGACGAGGACGATTGCCGTCCCCATCCCCACCAACGCCAGCGGGATTGCGGCGAGCGGCGCCAGGCAGCGGCGGCCCGGGTTACGACGTGAGAACCAGATCCAGGCGGCGGCGAGCCCGATCCACAGGAGGCCGGCCGCCTGGGCGAAGTTCCAGAACGCGGGCACGGCCACGACCGCGCCGGCGACGAGCGCCGCCAGCGGGCGCCGCCACGCGAGCGCCCCCAGCAGCACCGCGAGCGGGATCGTCCACGCCGCCGGGTACATCGGGAACGCGGTGAGCGTGAAGGCGAGCGCGCCGCCGGCCAGGAGCGCCGACGCCGCCGGGGCGACTCGCTCCCGGAAGCCTTCGAACGGAACCGCCAGGCGGCGGCGGACGGGGGCCGCCTCGGGCGCGAAGCCCGGCGCCTCGCTCACCGACGGCACGGCGACCGCGGCCAGCAGCTGGTCGCGCAGGCCGGCGGCGTCGGGGCGGCGGCCGGGATCGGGATGCATGGCGCGCTCGAGCGCGCGGGAGAGCTCACGCGGCAGGTCGGGCCGCAGCCGGTGCAGCGGCGCCGCCCGCTCGCTCTGGTTGTCCAAGAGCTCGGAGAGGCTGCGGGCGCGGTAGGGGTTGCGCCCGGTCAGGGTGGCGTACAGGGTCAGCCCGGCCGACCACACGTCGGTCGCCCCGGTCGCCCGGCGGCCGGCAGCCTGCTCCGGCGCCATGTAGGACAGCGTGCCCAGCAGCCGCTCGTCGACGGTCGGCTCGCGGGCGTCCTCGTCGCGGGCGATGCCGAAGTCGGTCAGGTGCACCGACCCGTCGTTCGAGACCAGGATGTTGGCCGGCTTCACGTCGCGGTGCACGACCCCGCGCTCGTGCGCGTGCGCGAGCGCATCGCAGACGGCGGCGATCGCGCGGACGGCCTGCTCGTCGGAGAGCCCGCTCCTGTCGAACCGTTCGCCGACGACGAGCTGGGAGATCAGGTAGGCGTGGTCGTCGTCGTGCGCGACCCCGACCACCTCGTGGATGTTCGGGTGGTCGAGCTTCTGCGCGGTGCGGGCCTCGCGGTCGGCGCGGGGGGCGAGGCCCTCCTCGCGGCTGAACACCTTGACGGCCACCGACTCGCCCGACGCGGCGTCGCGACCCGTGTACACCGACCCGAATCCGCCCCTGCCGAGGACGTCGGTGAGCCGGTAGCGGCCGGCCACGACTCGGCCTTCGAGGGTCGCGGGGTCGGTTGCGGGAGCCGGATGCGCCACGGGGCACTGATTGGCCGGAACTGCCTGGATTCCTCCAATTCCGCATCCGAGGGCGGTGGTAGGGTCCGCACGTGCCTCCTGACGACTTCTTCGACGAGGACTGGGAGGAGCCGAGCAGAACCCAGGACACCGCCATCACCCGCCCCTCCGGCGACGGCGAGGAGCGGACGCGCGGCGGTGCGCAGGAACCCGACCAGGGCGTGCGGCCGCGCCAGCCGCGGCCGCCCCAGCGCAAGCGCCCGGCCCGGGGCGGCGGCCGGCGCACACCGCAGATGCCCAAGATGCCGAAGCTGCCTGGGCTCGGCGGCGGGAGTGGCGGTGGCGGTGCGGTCTCGCTGCCCGACCTCGAGTACCGCCGACTGGCCGGCCTCGCCATCGGCATCATCGCCGTCATCGTCGTGCTCGTGCTGCTGGCGCGCAGCTGCTCGGGATCGTCGGCCAAGAGCTCCAACGAGAACTACGTCGGCGACCTGACCACGAAGGTGCTGAAGCCGTCCGACGCCGTCGCGCGCAGCTTCCACAACACGCTCGACCTGCGCGCCGCGAGCCTCACCCAGCTCCAGAAGAGCATCGACGCCGACCTCTCGCAGATGCGCTCGATCCGGTCGCAGGCGGCGGCGCTCAAGCCGACCAAGCAGCTCGAGCTCTACCAGCCCGCCCTGCTGCAGACGCTGCAGCTGCGCGTCACCGGCCTCGACTGCTTCTCGCAGAACCTCTCCACCGCGTGGAACACGAAGACGGCGGCGGCGGCGGGCGCGGGGCTCTACCAGTGCATGGGGCAGCTCCTGTCGTCGGACTACGTCTACGCCGACTTCTTCGCCGACGGGGCGAACAGCGAGCTCAAGAAGCTCGGGGCGGCCGGCGTGCCGACGTCGCAGTTCCTGCGCACGTCCGACCTCGGGCTGATGACGCCCAAGGGCGTCGGGCAGGCGATCCAGGCGCTGCATCCGGGCGCTGTCAGGGGCCTGCACGGCACCCAGCTCGTGTCGGTGGTCGCCACGCCGTCCGGGAAGACGCTCGAGCCGGGGCCGCTGAACCGGATCAAGGGTGACAGCCAGCTCGCGTTCGTCGTCAGGATCAAGAACAGCGGCCACTTCCCCGAGGTCGGCGTGGTCGTCCAGCTGAAGCTGAAGCCGCCGCCCGGCAAGGGCAAGACGATCGTGAAGAAGCAGACGATCCACCAGATCGCCCCGGGGGCGACGGAGTCCGTCAGGTTCGAGGGCCTGTTCGCCTCGACGCAGAGCGCGCCCAACTACTCCACGCAATACACGCTCACCGTGACCTCCGAGAAGGTGCCGGGTGAGCACAACACGAGCAACAACACCCAGAGCTTCCCGGTGTTCTTCACACTGTCGTGACGACGGCAGCCGAGGCACGCGACATCGCCATCGGCGCGGCCGCCGTCTCGGCGGTGCTGCTGCTCTGCGTCGTCTACCTGTTCGTGACCCTGCGGCGGATGCGCCGC
>DATNDC010000016.1:0-8373 GCA_035607055.1 Polyangia bacterium
CCCGTTGCTGTTCATCCAGACGTCGATGTGCCACTTCCGCGACGATGACCAGTCGGTGTCGCACTCGGCGCAGTCGTCCTCCATGATCAGGTACTTCTCGAGCACCGGCGCGAACAGCCGCGTGCCGACCGGAAGCTCCGCCTTGTCGGTGGCGAAGGTGATCGGATCGTCGTAGGTGCCGGTCCCGCCGGCGGTGTCGTGCACGGTGGGGAATCCGCCGTTCTGCGGGTAGGCGATGGCGCCGCCCGGTGGGCTGTTGTCCGGCCACCCGTAGAACGTCAGGTAGACGGCTTGCGTGTGAACGGCCGGGGCGTCGGCCGCGGCGCCGTCGGTGGGGGCGCTGCCGTTTCCCCCGGTCGTGCCTCCCGTGCCCGTCGCTGCGCCGCCGCCGCAGCCGAGGAGGACGACCGCGCCCCAGATCAGCGCCCGCATCCTGCGATCATAACTCTGGAACCCGGGAGGGTTCAGAGCCCTTCGTCGCACTCGGCGCGCATGACGTCGTCGATGGTCTCGCGGCGGGCGACGAGGGTGGCGCGTCCGTTCTCCCAGAACACCTGCGGGACGCGGCCGAGCGAGACGTAGTTGGAGCTCATCGCGGCGCCGTAGGCGCCCGCGTCGTGCAGGACCAGGAGATCGCCGATCTCGGGCGCCGGCAGCGGGCGCGGATCGAGCAGCTCCTTGTCGTCGCGGGTGAAGACGTCGCCGCTCTCGCACAGCGGGCCGGCCACCACGAACGGCTCGGGGGCGCGCCCGGCGCCTTTGCCCACGATCGAGAGGTGGTGATACGAGCCGTACATCGCCGGGCGCACCAGGTCGTTGAACCCGGCGTCCACCATGATGAATCGATGGCCGGGGCCCTTGGGATTCGTCTCGGTGCGTTTCAAGTCCTTCACCCGGCAGACCAGCAGGCCGGCGGCGGCGACGGGGTAGCGTCCCGGCTCGATCTCGACGCGGATCGTGCGGCCGGCCGCCTGGGCCAGCGCCGCGGCCACCTCGACCAGCGTGCGGCGGAAGCCGGCGAGGTCGTAGCTGGGCGCGCCGGGGCGGTAGGGGTGGGGGATGCCGCCGCCCAGGTTGATCGCCTCGACGTCGGGAAACTCGGCGAGGCGCGGCGCCATCATCCCCACAAAGCGGCGCATGTTCTCGTCGAACTCCTCGCTGCGCGGGCCGGTGCCGAGGTGGGTGTGAATGGAGACGATCGGCAGCTTGGCGGCCGCGGCGCGCGCGCGCAGGGCGCCGAGCGCCTCGTGCCAGATGCCGTGCTTCGACGACGGGCCGCCGGTGTCGCACGACTGGACGTGGCCGTGGCCGAAGCCGGGGTTCACGCGCACCGCGATCGGGCCGGTGTAGCCGGCGCCGTGCAGCTCGTCGATCATCCCGGCCGATCCGATGTTCGGCAGCACGCCGTGCTCGAGCACCACGGTGAGCGCGTTGTCCCGCAGCACGTCGGCGGTCAGCATCACCACCGGCGGCTTGGCGCCCATGGGGAAGCCGGCCCGCCGCGCGCGCAGGACCTCGTTGCCGCTCACGGCGTCGATCCAGAGGCCGGCGGCGCGCACCGACTCCAGCACTTTCCAGCAGGAGTTGGCCTTCATCGCGTAGCGGGCTTGCAGCGCGTCGCCGGCCGTCAGGCTCGCCAGCGCCTCCAGCCGCCGGCGCAGCTCGCCGCCGTCGTAGAGATAGAACGGCGTCCCGACCTGATCGGCCAGGCGTTCGAGCGGATAAGCGGCGAGATCGAGCGACGGCATCGCCGCGAACTATCCCAGATGGGGCGCCGCGGTCAACGTCATGGAAGTCGGTCAGGGGCGCGTGGTGCCCACGTCGGGCAGCCGGCGCTGCGACTCGAGCGCCGCCGGCGACACGCGCGGCAGCGTCACGGTGAAGGCGGCGCCGGCGCCGAGCGCACTGGCGACGACGATGCTACCGCCCAGCGCCTTGCACAGCTCGCTGGTGATCCAGAGGCCGAGCCCCAGGCCGGGGTGTTGGCGCTGCCCGCTCGCGCGCTCGAAGCGGCGGAAGATTCGCTCCTGGTCCTCGGCGGAGATGCCGATGCCGTGGTCGCGCACCACGAGCTGCGCGGCATCGGCGTTGCCGCGTCCCTCGATCTCGATGCCGCCCCCGGCGCCGTACTTCAGGGCGTTGGCGATCAGGTTGGTGACGATCTGATCGAGGCGCGCCTCGTCCCACAGACCGACCAGCGGCTCGGGGAGGTCGACCTTCATCGCGCAGGCGGCGGCCGCGGCGTCGGGGGCGAAGCGCTGCGCCACCTCGCGCGCCAGCGCGGCCAGGTCGACGCGGTCGAAGTTCAGCTCCAGCCGGCCGGCGGTCAGGCGCGACATGTCGAGCATGCCGTCGATGAGGCCCGAGAGGCGGCTCGCCTGGCGGGCGATGGAGCCGATGCGCTGCCGGTCGGCGTCGCCGAGGGCGCCGCCCGGCGCCAGCGAGACGTTGCGCTCGACAGCGTCGATCTGCAGGAGCAGCGAGGTGAGGGGCGTGCGCAGCTCATGCGCCGCGATGGCCAGGAACTCGTCGCGCGCCACGATCCCCGCCTCCGAGGCGCGCGCGCGCGTGTCGGCCTCGGCCCCGGCGCGGCGGAGCGCTGCCTCGCGGGCGTGCAGGCGCCCGTAGCTGTGCGAGACGTACGCCGCCAGCAGGATCATGATCGCCGCCGTCCCCGACCACTGCCAGGCGAGCGCGGGGGCGCTGCCGGCGGCGGTCAGGATCCCGATCCCGCCCGCCAGCATGGTCAGGCCCGAGCCGATGATCGCGGCCGGATGATCCTGGATGACGACCGCGATCGCCACCGGCAGCGCCAGCATCCAGTGGAAGAGCGGGCTCGCCACGCCGCCGGTCAGCGCGGCGAGCGCGGCGTAGAAGGCGGCCGAGAAGACCGCCAGCGCCAGCATCAGCTCGCGCGTGCGCGTGGCCCCCGCCCCGCGGAGATTGAGCGCGGTGACGACGACGAACAGCGCCCAGAGGAGCCGCACCACCAGCGGGCGCCAGGCGAAGTACCCGAGCGCCAGGCGATCGGTCAGGCCCAGCACCACGATGACGCCGGCGCACAGCAAAAGGACCCGCTGGCGCTCGCGCGCGCCGTCTTTGGGCCTGCGGTCCCCCTCGCCCATCGGCGGGATTCTACGCCGCAGGACCGCGCGGGCGGAGCGCTGAAACGTTGACTTCCGAGGCTTCGGGTCCCTAGGATCCGTGTCGGTGCGAAGACCAACCGGGGCAGGGGGCCTGCTCGTCGCGCTCGTCGCGGTGCTGGTGGCGAGCGGCGGGCCTGCCAGCGCCGCCGACCCGCGGCTCGACGCCGCGCGCGCGCATTCCCAAGAAGGGGACGCGTACTACAAGCTCGAAAAGTACGCCAACGCGATCACCGAGTACGAACAGGCCTACCTGGCCAAGCCGGATCCGAGCTTCCTGTACAACATCGCGCAGTGCCATCGGTTGATGGGGAACGGCCCGGAGGCGATCAAGTTCTACCGGCGGTTCTTGAAGGACGCGCCCAACGCGCCCAACCGGGCGGTCGCCGAGAAGCACATCCGGGATCTCGAGGACGCCTCGGCGCGCGGGACGCAGCGGCCGCCACCGTCGAGCTCGCCGCCGCCGCTGCCGGCGCCCGTCGTTCCACCGCCGACCGCCGCACCGGTGACGCCGCTCCCGTCGGCGCCGACCACGGTTTCGCCCGCGCTCGGCGCACCCGCACCCACTTCAACGCCGGTGTCGACGACGCCAACCGTCGAAAACAGCGAGGCTCCCCCTCCAGCCGAGTCCCATCCGTTCTATTCTAGATGGTGGTTCTGGGCGAGCGTGGGGGCGGTGGTGGTGGGCGGAATAGTCTTGATCGCGGCGACGGCGAAGCACGATCCGCCGTGTCCGGGAGGAATCATATGTCACTGAAGCGTTGGCAGAAGATCTTGGTGGCGGTGGCGGCGGTGGTTCTGCCGATCCTTTCGTGCAGCCAACGGTCACTGGTGATCGTGACGGTGACGGCGCCGAACGGCGCGAGTGGTTTCCAGGGCACCGTCGATCTGGTCATCCACGCCGGCAATGAAGCGCAGACCAGGTTCGACGGCGTCACGTTCGACGGCACTCAATACAAGGCCGGCGTCTATCTGCCGTCGGACATCAGCGGCGACGTCACGCTCAAAGCAGACGTCGAGCAAAACAACTGCGTCATCGCGACCGGCAACGGCACCGCGACCGGCGTTCAGGCGGGCGCGACGGTTCAGGCGACCGTGCCGCTCGACCCGGTTCCCTGCCAGCCGGTGGACGGCGGCGCGGGCGGCACCACGGGTACCGGCGGCGCGCTGGGCTCGGGCGGGATGATGGGGACCGGTGGCACCAACGGGCTCGGGGGCACGACCGGTAGCGGCGGCGCGACGGGCAACGGCGGTGCGACCGGCCAAGGCGGTGCGACCGGCCAAGGCGGCTCGACCGGCAAGGGCGGCTCCGGGACCGGCAGCGGCGGCGTCAATGGTACCGGCGGCACGACGGGCCAGGGTGGGACGACGGGCCAGGGCGGCACCACGGCCACCGGTGGAACGACCGGCAAGGGCGGCGCGACCGGGACCGGGGGTATCCCGACGACGGGCAGCGGCGGCACGACGGGCACGGGCGGGACGACCGGCAGCGGCGGCTTCAAGGGCTCGGGTGGGGTCGTTGGGTCGGGCGGCAACGGCAGCGGCGGCTTCGGGTCAGGCGGCAACGGCAGCGGCGGCTTCGGGTCGGGCGGCAACGGCAGCGGCGGCTTCGGCTCGGGCGGCAGCGGCGGGTGTTCGCAGACCGACCAGGAGGCCTGCGCCGGTGTCGCGTGCGGCAGCGTCACGAACATCTGCGGCAACTCGGTCAGCTGCCCCGACACCTGTTCGAGCACGGAGCTCTGCAACCTCTCCACCAATTCGTGCGTGCCCCGCGTGACCGGTTGCGGCGGCTCGGTCGCCACGGGCGGCGGCCTGGTGGCCGGGGCCGACAACCCGGCGATCTGCCCGGCGCAATAGTCGTGCGTTGCTGAGCGCCAAGCCGATCCTCTTCGCGCTCCTGGGGGCGGCGGGCGTCGCCTTCATCGCGCTCTGGGTCCACCGAGCGCGCAGCGCGCCCGGGCGGCGCCTGCCCAGCGTCCTGCAGCTGGCCATCGGCGCGCTGACGAACTTCTTCGACACGCTGGGGATCGGATCGTTCGCCACCACCACCTCGCTCTACAAGCTGGGCGGCCTGGTCGCCGACGAGAACATCCCCGGCACGCTCAACGTCGGGCACATGATCCCGACGTTCGCCGAGGCCTTCATCTTCATCCAGATCGTGTCGGTCGACATGACGACGTTGACCTCGATGATCGGCGCCTCGGTCGCCGGCGCCTGGCTGGGGGCGGGGATCGTCTCCAGCTGGTCTCGCCGAAAAGTTCAGCTCGGGATGGGGGTGCTGCTTCTGGTGGCGGCAGCGATCATGGTCGCGCGCGCCACCGGCCTCGCCCCGGGCGGCGGCCAAGCGCTGGGGCTCTCCGGCGCACGGCTGGCGCTGGCGATCGCGGGCAACTTCGTGCTGGGGGCGTTCATGACCCTGGGCATCGGCCTCTTCGCCCCCTGCATGATCCTGGTGGCGCTGCTGGGGATGAGGGAGACGACCGCCTTCCCGATCATGATGGGCTCCTGCGCCTTCCTCATGCCGGCGGCGTCGGTGCGCTTCGTGCGCTCGGGGCGCTACGATCTGCCCGCCTCGATCGGCCTGGCCATCGGCGGCCTGCCGGCGGTGCTGGCCGCGGCGTATTGGGTCAAGTCGCTGAAGCTCGAAACCGTGAAGTGGCTGGTGGTCGTGGTGGTGGTCTACACTGCGGTGGCGATGCTGCGCTCCGCCGCCCGGCGCGTCGATTCCCATGGCTAGCCGGCTGTTCGCCACCAAGTCGATCGACGCGCTCCGCGCCGACGCGGCCGCGGAGCACGGGCTCAAGCGCGCGCTCGGTCCGATCGATCTCATGCTGCTCGGGATCGGGGCCATCATCGGGACGGGGATCTTCGTCCTCACTGGCCAGGCGGCCGCTGACAACGCGGGGCCGGCGGTGGTGCTCTCCTTCGTGGCCGCCGGGATCGCCTCCGGCTTCGCCGGTCTCTGCTACGCCGAGATGGCCTCGATGATCCCCATCGCGGGGAGCGCCTACACGTATTCGTACGCCACGATGGGCGAGCTGGTCGCCTGGATCATCGGCTGGGATCTGATCCTCGAGTACATGGTCGCCTCGGCGGCGGTCAGCGTCGGCTGGTCGGGGTACGCGGTGGCGTTCGTGCACGACGTCCTGGGGATCACGCTCTCCAGCACCTGGACGCGCGCGCCGTTCGTCTACGACGAGGCGCTGGGGCAGTTCCACGCCACGGGCGCCGTGCTGAACGTCCCCGCCATGCTGGTCACCGCGATGGTGACGATCATCTTGGTCATCGGGATCAAAGAGTCGGCGCGCTTCAACAACGTCATCGTCACGGTCAAAGTCGCGGTGGTCCTGCTGTTCATCGCCTTCTGCGCGCGGTTCGTGAACACCGCCAACTGGCACCCCTTCATCCCGCCGGAGCAGGGGCACGGCCACTTCGGGTTCTCGGGCGTGATGCGCGGCGCGGCCCGCGTCTTCTTTGCCTACATCGGCTTCGACGCCGTCTCGACCGCGGCTCAGGAGACGCGCAACCCGCAGCGCGACCTGCCGTTCGGGATCCTGGGGTCGCTGGCGATCTGCACCATCCTCTACGTGGCGGTGTCGGCGGTGCTGACCGGCATCGTCCCCTACACGCAGCTGGCGGTGCCGCATCCGATCGCGGTCGGCGTCGAGGCGACCGGCCAGCGCTGGCTGGCCACCTTGGTCGAGATCGGCGCCATCGCCGGTCTCTCCTCGGTGATGCTGGTGATGATGATGGGGCAGCCGCGCATCTTCTTCTCGATGGCCACCGACGGCCTGCTGCCGCCGGGCGCCGCGCGCGTCCACCCCCGCTTCGGGACGCCCTGGGTCACGACCATCATCACCGGCGTCTTGGTGGCGATCGCGGGCGGGCTCCTGCCCGTCGGTGTCCTCGCCCAGCTGACGTCGGTGGGGACGCTGTTCGCGTTCGTCCTGGTCAGCCTCGGCGTGCTCATCTTGCGCCGCAAGCGCCCCGACATCCCGCGCGGCTTCCGCGTCCCCGGCGGCACCTACCTGGTCCCGATCTGCGGAGCGCTGACGTCGCTTTACCTCATGCTGCAGGAGTCGGCGAGCACGCTCATTCGCCTGTTCGGCTGGATGGCGATCGGGCTCGTGATTTACCGGCTCTACGGACGCAAGCACTCCAAGCTCGCTCGGCCCTGAGCTGGGGGGCGAGCGGTCAGCGGCGGCGGTGGTGCGCCAGCGTGCGCCGGGGGGAGGCCTCGGCGGTCGTGATGTTGGGCGGGATGCTGAAGGTCGCGCGCACGACGTGGCCGGGGAGGCTGACCGACATGTGCCAGCTGCGGATCGTCTGCACGACGCAGTCGCCGGCATCCTCGTCGAGTGCGGCGGCGGTGGCCAGGCCGACCGAGGCGGGGACGCCGTTCGATTCGATGTAGATGTTGGCGCTCACGCGCTCGGAGGCGAGCTGCCCGCAGGCGGCGAGCTGCGGCAGGAGGGCGGCGACATCGTGCTCGACCTTGGGGCCGTCGACGTCGAGGATCTCCACCCCGCTTTGCGAGCGGAACTCGACCGGGTACTCGAAGGTCGTCGCCTTGTTGCCGTTCGGCGCGTGGAAGTGGATCTTGCGGCCAACCTCGACCAGGCAGCGTTCGACCTCGTAGTTGCCGAGCGACGACTCGAGCACCCAGACGTCCTGCGCCGTCCCGTCGCCGGCGACCATGAAGCGGAGCAGAACCTTGCCGCCCGCGTAGCGCTGCGCCTTGCCCGCCCGCGTGTAGCAGTCGCGCACGTCCTCGAAGTGCTCTTGCAGCGTGGCCTCGACGTCGTCGGTGTCCATCACGCCCACCTCGTTGTCGAGCGTCATCGACGCGCCGGGATCGACGGGCTTGGGCGGCGGCTTTCGGTGCGCCATCGCGTACTCGGGGCCGCCTTCCGCGTCCTTGCGCGCCGCCTTGTCACCACCGCAACCCATCCCCAGAACCGTGAAAGCCGAGACGACCAGAGCTGCTGACTTCACTGACTTCATGAACACCTTGGGTCGGTTGTCGAGCGGACTCTTCGAGGCGTCCTTCAGACAATTTCCATCGGCGGAAGTTCCAGTTCCCCGGAGAAAATTTCCGTTCGGCCTGAATTTCAGCCAGTTGTCTGACGTCAAGCTGTTGCGTCACATCCGTTACGCAACAGCTGCCTCGCCGATTTCCGCGATCGCGTTGCCAATACAGTGACGCCGGATGGCGCAGGCGGCTCACGCC
>DATNDC010000047.1:0-4745 GCA_035607055.1 Polyangia bacterium
TGAATTCATTGTTTTGCAATCTGCGATATTCTGGCTCGTTCGTGTGGCCGAGAATTACCTCGTCGATGTCAGTCTGCGCGAACTTCTTCGGCTTGATCTTGTGTTCCTGGCTGGCCCCGAGCAGGTCGTAGAGGAAGGCGACGTCGAGTTTGAGGACCTCGATGAATTCGATGATGCCGCGGTTGGCGATGTTAAACTCGCCGTCGAAGTTGAAGGCGCGGGGGTCGCTCTCGGAGCCGTACTCGGCGATCTTGCGGTAGTTGATGTCGCCGGTCAGCTCGGTCGAGTCCTGGTTTTTTTCGTCCTTCGGCTGGAACGTCCCCACGCCGACGCGGTCCTGCTCCGACAGGATGAGGCGGCGCACCCGCACGTGCTTGATGACCTGCGCCCAGTCGCCCTTGTACTCCGCGAGCAGCTCGCGAAAGATGAGGCGGCAGGCCGGGTCGAGGTCGCCCTCGATGTGGACCGGCGGCTTGCCCGCCTGGTTCACCCCCAGCTCGAGGAGCGCCTTTTCGCGCCACTCGGGCGGGATGAGTCGCAGCGGCTCCTCGTGCATCGGGCACTTGAACGTCGTCGCGCCCGCCGTGATGTGCGTCAGCTTCTCGGGCAGCACCCAGTCGTAGGTGTAGAGCGCCCCCTCCGGCGTGCGCGAGTACTCCTCCATCCCGCGCTTGATGAGGCGGGCGATGGTCGACTTCGAGCTGCCGACCGGCCCGTGCAGCAGGATCACGCGCCGCTCGGTGCCGTAGCGCTGGGCCGCGCTCTGCAGAACGCTGACGAGGCGCATGAGCGGGATGTCGAGGCCGAAGATGGCGTCGCGCCCGGCGTGCTGCTCGTCCTTGAAGAAGTTGTAGCGGATGAGCCGCTTCTTGTTGTCGATGTACTCTTCCTGCCCGTACGACAGGATCATGTCGTAGACGCGCTGGAAGGCGCTGCGCGTGACGGACGGGTTCTTGCGGATCAGCGCCAGGTAGTCCTCGAAGGCGCCGGTCCAGTTGAGCTCGGCGAACTCCTTCAAGTTTTGCAGCGCGGCGACCTTGGCGATCAGAGCGGGCGTGTCACCCGCCTTCCCGGTCGATTCGGAAACGGCCATCGGGACGATCTCCTTTCAGGCCCGGCGGGCGCTGGGACCACCCCCCGGACCCAGGACGACAACGAAAAACGGCGAGGTCTCATTGTAGCACGACGCGGCAGGCCCCGCGCGCCTCCTTATTCGTCGTTTCGCCCCATTTTCGACCGACTCACCCGCACGGGACGGGACCCTTTGTATCTCACGGGGGTCCCGACCTAATAGTGCGACAGCGAGCCGTCGACGCGGGCGCGGCGGAGGGCGAAGGCGAACATGCCGGCGCCGATGGGGGCGAGGATGCCGGCGAAGAGGACCAGGGCCAGCAAAGACTCGCGCAGCTCGAGCGGGCCGGCGCCGATGAGGAGCGCGCCGCGGAGGACGGCCAGCGCATGAGTCAGGGGGAGGAGGTGGCCGACGGCGCGGAGCCAGACCGGCAGAACGGTCACCGGGTACATGACGCCCGAAAGGAAAAACGAGAGCGAGCCGATCACCATCGCCACCGGGTTCAAGCGACGGACCAGCATCGTGGTCGCCGCGGCCAGGAGGCCGAGGCCGGAGAAGGCGGCCACGATGAGCGGGACGCCGACCACCAGCGAGGTCCAGTTGGCGCGCGAGAGGTCGAGCCCGAGGAGCAGCTTGGCGCCGAGCAGGTAGGCCGCCGAGCGAAGCGAGGAGATGGCGAACTCGTAGACCGGCGGCGCGCCGAGGACCATCCAGGGGGGCGCGGGGGTGGCCACCTCGGCCTCCAGCGTCCCCATCACCTGCGCCATCCGGATCCGCTGGGCCAGCACCGAGACGCCGACCTGCTGGAACTCGGTCCCCAGAAAGCCGATCACCACGAAGCCGAGGTAGTTGCCGTGATAGACGGCCAGGTGCGGATTGACCGCCGCGCCGACGAAGCGCGAGAGAAAAAGCAGCGAGCAGACCGCCAGGCCGAAGCCGAAGAGGCGGATGACGAACGCCGAGCGATAGTCCCCCACCGCCGTCAGCTCGCGGCGGATGAAGGCCACGAGCACGCGCAGGAACCAGGGGAGCGAGGCGGCGGAGGCGCTCACAATCCCAGCTCCGCTTCGATCCGATCGGGCGACGCCTCGGCGTGCAGGCCACCGCCCTCGAGGAACAGCACGCGATCGGCCATCGCGCGCGCCTCCGATGGATCGTTGCTGCACACGATGGCGGTGCGCCCGGCGCCGCGGATGATCTCCTCGCGCAGGAAGGCGCGCAGGTCGCGCGCCCCCTTGGGGTCGAGCCCCAGCGTCGGCTCGTCGAGCAGGAGGACCTTGGGATCGCCGAGCAGCCCGCGCGCGATCGAGAGGCGTTGCCGCATGCCGCGCGAGTACTCGCGGTAGCGCCGGTCCGCCGCCCCGGCCAGGCCGACGCGGGCGAGCAGCACGTCGGCGCGGCGGCGGGCGGCGGCCGGCGGCAGGCCGTGCAGCGCCGCGAAGTAGTGCAGGTTGCCCCGCCCGGTGACGCGATAGTGAAAGCTCCGCTCGTCGCCGACGACGAACGACACGCGCCGCCGGAACTCCGACGTCCCCGCCCCCGCGTCGATGCCCGCCACCCGCGCCCGGCCCGACGACGGCAGGAGCAGGCCGCCCAGGATGCGCACCAGCGTCGACTTGCCGGCGCCGTTCGGGCCCATCACGCAAACGATCTCGCCGGGCCGGACGGTGAACGAAACGTCGCGGAGCGCCGTCACCGGCGGGCCGAACAGCCGCCCGCGCAGCATGTCGCGCAACCCGGCCGGCGCCTCGAACGTCTTCCCCAGATTCTCGACCGCGATCTCGGGGTCGGGGGTCATTGAGTGAGCGGCTTGCCGCCGCGCTGGTACTTGACCACCGCGGCGTTGTGCTCGGCGACGGTCTTGGAGAAGTAGTGCGTGCCGTCGTTCTTGGCCACGAAGTAGAGGAACGCGGTGTGGTCGGGCGCCATCACCGCCTCCAGCGCCGCCCGCCCGGGGTTGGAGATCGGCCCGGGCGGCAGCCCCTCGTGCGTGTAGGTGTTGTACTGGTTGTCATGATCTTCGAGCTGGATGCGGCGAATGCGCCCGTCCCACTTGAGGCAAGCGTTGGAGCGCGGCGTGGCCACCGTGCAGCCGTAGATGATGGTCGGATCGGTCTGCAAGAGCTTCGGCACGAAGGTCGGCATGCGCAGGCGGTTGATGAACACCTGCGCGATGCGCGGCCGCTCCTCGGCGCGCCCCGTCTCTTTCTCGACGATCGAGGCGAGCGTGACGATCTTGGCGTCGTCGAAGCCGAGCGTCTTCTTCAGGTCGGCGACCGTCTTGGCGTGCGCCGTTTTGAGCTCGGCGAACACCTGGCGGTGGCGCCGCACCATCGAGATGAGCGCGCGCGCCGGCGGGGTGTGCGGCCGCAGCCGGTAGGTGTCGGGGAAGAGGTATCCCTCCAGCGTCGTCCCCGGGAGGCCCAGCTCGGCGGCGAACGCCGGATCGGTCGCCTTGGCCACCAGCGCCGCCTTGTTGGAGACGCCGGCCGCATCGAGGATCTCGGCCACCTCGACCAGGTTCTTCCCCTCGGGGACGACGACGGTCACCAGCTCGTCGGCCGAACCTTTGACCAAGGTGTCCAGGATCTGCCGCGGCGTCGCCGGCGCCGTGATCTCGTAGCGACCGGCCTTGAACCGCCCCGCGACCCCCCGCTGGCCGGCGTAGAGGCGGAAGATGGCCGGGTTGCCGATGAGGCCCGCCTGGGCCAGCCGCGCGGCGACCTCGCCGGCGCCGGCGCCGTTGGGGATCTCGATCTCCACCTTGCCCTGCGCGGTGCCGCCCGGGCGGTCGCCGTAGCGCCAGGCGGTGCGGACGACCACCGCCAGCGCGATCACGCCCAGCGCGGTGGTGACGGCGAAGACGACGAGGGCGCGTTTCATGGCGGTCTTCATGCAGTCTGTTTGCCTCCCGCGGCCTGCGCGTCCAGCCAGCGGCGCAGGATGATCGCCGCCGCCAGCTTGTCCACCACCTGGCGCCGTCGCGCGCGCGAGAGATCGGCGGCCAGGAGGACCTCCTCGGCCTCGACCGTGCTGAAGCTCTCGTCGCAGAGCTCGACCGGGACGTCAATCGCCGCGCGCAACCGCTCGGCGAACGCCTCCGCGCTCTTCGCGGCCGGCCCGCGCTCCCCCTCGGGCGACAATGGCAGCCCCAGCACGACGCGCCCGGCGCCGTGGGCGCGCACCAGATCTCGAATGGCGTCGAGGTCGCGCTTCCCCCCGCGCCGCGCGATCGTGGCCAGGGGTTGCGCCGTCAGCCCGAGCTCGTCCGTCAGCGCCACGCCGATCCGGCGCGCGCCGAGGTCGATGCCGATGATCCGGGGAGGCACGGTGGACATCTTAGCCCGGTGCGAGGCGCCCGTTGTATACCGTACGCATGGCCGACAATCCCAAAGGCGTTCCGGGCGCTCCTGCCGACACCGGCGTCCCGCAGATGCAGATCGACGTGGACGACGCGGTGGCGCAGGGGTCGTACTCGAACCTCGTCCTCATCAATCACAACGACAACGAGTTCGTCCTCGACTTCGCCTACATTCAGCCGTCGGCGCCGCGCGCGCGTGTGCGCGCCCGGGTCATCTCTTCGCCCCGCCACACCAAGCGCCTCCTGCGCGCGCTCGAGCACAACGTCCGCCGCTATGAAGAGCGCTTCGGAAAGATCGAAGAGCCCGAGCCG
>DATNDC010000048.1:0-6398 GCA_035607055.1 Polyangia bacterium
CTGCGGGCGCAGGTGGTGGCCGACGTGGAGAACGCCTTCGCCGGTTACCAGACGGCGCAGCGCCAGGTGCAGCGCATGGAGGGGCGGCTGCTCGACCGGGCGCAACGGGCGCGCGATCTGGTCCAGCTTCAGTATCAGAAAGGGGCCGCTTCCTTGCTCGAATACCTGGACGCCCAGCGGACGTACGTGACCACCAAGGGCGAGTACATCCAGGACCTGACGGCTTACTGGAACGCCATCTTCCAGATCGAGGCCGCCACCGCCACGCCGGTGACGCCGTGAAGCGGCTCTCGTCCGCCGGCCTCTGCTGCGCCGCCGCGGCGCTGTCGCTCTCGGGGTGCCGGAGCGCGCCCGCGGCCACCAACCCGGCGGCGCAGATCCCGGACGGCGAGGTCTGGCTGACCGCCCAGCAGATCCGCGACGCCAAGGTGCGGGTCGAGCCGGTGAGCACGCACTCGGTCGGCAACGAGATCGTCACCAGCGGCAAGGTCGCCTTCGACGATCTGCGCGTGGCCCACATCTTCTCGCCGGTCACCGGCCGGGTGAAGAAGATCCTGGCCGATCCCGGCGAGCGGGTGAAGAAGGGGGCGGCGCTGGCGATCATCGAGTCGCCCGACGTCGGCAACGCGTTCGCCGACCTGGCCAAGGCCGAGGCCGATCTGGTCGCCGCCCAGCACGACCAGCAGCGCCAGAAGGAGCTCTTCGAGGCGCACGCCGGCTCCGAGCGCGACTACGAGGCGGCCCAGGACAACTACGGCAAGGCCAAGGCGGAGATGGAGCGCGCCAAGCAGAAGGCGCGCCTGCTCCGCAACACCGGCGCGGCCGACGCCGTCACGCAGGAGTTCACGCTGCGGGCGCCCATCGAGGGCGAGGTGATCGCCCGCGCCGTGAACCCGGGCGCCGAGGTGCAGGGGCAGTATTCAGGCGGCACGGCGGTCGAGCTGTTCACCGTCGGCGAGCTCGACTCGGTCTGGGTGTTCGCCGACGTGTTCGAGATGGACCTGGCGCGCGTGCACAAGGAGGCCGCGGTCAGCATCAAGGTGGTCGCCTACCCGGACCGGGCGTTCGCCGGCAAGGTCGACTGGATCTCCGACGCGCTCGACCCGGCGGCCCGCACGGCGCGCGTCCGCTGCTCGATCCCCAACCCGAATCGCGAGCTCAAGCCCGAGATGTACGCCACGGTGGCGATCTCCGTCGCCGCCCCCACGGTGCCGGCGCTGCCGCGCGCGTCGCTGCTGCGCATCGGCGATCAGAACGTGGTCTTCGTCGAGATCGGCAACGCCCCCGACGGCCGTATCAAGTTCAGCCGCCGGATCGTGGCGGTGAACGAGGACGAGGGGGCCGACTACCTGCCGATCGTGCGGGGCGTCGGCGCGGGCGACCAGGTGGTGACCTCGGGCGCCATCCTGCTCTCCGGAATGCTCTAGCGGCAATGCTCCAGCGCCTGGTCCGTTTCGTCCTGCGGATGCCGGCGTTCGTCCTCATCCTGGCGGGCGGCCTCCTGGTGACGGGGCTCTATTGCTACAAGCAGCTCGACATCGAGGCCTATCCGAACCCGGTGCCGCCGATGATCGAGATCATCACCCAGCCGAACGGCTGGAGCGCCGAGGAGGTCGAGCGCTACGTGACCATCCCGCTCGAGAACGGCTTGAACGGGATGATCGACCTCGACCACATCCGCTCGCAGTCGCTGTTCGGCCTCTCGGACGTCAAGTGCTACTTCACCTGGAACGTCGACTACCACACCGCGGAGCAGCGGGTGCTGAACCGGCTCAACTTCGTCTCGCTGCCGCCGGCACTGTCGCCGCAGCTCTCCCCCTGGAGCGCCATTGGCGAGATCTACCGCTACGTCGTGCGCGGGGACGGCTACTCGCTGTCCGACCTGAAGACGGCGCAGGACTGGATCCTCGAGCGCCAGCTCCGCCAGGCGCCCGGCGTCATCGACGTGGTCGGCTTCGGGGGCGAGACCAAGGAGTATCACGTCGAAGTCGACCCGGTCCGGCTCAAGGCCCACAACCTGACGCTCACGCAGCTGGTGAGCGCGCTGTCGAACGCCAACGTGAACGTGGGCGGCCAGCGGCTCACGCTGGGCGAGCAGTCCTTCAACGTGCGCGGCATCGGCCTCATCCGCTCGCTCAACGACATCCGGGAGGTGACCGTCGCCGAGCAGCACGGGACGCCGGTGCGCGTGCGCGATGTCGCCGAGGTGTCGGTCGGCCACGCGCCGCGCCTGGGGATCGTCGGCAAGGATCTGGAGCCGGACGTCGTACAGGGGACGGTGCTGATGCGCTACGGCGGCGACTCGCTGAAGACGCTGGCCAACGTCCACGAGAAGGTCGACCAGATTGCCCAGCTGCACATCCTGCCGCCCGGGATGCACACCGAGACCTACTACGACCGCGCCAAGCTGGTCGAGCTGACCACCCACACGGTCATCGAGAACCTAATCACCGGGATGGTGCTGGTGGCGCTGGTGCTCTGGCTCTTCCTCGGGCACGGGAAGGCGGCGCTCATCACCGCGCTGAACATCCCGCTGGCGCTGATGGTGGCGTTCATCGGCATGGTGGCGACGGGGACGCCCGCCAACCTGATCTCGCTGGGGGCGGTCGACTTCGGGATCGTCGTCGACTCGACGGTCATCATGATGGAGAACATCTTCCGGCACCTGTCGGTGCCGGGGAAGCGGAACAAGATCGAACGCATCCTGCTGGCGGCCAGCGAGGTTGGACCGCCGATGTTCTCCTCGACGCTGGTCATCGCGGTGGCCTTCATCCCGCTCTTCACGCTGACCGGCGTGGCGGGGGTGATCTTCTCGCCGATGGCGCACACCTACGCCTTCGCCATCGGCGGCGCCATCGTGCTGGCGCTGACGCTGACGCCGGTGCTCGCCGAGCGCGCGCTCAAGCTCGCGCCCGGGGTGGAAATCCGTCCCGGCGACACGGGGCGTTTCCAGACGACTGAGGGCGGCCTCGAGCACGAGCCGGACAATTGGGTGATGCGAACGCTCAAGCGATTCTACGAGCCGCTGTTCGCCTTCTCGCTGCGCCACAAGCGCGCGGCGGTGGTCATCGGGTCGCTGGTGGTCCTCGGCAGCCTGGTGGCAGGCGGCTCGCTCGGCCGCGAGTTCATGCCCAAGCTCGAGGAGGGGAACTTCTGGATCCGCGCCACGCTGCCGATGTCGATCTCGCTCGAGCAAGCGTCGAAGTACGTCGGGCGTATGCGGGCCACCATCCTCGGATGTGAGTCCGTCGAACACTGCGACCTGCGGCACCGCGCGCACCCGGAGATCACCACGGTCGTCTCGCAGCTCGGGCGTCCCGACGACGGCACCGACGTCTCCGGCTTCTACAACATCGAGCTGTTCGCGCCGCTCGAGCCCGCCAACCAGTGGCCGCGCGGCGTGACCAAGGAGACGATGACCACCGAGCTCTCGCGCGAGCTGCAGCAGGCGTTCCCCGGCGTCATCTTCAACTTCTCGCAGATGATCTCGGACAACGTCGAGGAGGCGATGTCCGGCGTCAAGGGCGAGAACACGGTCAAGGTGGTCGGCCCCGACCTCCTGGTCAACGAGGCGAAGGCCGACGAGATCGTCGACGTCATGGCCGCGGTCAAAGGGGTCGAGGACCTGGGCCTCTTTCCCTCGCTCGGACAGCCCAACGTGCGCATCACGCCCGACCGCGTGCAGTGCGGCCGGTACGGCCTCAACGTCGGCGACGTGGCGGCGGTCGTACAGGCGGCCATCGGCGGCCAGGCGGTCACGCAGGTGTACGAAGGGGAGAAGCGCTTCGACCTGACCGTCCGCTGGGCACCCGCCTACCGCAAGGACCTCAAAGCGATACGCAACATCCTGGTCTCCACCCCCGACGGCGCGCAGGTGCCGCTCGGCCAGCTGGCCCAGATCGCCGAGGAAGAGGGGCCGTCGCTCATCTACCGCGAGGACAATCGCCGCTACGCGCCGGTGAAGTTCTCGGTGCGCGGACGCGACCTGGCCTCCACGATCGACGAGGCCAAGGAGAAGATCGCCGAGAAGGTGAAGCTCCCCTACGACACCCACCTCGAGTGGGCCGGTGAGATCAACCAGCTCAACGAGGCGACCGGCCGCCTCATCCTGATCATCCCCGTCACGCTGCTGGTGATCGCGATGCTGGTCTATTCGTCGGTCAAAAATTGGAAGGACATGTTGATCGTGCTCGGCGGCATTCCCGTGGCCTGCACCGGCGGCATCCTGGCGTTGCTCATCACGCGCACCAACTTCTCGATCTCGGCGGCGATGGGCTTCATCTCGATCTTCGGCATCTCGGTGCAGGACGCGCTGATCGTCGTCACCTACGCGCAGCGCCTGTGGGACGACGGGCACGGCCTCGAGACGGGCGCCCGCGAGGCCGCCCAGCGCCGCCTGCGGCCCGTGCTGATGACGACCTTCGTGGCCATGCTCGGCCTCACGCCGGCCGCGCTCTCGCACGGCATCGGCGCCGACACGCAGAAGCCGCTGGCCATCGTGGTGATCGGCGGCGCGCTCA
Organism: Polyangia bacterium; assembly: GCA_035607055.1. Lineage (GTDB taxonomy): Bacteria > Myxococcota_A > Polyangia > Fen-1088 > Fen-1088 > JADGRB01. The sequence goes on from DATNDC010000048.1 coordinate 4,521, forward strand.
TCCTGGCCGTGCTCCCGCGCCTGCTGCAACCGGCGCTGCTGGTGCTGGCGCACGCCGGCGAGAGGCGCTGGACCCGGCGCTCGGCCGCCGAGCGCGCCCTCGACGCCGCCCGCGCCGAAGCGATCAACCCGATCCCCGACCCGACGCCGTTTTCGGCGTAAGCGCGGGGCTCACCGCGATCGGCGCGGCGCGAAACAGACGCCGCAGCCAGCGCTCGGGCAGGTAACCGGCGAGGAGCAGCGTGCTCATCAGCATCGCGAACCAGATCACCGGCCCGAACATGAGCCCGATGAGCGCGTGCATGCCGAGCCCCGCGATGACCGCGTAAGGTCGCGTCCAGCGGAGCGCGAACCAGATCGGCGCCAGGGTCTCGAACGTCAGCGACACGTACTGCAGCCCCTGCCACCCCCACCCCGGCACCGCGCGCCCCAGCGCCCAGGAGATCCAGGTCTGATAGTTGTCGTGCAGGTGGCTCCAGAGCACGTCGCCGCCCAGCCAGTCGCCGCGCAGCTTGGCGATCCCGGCGCCGGAGTACATCGCGCAGAGGAACACTTGGAAGAAGCGGATCACGCCCCCGCGGACGTGCGTCGGCACCAGCGCTGCGGGATTTCGCCGCCGGCGCAGCCAGGCGTCGAGGCCGTAGCGCGCGCCGCTCGGCGAGAGGCAGAGCGCGAGCGCCAGCATCGGCCCCAGCTTGCTGACGGTGAACGCCTCCAGCCGATCGGCCAGCGCCAGGTAGGCGAGCAGCGCGGAGAACAGCCCCGCCGAAGCCCGGGTCAGAAACCCGGCCGACAGGAAAAGACCGGCCACCACCGTGACCGCGGCGATCGTCCAGGCGAGCCAGGGCGGGAGCGCCGGGAGGTAGAGCGGCTGCCGCCAGTCGTGGCCGCCCAGATAGGGGACGCGAAACCCGATCGCCGTCAGCCAATGATCGGCGTGCACGAGGCGCGAGGCTTGAAAAGAGAGCAGCACCAGCGGCAACACGATTCGCGCCAGCGCCAGCCGTTCGATCGGCTGCGGCGTGTCGACCCAGGCGACGAGCCGGCTCCACCAGGTCACCTCGGGCGGCGGCCGCCTCATGGCGCGGCGGCCTCTTCGCAACGCTGCGTCCGCTCGCCCGGCGGGGTCACGTACCAGTACTTGCGCTCGACCTCCTGCGGGTAGTCGGTGAGCGGCAGCCGCTGGTAGCGCCCCTCCGGGGTCCCGGGAGGCGGAATCGGAATGCGCAGGCTGAGCAGCATGACGCCGCCGATGCGCAGGTCGGGATGCGCGCGGTTCTGCTGCGACACGATGAACTGGTCCAACGCCTCGAGGACCTTCTTCTGCCGCCGGTGGAAGAACATCGCGCGGTAGAACCGGCTCTCCTTGTCGTCGCGCTGGATCGGGAAGAACGGGCGGACGTCGATCTCCTCGAAGCGGCCGGTATCGCAGCGATACCCTTCGGCGCGGTACTCGATGGCGTCGCGCGCGGCGTCCGGGAACAGCGCCGCCTCTTGCAGGAAGAACCGCATCGGCAGAGGCAGAATCCTGTCCGGGAGATTGAGCCCGGCCGCGTCCATCCAGACGAACAGCGCATAGATCCCCGCCAGCACCATCACGATGCGGCGCGCGCGTGGCGACAGCCACGGCTCGGCCATGACACGCCCGTCACGCTCGGGTTTCGTCGCCGGCATGAGCTGGATCTATCAAGAGTTGGTGCCTAGCTCCAAGGCGCGATGTGAGACGTGGGCCAGGCTACTAACCGGCAACCGAACGTCGGGGTCGTCATCTGAAAATAGGAGGTTTTGTCATGAAGAGGCTTTTGACGGCTGTGCTCGGGTTGGCGCTGATCGCCGCTCCGGCGGCGGCCTTCGCCCGCGGCGGTGGCGGCTTCCACGG
>DATNDC010000076.1:0-62100 GCA_035607055.1 Polyangia bacterium
GCCGTCGTCGCGTCCGGACTTGCAGGTCGAGGCCGGCGAGTTCGGCTCCATCCTGCGCGACAAGCTGCACGCCTTCGGCGCCACGCTGCGCGACCGCGACCTGGAGATCTTCCGCGACCGGCTGCTCAACGACGAGCCGGCGACGCTGGTCCAGATCGCCGAGCGGTTCGGCGTGACCCGCGAGCGCGTCCGCCAGATCGAGGAGCGGCTCAAGAAGCGGCTCCGCCAGTACCTGATGTCCGAGCTCGGCGACGGCGTCCAGATCGACGACGCGCTGGATTGAGGGCCGCCGAGCCGGAACGCCGGCGGTCTGTGGACTAGGGAGTGCCCGTCGTGACGTGCGGCGGGCAGGCCGTTTCGTCGAACGAAGTCAACGAGATCATCCCCGTCTGGGTGATGGTGCCGTCGGCGGGCAACGTCACTTTGTTCGACGTGCAGAGCATGCCCGGGTCGATCTGCTGCGAGTAGCCGTTGAAGGTGAAGGTGATGTTGCCCGAGTCGGCGAAGGTCGCGTACTCGAAGGTCCCGATGTTGGAGCTGCTGGGCGGACAGCCAAGCGTCATGGTGAGGTCGAGCGCGTCGGACGCGGCGCCGGAGACCACCAGAGTACAGACGTTCATGCCGCTCGTCTCGGTCACGGTGACCGGGCTCTGCGACATCACGGTAATGTCGTAGTAGTGGTAGGTGTTGCACCCCAGCACGAGGGTCGCCCCCAAAAGGAGCACGAACAGAGCGGAGGGCTTCATGGGTTGGGCTCTCCTTGGCCGAAGCAGGTAACGAACATCGGGTTGCAGGGGCGGACGTCGCCACCGTTCAGCGAGTGGTACAGCTTGCTCCCGCCGTAGATGATCCCCACGAGACCGACGACCACCGCGCCCGTGATCGCCCAGAACTGCCACTTCTGATAGAAGGCCTCGTCGTTCGCCTGATTCTGCTGGGCGACGGCGGCGTCCGCCGGCTGTTTGGCCAGCAGCGACTTGTCTTTGGGCTTGTCGGTGTCTTCGACCTGGGTCGTGTCGGGCACCGAGGCCTTGGGCGTCTCGTCGTCTTCGGCCGCGCGCGCCGACGACCAGGGTGTCGAAACCACCAAGGTCAGACTTGCGAGGAAGAGCGCCAGTCCGACCGTCGCTTGGGACCCTCGGGTCCGCTTTCGAGGGGGCAGCATGGGCGCATATTACACAAGCCCGACGGAGTTGGTAATCCTCGAAGTGGGCGGCCACTTGCGAGGGAGCGCGAGGTGTTTACCTTTCGCTGCCTGGAGGGATTCCATGTCGAAGTCCAATCGCGCGGGCGCCGGCCCGCAACCGGGGCAGGACGAGATCGCACGACGGGCCTACGAGCTCTATCTGCAGCGGGGCTCGGTCCCCGGTCACGAGACCGACGACTGGCTGCAGGCCGAGGCAGAGCTCGCGGCGGAGGCGGCGGGGGAGAGCGAAAGCGAACGGCAGCGCGAGGCGCCCCGACGGCCCTCTTCGGAAAGCGGCAGCGGCCGTCGCGACACCGGCAGCCGCCGATCGCTCCGCCAATAAATCGGCGTTGGCACCAATGAATCGGCGTTGCCGTCAATAAATCGACGCGGGGCCGGGGGGGTCTTGTCACCTCGGCCGGTCCCTGCAACTCTACCTGTCAACCATCATGGGTGGAGAAACCAAGCTCTCGGGTCCTGATCTGGCGGCCGGCATCGCGGAGGACGACGTCCCTTCGGACGCTCCGCTGCTCGGTCAAGCCAACGGCGAATCGGTCTTGCTGGTGCGCAACGGCGAGGAGATCTTCGCCGTGGGGGCGACCTGCACACACTACGGCGGCCCGCTGGCCGAGGGTCGCGTGGTCGACGGCACCATCCGCTGCCCGTGGCACCACGCCTGCTTCGACCTGCGGACCGGCTCCGTGCTGCGCGCGCCGGCCTACAACCCCCTGCCCTGCTACGAGGTCGAGCGCGCGGACGGGAAGATCCGGGTCGCTGCCCGGCGCGGCGATCCAATCACGCTGCGGCGCGAGTCGTCGCTGCGCACGATCGCCATCGTGGGCGCCGGCGCGGCGGGCGAATCGGCGGCCGAGGTTTTGCGGCGCGAGGGATACGACGGTGAGATCCTGCTGTTCGGCGCCGACGAGTCGCCGCCGGTCGATCGCCCGAACCTCTCCAAGGACTACCTGGCCGGCACCGCGCCCGAAGAGTGGATGCCGCTGCGCCCGCCGTCGTTCTTCGGCGAGCAGAAGATCGCGCTGGCGCTCGGCGCGCGGGTGACCGCCGTCGATCCGGCCGGCAAGCGCCTCTCGCTGGAGGACGGGCGCGAGGTCGCCTGGGACGCGCTCCTCCTGGCCACCGGCGCGGTGCCGATCCGGCCGCCCGTGCCGGGGGCCGATCTCCCCCACGTTCACACGCTGCGGACGCTGGCGGACAGCCGGGCCATCATCGCCGGCGCCAGCCGGGCCAAGCGGGCCGTCGTCATCGGGGCCAGCTTCATCGGGATGGAGGTGGCGGCCTCGCTGCGGGCGCGCGACCTGACGGTCGAGGTCGTGGCCCCCGAGGCGATCCCCTTCTCGAAGTCGCTGGGGCCCGAGCTGGGCGGGCTGCTCCGGTCGGTCCACGAGGAGCACGGCGTGCGATTCCACCTCGGCACCACCGCGGCGCGGATCGAGGCCAACGGCGTGGTGCTGGCCAACGGCGACCGCCTCTCCGCCGACCTGGTCGTGCTGGGTGTGGGTGTCAAGCCGGCCACCGAGCTGGCGCAGGCGGCCGGGCTGGCGGTCGATCGCGGCGTGGTGGTCGACGACCGGCTGCGCACGAGCGCGCCCGGCGTCTACGCGGCCGGCGACATCGCCCGCTTCCCCTTCGCGCCGACGGGTGAGTCGGTGCGGATCGAGCACTGGGCCGTCGCCCAGCGGATGGGGCGGATCGCGGCGCTCAACATGCTGGGACGCGACCTGGCCTTTGCCTCGCCGCCGTTCTTCTGGAGCACGCAGTTCGACGTCACCATCAACTACGTCGGCCACGCGGAGAGCTGGGACCGGATCGACGTGGCGGGCGATCTGAGCAAGCGCGACGCCACCGTCGCCTACCGCCGTGGCGAGCAGACGCTGGCCGTCGCCACGGTGGGGCGCGATCGCGTCAGCCTCGACGCCGAGGTCGCGTTCGAGCGCAACGACCAAGCGGCGCTGGGCGCGTTCGGCCGCACCCGCTGAGGGCCGTGAGGCGGCCGGGCGCGGCGCTGGCGGCAATCGCGTTCGCCGCGGTGGCGGGCGCCGGGTTCGTCGCCGGCTCGCTGCAGCAGGACTTCGCCGCCTACTTCGTGGCGGGGGCGGCGCGCGCGCGCGGGCTCGATCCGTACGTCAACCAGGTGGCCGCGCCGGGGCCGGGCGCCGACGCTCGGGTGTGGGACGGCGTCTCCATCTTCCGCCACAGCCGCTTTCTCTATCCGCCCCTGTCGGCCGATCTGTTCCGGCCGCTGGCGGCGCTGCCGTACACCGCGGCGAAGGCGCTCTTCACGGCGGCGATGCTGGCGGCCTGGATCGCGGCCGGGCTGGTGGGCACGGACGACCGCCGCGGGCGCGCCGTCTACTTCGTCGCCAGCGCCCTGTTCTTCCCCTTCCACCGGCATCTCGAGCGCGGGCAGATCGATCTGCTGATCCTGCTCCTCCTGGTCCTGGCCTGGCGCGCGCGCGAACGGCCGTTCGCGGCGGGCGCGGCCCTGGCGGCGGCGGCCGCCATCAAGCCGGCGCTGGTGGGGATCCTCCCCGTGCTCTGGGCCGGCGGCCGCGGCCGGGTCGTGCTGGCGGCCGGCGGGGCCGGCCTGGCGCTCGTCGGGCTGACCGCGCTCGTCGACGGTCCGTCGCGCCTGCGCGAGTACGCCGGCGACGTGCTCCCCCGCGTCTCCCTCTACGGTGAAGGGGGAACGGACGGGCCGCTCGGCGAAAATGAGCTCCCCGCCGAGGACGATCCGGGCGAGATCGGCGTCGGGAAGACCCGGTATCACATCGACAGCGACGAGCCGCCGGCCGTGGCCAGCTGGCCGCGCCTGCTGGCCCCCGAGGCCCCTTCTCTCCCCGCCGCGCGGCTGCCGTTCATCCTCGGCCTCGGCGCGCTCACGACGCTCGCCTGGCGCCGGCGGCGGGCGGGCGACCCGCGCCAGCAGGCGCTGCTCTACTGGGCGGCGGCGATCGCCTGCGTCATCACGTCGCCGGCCGGCTGGGTGATGGGCCTCGTGGTCGCGCTCCCGCTGGCGCCGCTCGTCGCCGAGCTCTGGACCGAGCGGCGCCTCGCCCGCGGTCCGGCCGCGCTGGGCGCCGCGGCCTGGGTGGCGCTGGCGGTGCCGCAGCCGTTCGCGGGCTGGGCGGCGATGGCGGCCACCGCGCTGATCGGCGCCGCCGTCGTGATGGCGGAGACCCAGCCGGCCGCCGTGCCGACGTGATCGGTCTCGCCGCCTCGCTGGGGCTCCTGCTGGTGGCGGGCGGCCGCCTCGCCCGCCTGACCGCCTCGCCCGACGCGTCGCGCGCCACGAGAGCGGTGCGCGTCGGCATCTGGGCCTTCGCCCTCCTGGTCGCCGTCGAGGCCGCCCTGGGCGCGGCCGGCCACCTCGACCCGCGCGCGACCCTCCTCGCGCTCGCCGCCGTGGCGGTGGCGCTGGCAGTCTCCACACGCCGGCTGCCGCCCGGAAACGAGCCGCCGCGCGCGCCGCTGACCGCGCTCGACGCCGCCTATCTCTTCGCGCTCGCCGCCGCGCTCGGCCTGCGGGCCTGGGCGGGAATCCACAAGGAGACCTTCCTCTACGACACGCTGTCGTATCACCTGCACGTCCCGGCGGCCTGGATCGCCGATCGGCGGCTGGAGATCGTCCCCGCGGTGTTCGGCGATCCGTCGTCGGCCTACGCGCCGTCCAACCTCGAGCTCTGGTTCGCGTTTCTGATGGCGCCGCTCCGCTCGGACGCGCTCGGCGGCCTCGGACAGCTCCCGTTCGCCGCGCTCGGCGCGCTGGCCGTCATCGGGGCCGTGCGCGAGGCCGGTGGCCAGCGGACGGCGGCGCTGGCGGCGGCGCTCGCCTTCCTGCTGGTCCCCGAGATCTGGCAGCAGGCGCGCACGGCGATGACCGATCTCGGCCTGGCGGCGCTGCTGCTGTCGGTCCTGCCGTTCGCCTATCGGGCGCGCCGGCGCGCCGCGGCCGGCGAGCTCCTGACCGCGACGGCGGCGCTGGGGCTGGCGATCGGAACCAAGTACGCCGGCCTGGCGCTGGCGCTGCCGTTCGCCGCCGCCGTCGTCGGTCTGGCGGCGCGGGGACACCCGCGGGCGCGCGATCTGCTGGCCCTGCCGCCCCTCCTCCTGGCGACGGGCGGGTTCTGGTTCCTGCGCAACGCCGTGGTGACCGGCAACCCGCTCTACCCCCTGGCGGGCTTCGGATGGCCCGGTCTCTACCATCGGGCGGCCCTGCGGGGTTGGATCTACCATCTGCCGATCGCGCACCTCGGAGCGCTCGGCGAGATGCTCGCCGCGGGCGGCCTCGTCTTCGTGTCGCTGGCGGCGATCGTCCTCCTCTGGCGCCGGCCCCCGGTGGAGCTGGGGCTCCTGGCCGGTACCGTCGCGAGCTTCTGGTTGCTCGTCCCCTACCAGGAGAGCCGCTTCCTCTTCGCCGCGTTCGGCGTCGCCGCGGTGGCGATCGGCCGGGCAGCCGGGCGGCCGGGCCGGCCGCTCGACTGGCGCTTCGCGCTGGCGCTGCTCGCCGGCCTGGTCGAATATCCAACCGGCGAACGCTGGTTGATCGTGCCGGCCGGCCTGCTCGGCGCCGCGGTGGCCTGGGCCGGGCGCCGCCTCTCGGTCGGCGCGCGCCGCCGGGGTGCGCGGGTCGGGCTGGCTCTCCTCGGCGTGGCGACCGCGGCCGCCCTGGCGGTCGGCGTTCGGAGCTATCGCGCGCGCGACCCCGGTTACGCGGTCGGCAGCGGGCTCGACGGCGCCTGGCGCTGGTTTCGGCAGAACGTCCAGGGCGCGCGCGTCGCCTATACCGGAACGAACCTGGCGTTTCCGCTGGCGGGACGCGACCTCGCCAACCGGGTGAGCTACGTGAACGTGGCGGGCGCGCCGGGCGACCGGCTGCACGACTTCGGCCGCCGCATCCCGGCCGGGCGCGCCGAGACGCCCGAGCCGGCCCCCTACCGCGACGGCGCGCGCTTCGAGATCTGGCGCCGCAACCTGCGCGCGGCGGGCGCGGAGGTGCTGTTCGTGGCGGCGCTGGACGAGATCGTCGCCCGCAACGTGGCGGCCGACGCCGACGGATTTCCCGTCGAGCGCGCCTGGGCCGACGCCCACCCGACGCTGTTCCACTTGCGGTACGCGTCGCCCGACGCGCGCGTCTACGGGATCGCGCCGTGACCGTGCCGCCGCGGCGGGTGGGGGAGCTGGCGGCGCTCGCCGCGCTGCTGCTGTTCGTCGCCGGGCGCTGCCTCTGGCCGATGGACGAGACCGATCTGTTTTTCAACCTGCGGCTCGGCGATCTCATCCTCGCCCACCACGCCGTCCCGCGGAGCAACCTGCTGTCGTTCACCTGGCCCGACGCGCGCGAGCTGAACCTGGCCTGGCTGTTCCAGATCGCCCTGGCCCTCGCCTACCGCGCCGGCGGGATCGCCGGCACCGTGCTCTTGAAGACGGCGTTCGTGCTGGCCACCTGGGCGCTGCTGTTTCGAGTGGCGCTCCGGCGCGGCGCGCACCCCGCGGCGGCCGCGGCGGCGCTGGCGCTCGCGGCCTGGGCGGCCGAGCCGAGGTTCGTCGAACGCCCCCACCTCTGCACGTTCCTGGGCCTCGCCATCCTGCTGTGGGCGCTCGAGCGCGACGAGGCAGGGCGGCCGCGCGCGCTCTACGCGCTCGTCCCGCTGGCGCTCGTCTGGGCGAACGCCAACTCCTGCTTCTTCCTGGCGCCGGTCGTGCTCGGTCTCTCTGCGGCGGGCGCGGCTCTCGAGCGTCGTCCCGCCGAGGCCCGTCGCGCCGCGCTGCTGGCGCTCGCGCTCTGCCCCTTCATCTTCGCCACGCCGTCGGGGACCGGCGCGCTCCGTTACATCGCCAACCACTGGCGGATGCCGGCGCTGCGCCCGCTGCAGGAATACCGGACCGCGCGCTGGCCGCTCGACGGGCCGTTCTTCTTCGTCGCCGCGGGCGTGCTCCTGGCCGCCGCCCTCCCCGGCCGGCGGCTCCGCCAGGCGCTCCCGGCCCTGGCGCTGGGGTTCGCCGGCGCGCGCCGCATCCGCTTCGTGGCGGAGTTTGCCATCCTGAGTGGCCCGATCCTGGCCGTGGGACTGACCGACCTCGCGCGCCGCGCGCGCGCGAAGCTGCCCCAGGCGCCCGCCGCGCGCTACGGGACGATCGCCGTGACCGCCGCGCTCGCCGGGTTGACGCTGATGCCGCGTCTGGCGGCCGCGCGACACGGCGGGCGCTTCGTCGATCTCGGCCTCGAGTCGGATCTGGTGCCCGCCGCGGCCATTCGATTCGTCGACGACAATGGCCTCGGCGAGCGGATGTACAACGACCTGGAAGTCGGCTCCTACCTCGCCTGGCACTGGGCCGGACGCCACCGCGTCTTTCAAGACCCCCGCATCAACAGCTACCCGGAGGCGTTCCACGCCGTCCTGCGCCGCGACGATCTGTCACGCGACGACTGGGAGGCGCTCCTGGCGCGCTTCGGCGTCACGACGGCGCTGGTGACCTTCCCCGACCTCAACCCGCGCGCCGCGCTGTTCGACCCGGCGCGCTGGGCGCTCGTCTACCGCGACGCCGACGCGCTGATCTTCGTCGCCCGCCGGCCCCCGTTCGCGCCGCTCATCGCGCGCGACGAGCTCCCGATGACCTTCACGTTCGCCCGCGCCAGCGGCGTCACGCCGCAGGCGGTGACCGACGAGCCGGCCGCCTCGCCCGTCTCGGCCTGCGACTGGCAGAAGCGGCTCGGCGACGTCGCGCTCGAGCTCGGCGACGAGACGGCCGCCCGCAGGGCCTACGCGGCGGCCGCTGACCCGTCGGTCTGTCTCGACGCCGCCGCGCGTGTCGCCGCCGCGATCGCGCGCGGCGATCTGGCGCTCAAGAACGGCGATCCGGCCGCCGCCGTCGAGGCCTACGCCGGGAGCGCCGACCCGCGCGTGCGCGCCAACCGCGGTCTTGCGCTCATGGCGCTCGGGCGCGCCCGCGAGGCCGAAGTCGACCTCACCGCCTCGCTGGCCGCCGATCCGGCCCAACCCGAGGCGCGCCTGGCGCAGGCGTTCGCGTTCGAGGCGCTCGGCCGCAAGGAAGACGCCGTCGCCTCGTTCCGGACTTTCCTGGCGCTCGCGCCGCAGCACCCGGCCGCGCCCCGCGCCCACGGCGAGATCGAACGGCTCACCCGGTGACGGCAGGGCCGGGAGCGGGCGGAGCGGTCGAGCGCGCTCAGCCGCCGCGCAGCGCCGTGAGCAGCTTGTTGACGCTCTGGCGGGCGTCGCCGAACAGCATCAGCGTGTTGTCGTTGTAGACGAGCGGGTTGTCGACCCCCGCGTAGCCGGCGGCCATCCCGCGCTTGAGCATCACCACGCGCGCGGCCTTCCAGACCTGCAAAACCGGCATGCCGTAGATGGGGCTCGACGGATCCTCCTCGGCCGACGGGTTCACGATGTCGTTGGCGCCGATCACCATCACCACGTCGGTGGTCGGGAAGTCCTCGTTGATCTCGTCCATCTCCTTGACGATGTCGTAGGAGACCGACGCCTCGGCCAGGAGCACGTTCATGTGCCCGGGCAAGCGGCCCGCGACCGGGTGGATCGCGTAGCGACACTTGATCCCTTTCTCGATCAGCACCGAGGAGACCTCCTTGACCGGGTGCTGCGCCTGCGCGACCGCCATGCCGTAACCGGGCACGATGATCACGCTGCGCGCCGCCAGCAGGAGCTCGGCCACCTGGTCGACGGTCGCCTCGTTGACCTTGCCGGCCGGAGCCGCGGCGCCGCCCGACGCCGGCTTGGACCCCGCCTCGGCGCCGAAGCCGCCCAGCACGACGTTCCAGATCGAGCGGTTCATCGCCTTGCACATGATGTAGCTGAGGATGGCCCCCGAGCTGCCGACCAGCGCGCCGGTGATGATCAGGAGATCGTTCGAGAGCATGAAACCGGCCGCCGCGGCCGCCCAGCCCGAGTAGCTGTTGAGCAGCGACACGACGACCGGCATGTCGCCGCCGCCGATGGCCATCACCATGTGGACGCCGAGGAGCAGCGCCAGGCCGGTCATGATCATGAGCGCCGGTATCCCCGCGTCGAAGAAGCGCATGCCCGGTTGGAGGAAGGGGACGTCCGCGTTCTGGAACACCACCCCCAGCGCCACGCAGAGGGTGAGGATGATGACGTTGAGATAGTGGCGTCCGGGGAGCAGCAGCGGCTTGCTGCCGATCTTGCCGCGCAGCTTGCCGAAGGCGATCACCGAGCCGCTGAAGGTGACGGCGCCGACCAGCACGCCGACGTAGATCTCGCCCAGATGCGCCCCGCGGTCGGCCGCGTCGCCGCCCGGCTGCAGGTAGGTGGCGAAGCCGACCAGGACCGCCGCCGCGCCGACGAAGCTGTGCAGGATCGCCACCAGCTCGGGCATCGAGGTCATCGCCACGCGCGTGGCCAGAAAAGCGCCGATCAGGCACCCCACCCCCAGCGCGCCGCCCAGCACGCCGATGACCGTGCCGTCGGGCGCGACGGCCGCCACGCCGTCGCCGGGGATGAGCAGCACGACCGCCGTGATGGCGACGGCGACCAGCATGCCGACGATGCCGAACTTGTTCCCCTGGCGGGCGCTCTCCTGCGTGGAGAGGCCGCGCAAGCTGAGGATGAAGAGGAGGCTCGCCACCAGGTAGGCGACGGAGCGGATGCTGACGAGGCTGACGATCGGTGAGGTCATCGCGCGCGCCTACTTGCGGAACATCCGCAGCATCCGCTGCGTGACGAGGAAGCCGCCCGCGACGTTGATCGCCGCGACCAGGATGGCGACGCCGCCCAGCGCGAACGCGCCGGACCCGCCGCCGAACAGCGCCAGCATGCCGCCGATGAGGATGATGCCGCTGATGGCGTTGGTGACGCTCATGAGCGGCGTGTGCAGCGCCGGCGTCACGTTCCAGACGAGGTGCCAGCCGAGCACGCAGGCGAGCACGAAGACCGTCAGGTGCTCGATGAGCGCCGGCGGCCCGAAGGCGGCCGCCGCGCCGAGCGCGATCGCCGCCATCGTGCCCAACCACTTTCCGCTGCCGCCGCCCGGGGCCGGCGTCGGGTGCACGGTCGCCTTGGGCTCGAGCACCTTGTGCCTGCCGGTCGGGCCGCCCGCCCGCGGTGGCGGCGGCTTGGGCGGCGGCCACCTGAGCGCGCCGTCCTGCAGCACCAGCACGCCGCGCTGGACCTCGTCGTCGAGCTTGAGCGCGACTTTCCCTTCAGGCGCGACCTCCTTGAGGAGGTTGAACACCGTCGTCGCGTAGAGCTCGCTCGACTGGCGCGCCATCCGACTCGGCAGGTCGGTCAGCCCGATGATGGTGACGCCGAACTTCTCCACCACCTTGTCGCGCTCGGTGAGCGCGCAGTTGCCCCCCTGCTCGGCGGCCATGTCCACCAGAACCGACCCGTGCGTCATCGCCACCACCGCGCCCGAGGTGATGAGCTGCGGCGCGGGCTTGCCGGGGATGAGCGCCGTGGAGATGACGATGTCCGACTGCTTGCAGTGCTGGGCGATCATCGCCTGCTCGGCGGCGAGATAGGCGTCGCTCACCTCCTTGGCGTACCCGCCCTGCCCCTCGCCCGTCTCTGCCTCGAACTTGAACTCGACGAAGGTGGCGCCCAGGCTCTCGACCTGCTCGCGCACCACGGGCCGCGTGTCGAAGGCGCGGACCTGCGCCCCGAGCGCCCGCGCCGCCGCGATGGCCGCCAGCCCGGCGACGCCCGCGCCGACGATGAAGACCTGCGCCGGCTTGACCCGCCCGGCCGCCGTCACCTGACCGGGGAAGAAGCGCCCGAAGTGGGCCGCCGCCTCGATGACCGCCCGGTAGCCCGCGATGTTGGCCATCGCCGACAGCGCGTCCATCCGCTGCGCGCGCGTGATGCGCGGGACGGCGTCCATCGCCAGCACCGTCACCTTGCGGGCGCCGAGCCGATCGAGCAGCTCCTTGTTCTGCGCCGGCCAGACGAAGCTGATGAGCGTGGCGCCCTCCTTCAGCAGATCGACCTCGTGCTTGCCGCCGGCGAGCGCGATCGGCTGCCGCACCTTGAGGATCACGTCGGCCTCGGCGTACAGGGCCTCGGCGTTGGGGGCGATGCTGGCCCCCGCTTCGATGTAGACCGCGTCGGCGAACGACGCCGCGTCCCCCGCGCCGGCCTCGATGACCACGTCGAACCCCAGCTTCTTGATCTTGTGGACCGTCTCGGGGACCGCGGCCACGCGCGACTCGTGAGGATAGATCTCCTTGGGGATACCCACCTTCATGGGCCGGCAGGGTACAACGCCGACGGTGCCCATTGCTACCCGGTACCGTCGAGAATCGGCTTCCGAGACTCACGCTTTATCGGCCGCCGATCCAAGCCGCGCGCGTCCTTGGGCTGAAGATTAAAGGTAGGGAGACGACCGGAGAGAGTGAGGCGCGCCAAGGAGCTGCTGGAGGCGCTGGGCATCGCCCGCGAGTCCGGCGTCGACGCGTGCGACGAGATCGAGCTGGAGCTCGCGCATCGCTTGCTCAAGACCGCCTCGTTCATTCGTCGCGCTCAGCGCGAGGGGCGCCGCGCCTCGTGGAACCAGACGCGCACTTCGGCCATCTTGGTCTTTTGCTCGGGCGGCGCGTGGCGCGCGCAGGTGGCGGCCTCGGGCGTCCCTTCGGCGGCGCCCCAGCGGGTCTCGACGCAGTCGTTGGGGTTGTAGGCGATCTCCAGCGCCGCCCGCCGGGCCAGCAGGTCGGCGACGGTCAGCTTCTGCGCCGAGCCGTCGCTGCGCGTGTAGGTGATGCCGCGGGTGGGGATCAAGCTCTGGTGCAGCTTGGCGATCTCAGCGCGCACCTCCTCCGGTTTGTGGCCGGAGAGCTTGAAGAGCTCGGGGTGCTTGACGATCCGCTCGGGGATCCCCAGCAGGACGTTCATGGCGATGAGGAGGCGCATGTCCCGCGACGGCGTGGCGTAGTCCTCCCAGGGGCCGGTGGTCTCGAAGATCTTGGCGCCGTCGGGCATCGGGATGACGGTCGGCTTTTCTTTCTCGAACTTCTCACCGTTGTCGACCGAGCCGACCCGGACCGTCAGCTGCTCGGTGAGCGCGTCGAGCGTCTCGCGGTAGGCCGCCGCGGCGTCCAGGCCCTGCGGGTTGATGAGCTTGCCCATCCGCGCGTAGAACGCGTCGGCGTTCAGGCGGGCCTGCTCGTCGGAGAACGGCGCGTGGCCCGGATCGCCGGCGCCGCCGATCGCCTTGTTGGGCAGCGAGGCAAGCTTGCCGTCGTCGCCGCGCACGACCGGACGGAAGGCCTTGAAGCCGGGGCCCGCGCTCTTGACGTCGTTGGCGTAGAGGAACGTCCCCTCCCAGAACCGCTTGCGCCCGATCGAGGTGTCGGGCTGGCCGTCGACCGCCAGGAGGAGGCCGCCGCGCGCCGGCGTCTGGGCGACCCACCTGACCACCATCATGACGTGGCCGTAAGGATCGGCGTAGATCGTCCCCGGCCGCAACGCCTTGCGCTCGAGCGCCACGGGATAGTAGTCGGTGGCGTCGTCGTCGAGCGCCGTCCGGGCGCTCCCCGACTGGACGTGGTTCCCCATCAGGCGCAGGAAGGACCGCATCGCCGCCAGCGTCTCCTTGCCCGACGGCGGGTCCTCGTTGGTGAAGTACCCGCTGCAGCGGGGCGGGCGCGTGTCGGTCCCGCGATCGCAGTCGCGGAACCCGAACGGCAGCTTCAGCTTCCAGGAGAAGTAGGCGCGCAGGAAGTACGGCAGATCGGCGCAGTCGGGCGTGGCCACGATGGCCGCCTTGTTCTTGGGATCGTCCTCGCGCAGGCCGAGGTAGTTCATCAGGAAGTTGCGCTGGCCGTCGCGCAGCGCCTGGTGCAGCGGGCGAAAGTCGAGCGAGGCGTCAGGCGGCGCGTCGAACAGGACGTCGATCCAGGCCGAGAAGAAGTTCTCGGTGCGGCGATCCCAGGCGCGCGACGCCGTCCAGACCGTCTTGCCGACGGCCGTCTCGGGCTTGGGGGCGCGCGCCGCCACGTCGATCGTCCGGCAGGCGAGCGTGTGGCCGCCGCGGGTCCAGGTGATCCGGTAGGTCCCCGCGTGCTTGGGGGTCAGCTCCGCCGACAGGCTGCCCGGGAGGCCCGGGTGGCGAGCGACCGTCAGCGCGTGGCGCGCGCCGGCCGGATCGATCGCCGTCAGCTCCCCCGCCCCGTTCTCCTCGCCGACGGCGAGCAGCTTGACGGTCGCGCCGGACGCCGGTGCCTGCGGCGACCACCAGAGCGCCGTCTCGTCGCTGTCGGCGCAGGCCGCGCCGGACGCCGCGGCGGGCGCCGCGTGCTTGCGCGCCTCGGCCCTTCCAGCGCCGAGCGCGATCCCGACCGCCACCACCAGCGCGGCCAGATGCCGACTTACCCGGGAACCCTGGGAGGGTTCCCGAACCCTCCCGCGACGACTACGCTGGGCAGAGCCCAGCTCCGTCCACACGATCACCGCTTCGCTTCCCCCGTGGTGAGGGCTTCCTTGCCCACCACCAAGTCCAGCTTGTAGCCGCGCGGCTCGATGAAGCCGGCGAACAGCTCGCGCGCGTGCGTCACCGCCCGCTCCAGGGCGCCCGCGGACAGCGCGCCGTGCTCGAGCGACGCGCGCGCCTCCCCGTACCACCGATTGCGGTCGGCCGGCGAGATGGCGTTCAGAAACCCGGTCTCCTCGTTGATCGTCTCGAACCGCAGCACGTCGACGGAGAGGATCCGCGGCGGCGGCAACACCACCCGCACCTCGCGCTTGGCGTGGTTGACCGTGATCCCCGAGGCCCCCTCGCAGACGTCGAACCCCGCCGACACCACCCCCGAATAGAACAGGTAGGCGGTCGGCTCCTCGGTGAACGGCAGGTCGATCGTCTTGGGGACGGTCTTCTTGGCGTAGTCGGCCAGCGTGAGCTCGACCGTCGACAGCTTGCAGACCTTGCGCACGCCCTGCAGGATCTCCAGCTCCTCACTGCGAATTTCGCGCCGGGTCCGCTGCGCGATCATGCCGCCGGTGGCCAGGATGAGCGCCACCAGCGTGGTGCTCCAGATCAGCATGGCCCGCCGCGAGCGCGGGCGCGGAACGGAGAAGGGGCTCACGCCAGGCGTGCTCCGGCTGTTCGCGCCGGAAGGTGCCACGACTTCATGGCGCAAGAATACGCCTCTGCGCCGCGCGCGCGCCAGAGTCCTTCTCGGCTCCTCCGGCCGAGCTTTTTTCGTCCCCCCGCCCGCTCGTGATACGAATGGACGGATGCGGGGGCGGGCACCGCGCGACGCGTGGACGAAGCCGGGCTCCACCCCGGGGCTGTCCGAGCCGATCGCGGCGAGCGCAGGCGAGCTTCGCTCGCCGGAGCTCATCGCAGGAGGGGGCGGGAACCCTCTCAGGGTCCCCGACTAAATGATGCGCTGGCGCGATCAGACCGGCTCGACGCGGGCGGCCCCCAACGAGGGGACGAGCGCCCGCGGCGGCAAAGCGAAGGACCGGCGGCCGGTCATCGGCGTCCTCATCGACACCGTGCGGGGCGGCTACCAGAACACGGTGCTGGCAGGGCTGGCCGACACCGCCCGCCGGCGCGAGGTCAGCCTGGCCGTGTTCACCGGCGGCGTCATCGGCGCCCCCGGCAACGAGGGGATACACCGCAACTTCGTGTTCGATCTGTGCGACGACAGCGCCGTCGACGGCGCCGTGATCTTGGGAGGCGCGCTGGGGAACGCGCTCGGCCCCAAGGCGGTGGAGGCGATCTGCGCGCGCCTGGCGCCGCTGCCGATGGCCAGCCTGGCGCTCGGGCCCGCGCAGGTCCCTTGCCTGACGCTCGACGAGGAACCGGGGATGCGGCAGGCGCTCGAGCACCTCCTCCTGCGCCACGGGTGTCACCGGATCGCCTTCATCCGCGGCCCGGCGGTCAACGCCGAGGCCGAGCGACGTTACGCGATCTACCGGGCGGTGCTGACCGAGCGCGGCCTCCCCATCGACCCCGCGCTCATCTGCGAGGGGACGTTCGAGAAGAGCTCGGGCGAGGCGGCGATCGAGCTCCTGGTCGACGAGCGGAGGGTCCCCTTCGACGGGCTGGTCGCTTGCAACGACTACATGGCCCTGGCCGCGATGAGCGCGCTCGAGGAGCGGGGGCTGCAGGTCCCCTCGGACGTGGCGGTGGTCGGGTTCGACGACATCGAGGACGCGCGCTTCTCCACGCCGCCGCTCACCACCGTCCGGCAGCCGCTCTACCAGCAGGGCGAGGCGGCGCTCGACCTGGTCCTGGCGCAGCTCGAGGGGCGGCAGGTCGAGCTGCGCACCAGCGCGCCCACGGAGCTGGTGGTGCGGCAGTCGTGCGGCTGCTTCTCCGGGCTGGCGCGCCCCGGCCGCGCCGGTCCGGTCACCATGACCGAGACGCCGGTCGACAGCCTGCTGGCCGAGCACGGCCCCGACCTGCAGCGCGAGATCGCGCGCTCCGTGCACGGCTCGGACACCGCGCTGCCGTCCGGCTGGGATCGCCAGCTGCTCGACGCCTTCGAGGCCGAGCTGCGCGGGGCCGGCGCCGGCCTCTTCACCTCGACGCTCGACCGGCTGCTCGGCCAGGTGGCGGCATCCGGAGACGACGTCGGGGCCTGGCAGCGGATGATCTCGGCGCTGCGCAAGCTCCTGCTCCCCGCGCTCCCCAGCGAGCCGCTCCGCTGGGTGCAGGCCGAGGACCTCTGGCACGAGGCGCGCATCCTGATCGCCGATCTCGCCGAGCGGGCCCAGGCGCAGCACCGCCTGCACACCGAGCGCCTGGCGCACGCGCTCACCGTCAGCGGCGCCGCGCTCCTCTCGACGCAGCAGGTGGCCGCGCTGACCGGCGCGGTCGGCAAGCAGCTCCCCCAGCTCGGGATTCCGGGCGCCTGGATGACGCTCATTCAAAGCGGCGCGGCAGACGCGGGGGCGGGGGCCGAGATGGAGGTGGTGCTGGCGCACGACGTGGAGCGTCCGCCCGGCGGCAGCGAGCCTGGGCCCGGCAGCAAGCTGTCGGCGGCGGCGCTCCTGCCGGCGGTCATCGAGCCCCTGGCCCGGCGGGCCTCGATCATCGTCGAGCCGCTCTACTTCCACGAGCGCGCGCTCGGCTGCCTGCTGCTGGAGATGGGGCCGCGCGAGGGGATCGTCTACGAGTCGCTGGCCGAGCAGGTCTCGAGCGCGCTCGAGGGGGCGCGCCTGGTCGCCCGCCTCGTCGAGGAGGCGACGCGCCGTCAGGTCGCCGAGCGGCAGCGCCTGGAAAAAGAGATGGAGATCGCCACCCGGATCCAGACCTCGATCCTGCCCCGCGACGTGACGGTCCCGCGGCTGGAGATCGCCGCCACCATGCGCACGGCGACCGAGGTGGGGGGCGACTACTACGACGTCATCCCGGTCGCCGACGGCTGCTGGATCGGGATCGGCGACGTGGCCGGCCACGGCCTCGGCACCGGGCTGGTCATGCTGATGATGCAGAGTGGGATCGGCGTCTTGGCGCGCAAGATGCCCGACGCCTCTCCGCGCGAGCTGCTGCTGGCGCTCAACACCATGCTGGTCGACAACGTGCGCACGCGGCTCGGCCAGCGCGAGCACGCCACGCTGACGCTGCTCCGCTACCGGCAGGACGGCCGCCTCGTCTTCGCCGGCGCGCACGAGGAGATCCTGATCCGGCGCGCCGAGAGCGGGCGCTGCGAGCGGCTCGAGACGCCCGGCGCCTGGGTGGGCGCCAAGCGCGACATCGAGGCCGGCACCGTGGAGAGCAGCGCCCAGCTAAAGCCGGGCGATCTGCTGGTGCTCTACACCGACGGGCTCATCGAGGCGATGGGGCGCGACGGCCGCGAGCGGTTCGGCACCGACCGACTGGCGGCGCTGGTCGAGGAGCACGGCGCGTCGCCGCCGGCCGCCGTGCGCGACGCGCTCCTCGCCGCCCTCGACGTCTTCGCCGAGCGGCTCGACGACGACGTGACGCTCCTCGTGGCCCGCTACTTGGACGACCCCGCGGTCGCCGGCTTCTGACCGGCGGCCGGCTTTCCGCCCGGCGGGGTCAGCATCATCTTCTGCTGGCCGCCCGGCCCGCCCATCATGTGCATCTGCGGCGGCATCCCCGGCTTCCCGGGGCCCCCGCCCGGCCCGGCGCCCCCGCCGGGGCCCGGAGGCATCGTCGACCCGATGTTGTTCGCCGGCGGGATGCTCACCAGCTCGACGTCGAAGATCAAGGTGGCGCCGCCGGGGATGGTCGGCGGCCGGCCGCTGTCGCCGTAGGCGATCGTCGACGGACAGGTCAGCTCGGCCTTCTCACCCACGTGCATCCGCCCGACGCCCTCGGTCCAGCACTTGATGACGCCGTTGAGCGGGAAGGTGGCCGGCACGCCGCCGCGCTTCTTGGTGCTGTCGAAGACCGTCCCGTCGGTGAGCCGCCCCTCGTACTGGACGCTCACCCGGTCGGTCGGCTTCGGAACCTCGCCGGTCCCGGGCGTGATGGTGCGGAAGACCATGCCCGACGGCGTGACCACCGCGCCCGGCTCTTTGGCCGCCTTGTCGAGGAAGGCCTTGGACTGCGCCTTCTCGACCGCCACGCGCTCCTGGCCGCGCTTGCGGGCGAGGGCGTCGACCTTGGGACCGTACTTGTCGAGGTCGACCTTGTGCTCCTTCTTGAGCACCATGTCGGCGAGCCCGGACTCCACCATCTGCAGCTCGTCGGGCTTCAAGTTGAACGTCCCGAGGTTCCGCCCCAGGATCATGCCCAGCGCGTAGAGCGTCTTTTCGTCCTCGGTCGACGGCGTGCGCCCGCCTCCGCCCAGGCGGTTGCAACCGACGGTCGAAGCGCCGACCACGACCCCGAGCGTGACCACCAACATACGGTTCCAGGTTTTCATGAGCCCCTCGTAACACAGGAACGGCCCGGACAGAAGCCCGGTCGGGCTCCCACCACGGGGGGGCCGTTGCGCCGGCGCCGGGGGCGCGTTAGGAACGCCCCATGCCGCTCGTCACCGTCTTCACCTCCGCCCCGGCCCCGGCCGCCGACGTCGAGAAGAAGTTGCTCGCCGATCTGTCGAAGCTGCTGGCGGCGCGGTTCGGAAAGCCGGAGCGCTGGGTGATGACCTGCCTGCAGCCGGGGCTCTCCATGACCTTTGGGGGGAGCCCGGCACCCGCCGCCTTCCTGGCGGTGAAGAACGTCGGCAAGATGACCCCCGACGACACCACCCGGCTGTCGGGCGAGCTCTGCGACCGCCTGACCGCCGGACTCGGCGTGGCGCGCGACCGGATCTACATCGACTTCGCCGACGCCGTCGGCTACCTCTGGGGCTGGAACGGCGAGACGTTCGGGTGACGGCAGGTCCTTCTGGGCGGCCGCCGACGCCGCCTTGACGGATCGATCCGAGATGGCTCACAGGCGGGCATGACCGACGAAGACCCACGGTTCGTCGCTTGGTATTCGGCCGCCACGTCCAAGCTCTGCGCAAAAGGGTAAATCGCCAGATGTTATGATGCCCGCGTGGCGCGGTCGGTGTGGCGTCTGGCGTTGCTGGTGGCGGTCGCCGCTGCGCCTGCGGCGCGCGCGGCCGACCTCCTCGAGCCCGGGTTCGTCGGCCGCCCCGGCGCCGACGCCGACGGCTATCCGCGGGCGACCGCCGACAAGCGGGTGCCGCTGCGCCTGCTGCGCGCCCGGAAGTTCGACTCGCTCGAGGCCTGGCTGAACGATCTGCAGGCCCAGTTCGAGGCCGACTGGCACAAGGAGTACTGGCCGATGGACGCGCTCGACGCGTTCGGCAACCCCGACCCCTCGCTCAACCCGCTCCTCGATGAGTGGGTGGCGGCCAAGCCCGACTCCTACATGGCGCTCGCCGCGCGCGGCATCCACCGCGCCGCGCTCGGCTGGTATGCGCGCGGCGCCAAGTGGGCCTGCGAGACGCCGCCCGGGAACTTCCGCCGGATGGCCGAGCAGCACGCGATCGCCTTCCCCGATCTCGACGACGCGCTGGCGATGCACCCGGGGCTCCTGGCCGTCCACCGGGCGCTCATCTGGATCGCCAGCGCCAATAGCGCGCCGCTGGCGCTGAGGCGCCGCCTCCTCGACTCGGCGCTGGCCCAGTGCCCCGACTGCTATCAGATCCGGGTGGCTTTCACGTTCACCCTGCGCCCCCGTTGGGGCGGAACCTATGCCGCGATGGACGCCTTCGCCGCCGAGTCCGAGAGCCGCTCGACGAACCCCAAGATGCACACCCTGGCCGGCTTCGCCGACATCGATCGCTGCGACCTCGTCAAGCGCGTCCCGGGGCGGCAAGCCGCCGCTCTCGAAGCCTGCGACCACGCGCTCTCGTTCGGCGACACGCTCTCTGCGCTGTTCGAACGCGGCCTGCTCCTCGAGAAGTCCGACCCCGCCGCCGCGCTGGCCGACGCGAACCGTGGGCTCGCGTTGCGCCCTCAGGACACCGACGCTCTCGCGTTGCGTGCGCGTCTCCTGGCCAAGAAGCGCGACTACCTCGGCCACGCCCGCGACCTCGCCCTCCTCCGCGAGCTCGATCCCGTCCGGAAGGTCAGCAAGGCGTCGCTCGCCTGGGCGGCCCAGGGGCTGGCGGCCGACGCCGGCCGCGCGCGCCGGGCAGGACGAACCGACGATCAGATCACCGCCCTCGAACGGGCCATCGCCCTCGATCCCGACAACCTGGACAACCACCTCCGGCTCGACGACGCGTTCGTGCACGCCGGCCAGTTGCAGCGCATCCCGCCGCTCTGGCGGCAATATCTCAAGCGCCATCCCCGCGACGCCCGCGCCCACCTCGAGCTCGCCGGCGCCCTCCACCATCTCGGACGCGAGCCGGAAGCGCTGACCGAGGCCGACGCCGCCTGCCGGCTGGGCGAGCAAACCGGCTGCGCCATCGCCGCGCGCTTCGGCGGCCCCCGCTGATGGAATTCCCCGCGCATGCCCGACACGGAGCGAGCTTCGCCGGCCGGACGAAGTTTCAGCCGGGAGGGACGCCGGGCGGCGCCGGCTCGTTCTTCTCCGGCCTCTTGATGACGCCTGTTCGCCAAAGGGTTGCGCCCTCACCCCACCGCCTAGTTCGGTTATCATCGAGGCGTGGGGATGTTCGGGGCTTTCGGGTCGGAGACCGCGAAGGGTCCGCTGCACCGGATGACGCCGCTCCGCGACGATCCGGCCGTGGCCTGGCTGTCGCCGGAGGAGCGGAGCCGCGTCGCCATCCTGGTCTTTTCGTTGTGGGCGCTGTTCTGGATCGCCGTTCCGCCCGCCTTTTTCTCCCTCTCAGCGGGCCTGGCCTACCTGTTGCCGATCTATTCGGTGCGCGTCGCCGCGATCGTCATCGGAACGTGCGTGGCCGGCGTGTATCGCGCCGTCAGGCGGGCCATCATCCGCACGCGCAGCGAACGTATCGAACGGATCCTGCGCCGCGACGCCGCCGATCTGGCGGCCGATGACTGGACGGCGCTGGCCGCCGAGCCGAACGACACCATCGTCTCGGTCGTCGGCTGGGTGCGCGGGCGGCAGCACCTCGCCCATCCCATCGGCGGCGAGCGCGCCGTCGGTCTCGGGCTCCCCTGCCAGCAGCGCTACCCCGGGGTGTTCGAGGTGCTCCACGACTTCGATCTCGTCGACGAGGAGGGACGATCGATCTTCATTCAGGTGGCCGAGGCCCGTCTCTACGGCGAGCCGAACGTCGCGCTCGACAGCCACCAACTGCGCCTGCTCTACGCCGCGCTGGAGGTCGCGTCGGGCGCCACCCCTTCCGGCTGGTACGTTCACCGACTGCGCGACGGCGATCCGGTGATGGTGGTCGGCGCCAAGCAGGACTTCCTCGACCCCGCCGACCCCGGCTTTCGCGGGCGGGCGCCGCGCCCGGCGCTGGCCGCCGCCCCGCCCCGCCCGCTGCTGATCTTCTCGCTGCCGGCCGAGCGCCGCGAGGTCTAAGTCGCCCTCACTCGTCGGCGGAACCGACGATGACCCGCCAGCGCCCCTTCGGCAGCGGCTCGAGCCCGACGCCCTTGGCCGGCGGCTTCGAGATGCTGCGGGTCACGTCGCTGACGAGGTACCCATTGAGGAAAAGAAAAGCCTGGATCTCCTCGGCCAACCTGTACGCCTCGGGATCGCCGGCGTTGGCGGTGACGTAGACGGACGCGCCCCTGGGGATCGTCGTCTTGAGCTCGTGCCGGTTGGCCTCCTGCAGGTGGCGCGGGGCGTGCTTCGCCGGCGGCGCCGCGGGCGCCTCGGCAGGCGCCGCCGCCGGCGCTGCGGGCGCCGTCGGCCCCAGCGCGACGCCCGGGGGCGGCCCCTCGCCCGCGCGACGCGTTCCGACGAAGACCGCCACGGCGAACAGCGCGATGGCCGTGACCGTCACGCCTGCCGTCCTGGCCGCCGATCCCCGACCCTCGGCCGCCATCTGCCCTGTGCTCCCGTTCATGGTCGCCTCCTTGTGATTCGAGCCTGCGGTCGCAGCAGTTTCCGGACCGCCTCCCCTTCCTTCAAGTGATGCGAAGCCCCCAGGATAATCCCTCGCACGAGCGTCGCCCACCCCTGGTGGTGGCCCTGGCGGTGGCGATCGTAACGCTCGCGGCCGCTTGCGGCGGCGGCGGCGCCGACGGAACCGGCGCCGGCACCCCGGGAACCGGCGGAAACCCGGGCTCCGGCGGGAGCACCAGCAGCGGAGGGACGACCGGGACCGGAGGGGGCACGGCAACCGGCGGGAGCGGGACGGGCGGGATCACCGGCACCGGCGGTGCGGCGGGCGCCCCGGGGACGGGCGGGACCTCGGCGACCGGCGGAGCCTCGGGCGGGGCCGGCGCGGGCGGCAAAGGCGCGGGCGGCAGTGCAGCGACCGGCGGCGCCGCCGGCGGCGCGGGCGGCAAGGGCACCGGCGGCGCCGCTGGCGCGGACGGCAAAGCCGGCGCCTCCGGGACCGGCGGCACGGCCGGACACGCCGGGAGCGGCGGCAGCAACAGCACGGGCGGCGCCGGGGGTACCGCGCCCGCGAGCGTTCCCCCGGGCTATCCGACGCCGACGACGGCAAACCGCGCCGTCTGCATGTCGGTCGCCCAGACCACCTCCGCCAACGGCGACCTGGTCTGTCCGGGAGGCGGCGCCGGCCCGGCCTGCATCCAGTGCCTGTTCGGCGGCAGCACATACACCACGACCGATGTCGCCACCGCGCAGGGAACCAGCGAGGCGGGGAACTACGCGGTGACCGTTCAGCTCGGCGGCAGCGGCGCCGCGGAGACCGAGATCCACGCCGAGGCGAACCGCGTGCTGCTCGGGATGACCTCCACGGCGGCGGGCCAGTCGGAGACCTACGCGTTCGCGGTCAACGTGCGCGCGAAGGAAGGCCAGCCGACCGAAAACGTCGCCGCCGGCTACCCCGGGCTCGATCTCTTCTTCTCGGCGCCCACCGCCGCCGATCTGCAGATCCCCGACATCGGATACGCCTTGGTGAGCGCGGCGACCAAGCCGGTGATGATCTACGTGGCGGGCGACTCGACCGTCTGCGACCAGACCGACACCGACTACGCCGGCTGGGCGCAGATGATCCCGCAGTACTTCGCGCCGCCCGCCGACGTCGCCAACTATGCCGACAGCGGCGAGAGCGCGATCAGCTTCCTCGACAGCGGCGCCGAATGGGGAGCGGTCAAGAGCTTGATGGCCACCGGCGACTGGGTCCTGATCCAATTCGGGACCAACGACAAGACCGACACCTCCGCCCAGTACCAAGCCGCCCTCACCCAGATGGTGACGGACGCCAAGGCGAAGGGCGCCACGCCGGTGCTGATCTCGCCTCCCGCGCGCGCCACCTTCAGCGGCCAGACGCTCTCCGACCAGTCGAGCCTGCACGCGGCCGACATGCAGGCCGTGGCCACCGCGCAGAACGTCGCCTACGTCGATCTCACGTCGATCACCACCACCTGGTACAACGGGCTCGGGCCCAAGGGCTGGCAGCAGTATCACGCGCTCGGCACCGACATGACCCACACCAACGCCTCCGGCGCCGCGAAGATCGCCGGTTTCGTGGCCACCGCGCTCAAGTCACAGAGCATCGGCGTCGCGAAGTACCTGCGCTAGCCGGCCGCGCGGTCAGCGGGCGTGGTTCCGCTCGAGGACCTTGAGCCTCTCGAGCAGCTCGGAGTTCATCTCGTCGATCTTCTCGTGCAAGTGAGCGATCTCCAGCTCGGCCTTCAGGTTGACGCGGTATTCGATGTCGTTGCGCGTCCGGTCGCGCGCCACCTGCCGGTTCTGACTGAGGAGCACGAACACCGAGAGGATGATGGCCTCCAGCGACACGCACATGGTGAGGAATCCATAAGGGAACGGATCCCAGCCGCCGAGGATCGTGCGCGAGAGCGCGCCCGTGTTGAGCAGGATCCAGAGGGCGAAGAGGCCGCAGTGGATGAAGAGAAACGGGAGGCTCCCGCTGAACTCGGAGATCCAGTCGGCCATCTTCATGACCGTGGTCCGCGTGTCCTCGACCTCCTCGTTGATGTCGCGCGAGGCGGTGTGGCGCAGCTTGTGGTTGACGTCGCGCAGCCGGCGGCCGGTGGCGGTCAAGAGGTCCATCGCCGCCGCCGGGTGCTGCTTGAGCAGCGCCTCGATGTCCTCCCGATCGACCATCACCGCTCGCAGGTCCCGGGTCACCACCGCCGTCGCCGTACGCGGCCCCCCGTCGATGAGCGACAGCTCGCCGAAGAAGTCGCCCGGTCCCGGCCGCTCGAGCACGATGCGTTCACCGGTGTCGTTCTTGAAGTAGATCTCCACCTCCCCTTCCCGCACGATGTAGAGCGAATCGCCCGGATCGCCGTAGTTGAACAGGGTCTTCCCCTCGGGCGCGCTGATCGCCTCGACCTTGGCGGCCAGCGCCGCGCGCTCGTCGGCGTCGAGCAGCTGGAACAGAGGGACCTCGGTGAGGATTTCGGGATCGGCGCTCATGCGGGCTCCGCGGGTGGACCGCGCGGACTATCGCATGAGTCGCGCGCCGTTAGACGAGCGCGCCGAGGGCGCGGCGCTCGGTGGCGGCCAGGCAGGCCGGGCAGTTCGCGGCCAGACGCCACGACTCGGGATCGAGCGCCACCGGCACCTCGAACTCGAACATCCCTTCGCTCCGCATGTGGCCAACCCGCGCGCCGCAGAGCGCCCGCCATTGCGGGCCTTGATCCTCGCCCGAGGCATTCCACTCCGGCACCCGCTCCACCCGGTGGACGGTGCTCTCGCTGAACACGGGCGCGGTGATCGCGCGGAAGCCCATCGTCCAAAGGTTATTCACGGTCGGTGCGGCCGGTGCAAGGTCTGCGCAACTTTTGTTGCAGATTTCTCCGCTGCGGCGGCGGTTGTCCGCCTTTTTCCTCGCTTGGCTTGCCTCCACCTACATTTCGATTCGCCAGCTTGCTGGCGCCCTTGCTAGGGTTCGCCCGATGCCGCTCCGCCCGGTGACGCTCGAAGAGCTGGAGATCGACGACCGCGCCGCCGTCAAAGGTGTGGCGATCTGCGGGCGGCTGGAGGCTTTCCTGCGCCGCGCCGGGCACCGGTTCCTGGTCCCCGAGGCCGAGGGCCAGCTCGGCTGGGGGTGGGATCGGGCCCTCTTCCTGAACCTCACCTACTGGAGCCCCGAAGCCGGCGCCGACGTGCTCTGCGAGCGCCGCCTCCCGGCGGATGTGGTGGCCCACGTCGCCTGGCACGAGCTCTGCGCCCGGGAGCTCGCGCGCGGGGCGGCGGGTGCGCCCCCCAGCGCGGCGGCGCTCTTCTTGGCCGAATCGATCGCCAGCGCGTTCGACCTCTACCTCTGCGGTCGGCTTCTGACTCTGGCGCCCGACTCGGACTTCATCACCACCCAGGTGCCGCTCTTGGCCGAGCGCGCCCAGGGCGCCGGCCTCTCCGAGGCCGGATTCACGGCCTTGCTCGAGGATGTGGGGCGCGCACCCGAGCGGGCCTTCGAAGATCTGCGGGCGCTGCTCTTCGACGCGGCGAACGCGCTCGTCGCCTGCGCGACGCCGCTCGAAGCCGCCGCCGCCCTGGAGCGCCTCGGCGGCCGCCGTTTCGCGCCCCTCCTGCACCACTACGAGCTCTCGAACTGGATCCTCTATGCCCGCGCCTACGCGGCAGGGCCGGCGCCGGATCGGCTGGTGACCGAGGTCGACCGGACGCTGCGCGCGGCGCCCGACGCCCTCGACTGGCTCGACCGGAACTGGCTCGAGGCAGCCCTCGCCGCCCCGGCGGGATGAAGGCGCCGCTCACGGCGGCCGCGAGGTCCCGAGGCGGAACAGGTAGCGCACGCCGGCGATGACGGTGTAGTCGACCAGGCGCGGGCCGAGCAGCTGGGTCCCGCTCCGGAGAAACAGCCCCACGCGATCGATCACCAGCGCCCCGAGCTCCCCCTGTCCGTAGACCCGCGCCGTGGGGCCGCCCGGAAAGTCGACCGTCGTCGTGACGTCGAGCTTGAGCCAGTTGAACTGCCGGCCGAACAAGATGCTGCCGAAATCGGTGGCCAGCCGATTGACCTCGGGACGCGCGGGATCACCGCCGACCGAGAACTGTTGCTGAACGACGGCGTAGGCCAGCCACCAACGGGTGGACTTGAGTGCCGCGCCCGCCCCGAAGATCAGCTCCTGCTTGCCATCGCCGAGCTGCGGGTGCGTCGCCGTATCCAGCTCGGTGCCCGCGATGGCGGCCACCACGAGGCGCGGGTTCGAGGCCAGGATCCCGATGAGGGTGACCTGGAGATCCCCGATGCCCGAGACCTGGCCGGCCGGCGTCTCCATCAGCCGCGCCGGGACCTGATACCGCAGCAGCAAGCGGCGCAGGAACTCGATGTCCATCTCCAGGATGGTGTCGTGGAAAGAGACGTCCCCGGTGAGCCTGGTGAAGGACTGCCGCAGCTCGAGGCGCGGGATCAGCTCGACCGGGCTCACCCCCGCCCCGCCCGCGGGCTCCTCGGCAGGTTCCTCCATCTCGGGCCCGGCGTTCGCCGGCGACGGCGCCGTCGCGTCTTGCGACGCGCCCGCCAGCCAGAGGAGACAGAGGGCGGGCGCGAGCAGCGGCACGCGCTACATCGTGAGGTGGCCGGGGGAGCTGGGAAGCGGGTCCCCTCATTTGGGGGAGCTTCCCTACGCCACAAAAGCTATCGGCGACTCAGGGGCACCCCTCGTCGACGAGGCCGTTGCAGTCGTCGTCGACGCCGTTGCCGCAGATCTCGGTGGCGCCCGGATGAACGGCGGCGTTCCCGTCGTCGCAGTCGTCGCACCACCGCGCGCCGTCGCCGTCCTGATCGGCGCCGCTGCCGTTCTGCTCGCAATCGAGGAAGGTCTGCAGGTATTGCGCGCGTTGGGACACGATGTCGTGCGCCGTGCTGACCGCCATCTGGAACTGGTCGGGCGTGGCCCAGGTGTGCGGATCGGCGGCGACGTCGGCGGCGATCTGCTGCGACCAGGTGTCGATCCAGCCCTGCACCTGCCCCACGTTCCACTTGGAGAGCTGGGTGGCGATGGCCTCGATGTATTTCTTCCGGTAGCTCGGATCGTCGAGCGCCGCCAGGTAGACCGGGCCGACCATCGGCTTGGGGGCCGCCCGGTTCGCCCAGTAGTAGAGAGGATGATCGTCGGCCGGCGTCACGTCGAAGGTGGCCATCCAGTCGAATGTCGAGTCGGTGTCGTTCGGCAGGTAGACGAACCCGGGCGCTCCCTGGTCGTAGAGGTAGAAGTTGTGCGTCCCGCCGTAGGTGCCGTCGGCGTTGTTGAGGATCGCCTCGCTGGCGAACTCGACCACCGACGACGAGAGATCGACGATCGCCTCGAGGCCGGTCGGATCTCCCGCCTGCACGGCCTGGGCGAACTGCTGCTGGCGCGCCATGTTCTGCGGCTGCACCGACAGCGCCGTCTCGGGCTGGATGCCGCCTTTCCAGAGCCCGCCCGTGTTGTTGGGGAAAAACTCGGCGAGCACGCGCTTGTTGGTGTTCTCCTCGGCGACGTAGAGGCCGTAGTAGCTGCCGTTGATCTCGACGCGCGCGTTGGTCGCGCAGCCGGCGGGGATCCCGATCTGGCGCAGCCAGGCGTGCGCCAGACGATCGTGCATGAAGGTCCAGTCGCTGCGCGGCATGTCGAACACCAGCTTCTCGATGCCGTGGAACTTCCCGTTCGGATCGCTCTGGTGAAACGAGATGTCGAACTGGATCTTGGCCCGGGCGCCGTCGAGCATCGCCGTCTGCGCCCAGGACGACTGCCCGTGCAGCTTGAGCGTCGCGTCGCTCACGGTCTCGCTCCCCAGGTGGAAGACGACCGGGTGGCGCACCACGAAGTCGTTCCCCTGCGCGACCAGCGTGGTCACGTCGTTGAGCTCGGCCATGATGCTCTGCCATTCGGTCGGCGTGATGTCGATCGAATACGTCCGCACCTGATCTTGATCGAACAGATCCGAGCAGGGCGGCCCGCCGGCGACCATGACCGAGCCGTCGCTGCTGCTCCCGCCCGCGCCGTTCCCGCTGGTGGCGCCCGTGCCGGCGCCCGAGCCCGCACCGCCGTTGCCCGATCCCTTCGAGCTGCCGCACCCCCCGAGCGCCAGCAGCGCGACGCAGCCCGCCCCCCACACCCTCCCCGGTCCCGCCATCTGCACCTCGGAAGGGAGTGCAGCAATCCCGGTGCCCCCGCCCGGGCGCAGGGGGCGCGCGCGGCGTTACGGATCGGGAACAGCGGCCGGCCGGCGGCGCCCCGTCGTGAGAATTCAGGCCGCTCGCTTGGCCGTCCGCGCCTCCAGCGCCAGCAGCAGCTCCTTGCGATCGAGGCCGCCGCCGTACCCGGTCATCGAGCCGTCCGCGCCCACCACCCGGTGGCAAGGGATCACGATGGCGATGGGGTTGTGGTGGTTCGCGCCGCCGACGGCGCGCGACGCCGCCGGCTTGCCGATCGCGCGTGCGATCTCGCCGTAGCTCGACGTCTGACCGTAGGGAATCCGCCGCAAGGCGCGCCAGACCTCCTGGCGAAACGCCGTCCCCCGGGGCGCCAGCGAGAGATCGAACCGCGTGCGCCGCCCGGCGAAGTACTCGTCGAGCTGCGCCACGGCCGCCCGCAGGCGGCGATCGTCGCGGACCGCCCCGCGCCGCGCCGCCGCGCCGTTCGGATCGTCGTCGAAGTAGAGCCCGATCAGATCGTCCCCGGCGCCGAGCAGCGTCAGCGGGCCGACCGGGCTCGGCGCGATGGTGAAGAAAGCAGCATCATTCATGGTCGAGGTCCCTCCGCAGTTTGGATGGCGAGCGCGGTCCAAAGGTGGGTGGCGCCGTAGGCGCGCCAGGGGCGCCAGGGCTCGGCGAGGAGGCGCGCCTGCCGTCCCGAGATCCCGCCCAGCGCCTTGCGCAGGCCGAGATCCGCCTCCGGAAAGGCGTCGGGCCAGCCGAGCGCGCGCATGGCCAGGTAGTGCGCCGTCCAGGGGCCGACGCCGGGAAGCTCGGCGAGGGCCGCCACCAGCGCGGCCGGCTCGGCCGCCGCGTCGAAGGTCAGCTCACCGCGCGCGAGCGCCTGCGCGAGGGCCCGCAACGTGGCGGCGCGCCGCCCCGGCATCCCCAGCGCGCCGAGCTCACCGGCCGAGCGCCGGGCGATCGCCTCGGGCCCCGGAAAGATCCGGCCGAGCTCGCCCTCCGGCGTGGCGATCGCCTCGCCGAAGCGGGCGGCGAGCCGTCCGGCCAGGGTGCGCGCGGCGGCCAGGCTGACCTGCTGTCCGAGCACCGCGCGCGCCGCGGCCTCGAACGGGTCGAACGCGCCGGCGACCCGCAGCCCCGGCCGGGCGCGCACGTGCGGCGCCAGGCGCGGGTCGCGTCCGAGGTGAGCGACGATCGCCGACGGCTCGGCGTCCAGATCGAACAGGCGCCGCAGCCGCGCCACGATCGCCATCAACGACCCGGCCAGCGACGTGGAGATCGTGGCCCGCAGCGCCGGGCGCGCCGGATCGGCCGCCACCGCCAGCCAGCCGCGCCGCCCGCCGGCGGCCGCGGTCCTCAGGTACACGTCGCCGCGGACCAGCTCGACGCCGGGGATGGCGCGGGCGCCGAAGTGGCTCAGCATCGCCGGCCAGTCGAACGGCGGCCGGTACGACAGCGTGACGGTCAGCGCCGCGGCGCCGGTCTCGCCGTCGCGCGCGCCCCGCCGCATGGCCGACGGCGGCCGCCCGAAGCGCGCCTTCACGGCGGCGTTGAAGCGCCGCACGCTGCGGAACCCGCTGGCAAACGCCACCTCGGTCATCGGCAGCGCGGTATCGGCGATGAGCTGCCGGGCCAGCGCCAGCCGGCGGGAGTCGGCGACCGCCAGCGGGCCGGTGCCGAGCTCGGCACGCATCGCCCGGCGGAGGTGCCGGCCCGAGACGCCGAGCGCCCGGGCCAGGTCGTCGACGCCGACCCCGTCCGAGAGCGCCCCCTCCTCGAGGCGCCGCAGCGCCGCCGCCACCACGCGCGGCAGCGCGTCCACCGGCGCGGCGCCGGGGGCCAGCTCGGGGCGGCAGCGGAAGCAGGCCCGGAACCCGGCCGCCTCGGCGGCCGCGGCGGTCCGGAAGAAGAGGCAGCGATCGCGGCCCGGCGTGCGCGCGCGGCAGATCGGCCGGCAGTAGATCCCGGTCGTCTTCACGCCGACGAAGAACAGCCCGTCGAAGCGGGCGTCCCGGGCCAGGAGCGCCCGGTAGCAAACGTCGGGGTCGAGCGGCGACACGCCCTTACCATGCCCCGTCCCGGGTCCGGCCGCTGGCCGTTTTCGGACCTGGCGGCAACTTGGCCGCTTGGACGATACTCGCCCCGGATGACATCCCCGACGGCAGAAGATCTGGCCAGCGGCGAGTCGTTCGACGAGGCGACGTTCACGGGTCTCGCGCTGCCCGAGGCCGACGCCGACCTGGGCGGCAAGTCGTTCTCCCGCTGCACGTTCCGGAACCTGAAGCTCCCGCAGAGTCGTTGGCAGGGCGCCCGGCTCGAGGACTGCGCGTTCGACGCCTGCGACCTCACGCGGCTCGTCCCGGCCGGGCTGGCCCTGCGCGGGGTGCGGTTCGAGCGCTGCAAGATGATGGGAATCGACTGGAGCGACCTCGGCGCCTATCCCGACCTGGCGTTCGCCGACTGCAACCTCGACTACGCCTCGTTCGTGTCTTTGAAGGCGCGCAAGACCGTGTTCGCGCGCTGCTCACTGCTCGAGGCGACGTTCGCCGACTGCGACCTCACGGAGGCACGCTTCTCCGAGTGCAACTTCAGCGGCGCGCGTTTCGAACGCTGTGACCTGCGCAAGGCCGCGTTTGCCGGATCGCACGGGCTTCTCCTCCACCCGGCCACGAACCAGGTCAAGGGGGCCGCGATCCCCGCCGAGGCCGCGCGCCTCCTGGCCCTCTCGTTCGGCTTCAAGCTGACCGACGACTGACCGGTCGAGCCGGCTCTGGTGAGAAGCGCCACGCGCCTCAGGCTGCGAGCCGTTCTACCGAGCGCCGCACACGCAGCGCCTGCCGGGCACCGGGCTCGGCCTGTCGATCGTCAAGCGGGTTGGGGTCGACCTTCGTGGTCCACCTCCCGCTCGCCGAGCGCCCCCGCTCCGGCGAGCCGCGCTGAACCCGCGCCAGAGATGGGCGCCGCGCGCCCACGGCGGCGCGGCTCAGGTGCTCGCGGCCGGCGCGCCGAACATGCGGCGGTAGAGCACGCCCAGCACGAGCATCGCCCAGGGCATCGTCCAGATGAGCCCGATCCCGAAGGGCAGCGCGGAGAGCAGGACCAGGAAGGCGACCGCCAGGTTGAGCCCGAATACCCGGAACCACTTGTGCGTGATCGCCTTGCGCGAGATCTCCATCGCCTGCCAGGCGCCGAGCTCGTTGAAGGCGATGAGGGGGATGGTCATCGCGTAAGCGACGGCCAGGTAGAACCCCGGGATGATCAGCAGCACGAGGCCGAGATAGGTCATCAAAGTGGTGAGCAGCCCGGCCACGAACAGCAGCGGCACCTTCCCCAGATAGGCGAAAGCCGTGGCGAACGTGGCCGGCAGCCCGGCCGCCCGCCTGACGACCAGCGCGGTCATCCCCACGTAGAGCGGCGCCAGGAACGCACCGATGAGGCCGTTGAAGATCGCCGGCCCGACCGAGCCCGGGTGTCCGGAGAAGATGGCCAGCGAGATCCGACTCCAGATCAGGACCGAGATGATCGTCATCAGATAGATGACGATTCCGGCCGCCCAGAATGTCCCCTTGAATCCTTTGACCAGGCGCCAGGCTTCACTCATGACGTCGCCGATCTCGAAGTCATAGCGGCCCGCGACCGCATTCTCGATCGAGCCGGTCATCCCCAGAGACGCCGCCACGTCCAAAGTCGGCTGCGGCTCGCCCGAGTCTCTCGAATCCATGGTCATGACGCTCCCTCCCTCAGTCGATCTGGCCCCTATGGTAGACGGATTTTCATCCGAGAACCAGCGACCCGGCCGCCGCGGCGGGGCCGGGCCTCGTTGCCGGGCCTAGCCGCCGAGGGCGTCCGCCAGCGCGCGCAACAGCTTCCCGCCGTCCCCCTGGAATGAGCTGCCGTGCATCAGCGCCAGCGTGCGCGGCTCGGTGGCGGCCAGCTTGGCCAGGATCCGCGGCGCGCCCGGATCGAGCGCCACGCTGGACGGCATGGCCCGCCGCGCCGCCTCGGCCGGACCGAGCACCTCCGACTCCGTGAGCGCGGGGAGATCCGCCCCGCCGTGGGTGAAGAGATCGCCCGCCAGCAGCGTCTCGGTCGCCGCCTCGAACAGGTAGCCGCATTCCCAGTTGTGCGGCAGGTGCGGGGCGTCCAGCCAGCGCAGCCGCTTGCGCGGCCCGAGCGCCAGCTCCTCACCGTCGCCGAGCGCGCGCGGCGGGCGATCGGCCATGTCGCCCGAGGTCATCACCGCCACCCGGCTGCAGAGCGCCTGGGCCTGCGGCGCGACGGCCAGCCAGTCGTTGAGCGCCCCGCACTCGTCGGCCTCGATGTGCGAGAACGCGACCCAGCGCAGCTGGGCCGGATCGATGACCCGCGCCACCGCCTCGCGCACGTCCGGGAACAGGCTGCGCATCCCGGTGTGAAACAGGAGCGGCTGCTCGTCGACGACCAGGAACTGATTGAAGGTGAAGCCGCCCGGCACCACGGTCGGCGGAACCGAGGTGCTGAGGCGGTAGATGTCGGGGGCGATCTCGTCGACCGTGGCCATGGCGTCCCTCCCGGCGGAATGCTAGGCGCGACCGGCCCGGGTTGGCACTGAAATCGATCTCGGCGCGGTAAGCTGGCAGGTGCGCGTGCTGTTGCTCTCCCACCACCGCCCCGAGGAACACGATCGCTGCTTCCGGCTGGGCGGGCAGCTCGTCTGCCGGCGCTGCGCCGTTCTCTACCCGCTCGCCTTCCTGACCGCGGCGCTGTCGCTCGCCGGACTGCGCTGGCCGGCGGCCTGGGACGGAACGCTGCTCTACCTCCTGCCGCTGCCGGTGACGCTGGAATTTCTGTTCGAGCGCCTCGGCAGCCTGCGCTACCGCCCCGGCCGCCAGCTGGCCCTCACGGTCCTGGCGGCGCCGGCGCTGGGGCGGGGGTTCGCCCGTTACCTGCACCATCCGGGCGACCGGCTGTTCTGGAACATGGTGCTGCTGTTCGGCGGCGCCGGCCTGTTCGCGCTCCTGGCCGGACGCCGCGCACACCGCTGAACGCTCGTCAGCCGCGCCCGGACGATCGGCGCCGCGGTTCCAGCGGCGACTCGGCGGTCTCCTCGGCGGCGCGTCGCTCGCGCTCCCGCAACCAATCGGGCTCGTCCTCCAGCGTCCCCAGCAGGCGATCGGCGAGCGGACAGGAGATGTTGAAGTTCACCCAGCGCATGCGCGCCAGCCGGTGGTGGTGGCGGTGATGGCCATAGAGAAACCCGAACAGCCGGCTCCGATCGAGGCCGAGCCGCGCGAGCGCGGCCGGCGGCAGGTGATAGAGCGCGTGCATCCCCTCGTAGAGCGCGAACGACGACACGCCGGTCAGCAGAAACAGGCCGCCCGCGCCGCGCCCGAACACCCGCACGACCAGCGCCGCCACCGGCCCGATACAGGCGAAATAGAAGGCGACCGTGAACCAGGGCATGAGCACGAGCTCGAGCTCGCGGAAGGAGGCGATGGCCATCGAGTCGTGGTGAAACGCCCGGTGGTGCCCGAGCGTGTGGCCGCGGTAGAGCGCCCGGGGCACGAGCG
This sequence comes from Polyangia bacterium, assembly GCA_035607055.1. Lineage (GTDB taxonomy): Bacteria > Myxococcota_A > Polyangia > Fen-1088 > Fen-1088 > JADGRB01. Next base: position 33,329 of record DATNDC010000076.1, read on the forward strand.
GCCGGTGCATGAGGAAGCGGTGGACGCCGTATTCGACCAGGTTCGCCAGCGCCAGATACGCCGGCACGATCCAGAGATCCCGCCCGTGCACCCGCCGGAGCAGCCAGCCGGCGATCGACAGCGCCGTGAGCGACAGCGTGGCGAAGGTCCCGAGGTGGAGGCGAAGGCTGAACCGCGGCGTGAGCAGTCGGGCCCGTCGGTTCCTGCTTCGCTCCGGGTCCTGCTGCTCGATCGGCATGTACTTCGCCGCCCGCGATCGCGCGCTCCGTCCGGCACGATCCGCGTCTGTTTCAGCGTAGCAACCCGGGCCCCTCCGGTCGATGTGGGTTCTACGCATACGGCGCCGCGAACGACGCGTTTTGGACGAACCGGCCGGTTTGCCGATACTAGGAGCCCTGTATGCGCGGCGCCGTGTGGGTCCTAGCTATCGCCGCGATCGGCGGCGGGGCCGTGGGTCTCTTCGTTCACGCGCGCCGCAGCACGATCGACCGCCAGCTCGACACCGAGATGAGCGCCGCGCTCGCCCGCGGCGGCATCGCCGACCTGGGTCGCGCGCAGGCGGTCGGCCGGCGCCTGGTGGTCGGCGGCGGGGGCGGCCGGGCCGAGGCAGCCGCGCTCGCCTTCGTCGACGCCCGCCTGGCCGTCGACTACGGCCTCCCGCTGGCGGCCGAAGCGCAAGAGGTCCTCGCGCACGCCGGCCTGCCCGACCGGCGAGCCGACGACGCCGCCGCGATGGCAGCCAGCGCGAAGGCGCTGCTGGCGGCCCGGAACGGCGATCGCGAGGGGGCCGCGCGGATCGCCGCCGCCGCGGCGGACGCGCATCCCGCGATGCCGCAGCCGCTCTACGCGCTGGGGCGCGTCCGCGCCCTGGGCGGCGATCTGGCCGCCGCGGCTCGGGCGTTCGAGGCGGCGATCATCGTCGCGCCCGGGTTCGTCGCCTCCCGCCTGGCCCGGGCCGAGGTGCTGCTCGACCTTGGGGAGGCAGCGGCAGCGCGCGCGACGCTCGCCCCGGCCATGGCCGAGGCGCCGGACGATCCGCGCGCCGAGCTCTTGCTGGAGGAGATCGAGGCGGCGACCGGCGCCCGCGCCCCGGGCGCTCCGCCGATCTGCACCGGGGAGCGGTGGCGTCCGCCCCCCATCAGCGCGGCTTGCCTGCTGGCCCGCGCCGCGGCGGAGCGTCGCGCGGGCCGCCGGTCCGCGGCGCGGACCGACGCCGAGGCCGCCGCGGCGGTCGTCCCGGACGAGCCACGCCTGCTCGCCCGGACCGCCCTGGTGCTGGCGCAGCTGGGCGCCGTCGATCGGGCGGCCGCCCTGGTGGTGCGGGGCAGGCGGCTGGCGGCGCCGGAGCTGCCCGCGCTCAGCTGGGCGAGCGCCGCCGTCGTGCTCGGCCGAGGACGGGCGGGCGCGCTGCCGGCCGGCCCGCGCCCCGTCGATCCGGAGACGGACCTGCTGGTGGCGCGGACGGCGCTGGCGGCCGGCGGCGTGGGGGCGCTGGGCGTGGCCCTGCGCGCGCTCGGCCCACGGGCGGTGGCACGGGACGCCGACCTCGCCCGGTTCGAACGATTGGGGACGCGCGGGCCGCGGCGGGGGCCGCCCGGCGCCGACGACGATCCGCTGCAGGCCTATCTCGACGGCCTCGCCGCCCAGCTCGACGGCGATCTCCCCCGCGCCACCGACCGCTTCGCGCACGCCCTGGCCGGCCACGGCGACGCCTGCCGCGCGGCCGGCGAGTACGTCGCCGCGCTCCGCGCGCAAAAACGACGCCCCGATCCGGCGCTCTTCGCGCGGCTGCGCGCCGAGAGCTCGCGCTGCGCCGATTTACGTTAGGCGCGCGACCCGGCCGGATGGCCGCTCAGGGCGCTTCGTCGTCGGGTTCTCGCTCGACCTGCTCGCCGTGCTCGGGACCGTGCTCCGCCCCCTCGGCGTCCGCCCGGTCGCGCCCGTAGTCGATCCAGGTCGTGAACTGATCGCGGACGTCGACGTGCACGAAGCCGGAGACCGGGTAGTAGCCGATCCCCCGCACCCCCATCGACATCGCCAGATCGCGCACCATGAGCGGCGTCATGCCCGGGATGCGGATGTCGGCCGCCATCCCGCGGGTGTGGTAGCTGAGCGTCGCCAGGGAGTACATCGGCGCGCGGAAGCCGGAGACGAGGAGGATCTTCTGCCCCGTCCGCTGCGAGATTCGATAGAGCAGATCGATGAGCCGCGGATCGATCGGCGTCTCGGCGGTGGTCCGCTGGCACCGCATGAGGTGGCGCAGCCGGCGATAGCCCTCGGGATCGACCTCGCCCGTCGCCAGGTTGAGCTTCACCTCGAGCTCCTCACCCGTGTTCACCAGTTGAACGACGAAGCTCCCCGTCGGGCCCGCGGGCGGGTGGAGCGTCCCCGCCGGCAACGCCGCGCCGGGAACGCCGCGGCTGGCGTCCGCGGTCGAGGCGAGCGCCACGTTGTCCGCCGCGCGCATCATGGCGAACATCCGGTGCTCGACGCCTGAGAGCGCGTCGCTCAGCTTCCAGGAACCGCAGGCGAGCACCACCGTCGCGAGCGCCAGCGTCCCGACGACGATCGACGCCACCAGCGGCAGCCGGCGCGGCAGGGAGATGGTGCGGATCGGCCGGTTGGGGTCCCCGGCGATCATGATCCGCAGGCGGGCCCGGCGCGGCTTCGCTTGCTCCTTGCGGATCCGTTCGAGGTCGACGCCCGGATCGGCTGTGGGCGACCGGGACGACATCGGCTAGGCGACGGAAGAGAGCGCGCCCCGCTCGTCGGCCGTCTCCGCCTCGCCCGCCGGCGTCTCGGCCCCCATGCGGCTCGTTCCGCGGAACACCCCGCCGGTCTCGATGCGCATGCTCTGGGCGCTGATGTCCCCTTCGATGCGCGCCTTGGCCAGGATCTCGAGGTGTCCCGAGCAGGTCACGTCCCCGATGACCGTCCCCGCGACGACGACGTCGGTGCCGCGGACACCCCCGCGCACCACCCCGCCCTCGCCCACCACCACCGCCGCGCGCGACTCCACCGCGCCTTCGACCGTTCCGTCGATCCGAAACGCCCCGTCGGCGCTCAGATCGCCGCGTATGACGCACGAGCGTCCGAGGACGTTCTCGATCGCGTCGCGTGTCGCGGCACCGCCGCTCTCAGGCTTGGATCGCCATGCCATTTCGGATCCTCCCGACAGGAAATCGACAGATCCCGGAGTCAACTAAAGCGAGGGTCCGGGCAGCGAAAAGGAAGACCCGAATGCGCAAGAAACGCTTGAGGCCTCGCGTGCAAGCACATGCGATCAAATGACTATTCGCGATGCCGACTGACGCATCCCCGTTCAGTAGGACTTGGCGAGCGGCCGGACGCTGAGGTCGGTCACCTCGGCGGTGCGCGGCAACGCCAGCGCGCCCGCGATGGTGGCCGCCACGTCGGACGCTTGCAGCAACAGCTCGGGCCGGTAGCTCTGGCCGGTGTCGCCGTAGAGACGCTCCATGCGCGGCGTCGCGGTTCGCCCCGGGTAGACGCTGAGCACGCGGACCCCTTGAGCGTTGACCTCCGCGCGCAGAGCGTCGGCCAGCGCCTTGAGCGCGTGCTTGGTCGCCCCGTACTGGCCGCCGCCCGGGCGGGCGCCGAGCCCCGCGCTCGAATTGATGAAGACGATCTGACCTTGCCGCGCGGTGATGAGAGGCAAGAGCTTTTGCACCAGCAGGTAGACCGAGCGGACGTTCGAGGCCCACAGCCGATCGAAGACCTCCACCGGCATCTCGGCGACCGTCCCCTGAACGAGCTCGCCCGCGGCGAGAACGAGCAGGTCGAGGCGACCGCCCCCGTCGCGGAGGGCCCTCGCCAGGTCCTCGACGTTGGCGTCGACGCTCAGGTCCTTCGGCCAGAGCGCGGGCGTGGGGGCGCCGGGCGCGAGCTCCTGCGCCGTCGCCTCGAGCTTGCCGCGCGTGCGGCCGACGAGGTGGACCGCCGCGCCCTCGGCCGCCAGCGCGGTGGCGACCGCGCGCCCGATGCCGCTGCCGGCGCCGGTCACCAGGGCCACCTGCCCCCGAAATCGACCGCCGACGGCGGACGCCGCGAGCGTCTTGTCGTCGGGGCTGGTCATCGTCGCGATGCTCCGTCAGATGGTCTGCTCCGTCAACTGGCGCTGCGTCCAAGGTCCCGGCGGGGAGTGGCGAGCGCGGCGCCGCGAGTGTGGTAGGAGGGGCCGATGACCTCGATGCCCGCCAGCGAGCTGCGCCGCGCCCTGCGCGGGCACGGACACGCCCTCTCGCCCGTCGTCCAGATCGGAAAGGCGGGCGTGACCGAGGCGGTGGTCGAGCAGGTGCAGCAGGCGCTGGCCGACCACGAGCTCATCAAGGTCAAGATCGGCGGCGAGTGCCCGGCCGATCGTCATCAGGTCGCCGAGCGCCTCGGCCAGGAGAAGGGGATCAACGTCGTGCAGCTCGTGGGCCGCGTGCTGCTGCTCTACAAACGCCACCCGCAGAAGCCGCGCTACGAGGGGAAGCGGGCGGCGAAGGCTACGCGACCTCGAAGCTGACCTCGTCGAAGAGGGCGAGGGCGCGCTCCCAGCCCTCGCCGCGGCGACCGAAGCGGCCGAGCACCCGCAGGCCGAGCGCCCGCGCCCGGCGCGCCACCACGATCGGCAGCTTGCCCTCCAGCGACGAGGCGTCGAGCCGACCCTCGCCGGTCACCACCGCCGCGCAGCCGTGGCAGGCGGCGGCGAAGCCGAGCACCTCGAGCATCCGCTCGGACCCGTCCGTCAGCTCGGCCCCCAGCGCCAGCAACTTTGCGCCCAGCCCCCCGGCGGCGCCCGTGTGCGGTCCGTGCGGCAGACCGAGGTCCGCCAGCCGCCCGGCCAGCACGGCGATCTCCTCGGGCCGCGCGCCCTTCTGGGGACCGAAGATCCGCGCGCAGTCGGCGAGATCGGTCCGCACGTCGCAAAAGACCGTGGCCGGCGGCAGGTGGAGCTCGGGCCAGTCACGCCCGCCGTCGACGGTGGCGCTGCCGCCGAGTCCGATCCAGATTCGCGGCTCGCCGGCGAACCGCCGGAGGAGCTCGCCGAGGCCGCGGCTCGAGGCGGCCAGCGGCTCGAGGCGGTCGAGCCCGGCCAAGCCGATCACCTGCGCGCACTCGATCGCCACCCCGCCGCCCGGCAGGCGCAGCACCGGGACCGGCCGTTCGCGGCCGAAGGGATCGGCGGCCGGCGCCTCCTCGATGAGGCCGCCCAAGCCGTGGTGCAAGCACTCGAGGAACCCGTCGCCCCCGTCGCTGAGCGGGAGCAACCGATCCCCGGGCGCGGCCAGCCGGCGCGCCGCCTCGAGGGGGCCCCAGGTCCCCTTGAACGCGGTCGGGGCCACCAGGTTCATGAACGGCCTCGCGCGCTAGCGCCCCCGCTCGAGGGCGCGGTCGAGCGCTTCGGTGAAATCGCCCCCGAACATCTGGTGGAGCGTCGCGCGCATGACCTCGTAGACGGTCCGCTCGCCGGTGTTGGCGCAGGAGTAGCGATCGAAGTCGGGCGCCAGCTTCAACTGTCCCTCCGAGAACGTGAGCGGATAGAGACGGCAGACGGCGGGCTTGATCTCGGCGGGATCGAAGCCGTGCCTCTGCGCGGCCAGGTGCAGGCCGCAGCCGCGCCCGGAGGCGTGCTCGAGGAAAACGCACCCGGAGCTGTCCAGCGCGGGATCGGAGGTGGCGGTTCGGACCACGAAGCCGAACGGCGCCTCTGGATCCTCGTCCGGCTCCCGCTCGTCGAACCACTCCGCGGGCGCGCGCCGCTCGGGCCGGAGCACCGAGGCGATCTCGCGCGCGCGGCGGAGGATCGCCTGCTTCTCGGGAATGGTCACGTCGGCGCCGTGCTGACAGCAGGCATCGAGGCGCGGCTTGTCGTTCTCGTCCCGGCAGAGACACTGGTGACCGTCGCAGCTGGAGGTGAACGACGCGGAGTAGATCGCCTGCTCGACGAAGCGAATCCGCTCGTGATCGACAGGGAGGTACCTGCTCTCCTCACGTCCCGCCAGCACCGGAAGGTGTTTCGCCATGGGAGACGAATACCACCACCCGCCTCCGTTTGGATCGTCGTGCGATCGACCTTCGTAAAGCGACTGGCCGGCCCCGGAAACTCAGCAGCCGTCGAAGATGTTCCCGCAGCTGTCGAACCCGGACCTGTTCGGATCGCACACGTGGCCCGAGCAGAGGGCGGGGTCCGCTCGGCCGCACTCGTCGTTACACCCGAGCGGGTCGGCGCAGATCGAACCGCAGGCGTCATCCGGTTCGTCGCAACTGTCCGCACACGAGCCGCTGCACACCCGCCCTCGGCATTGAGACGGATCGAAGTTTCCGCAGTCGTCGACGCAGTTCTGCGCGTCGGCGCAGGTCGTGGGGACGCAACAGCACCGGTCGGCGTAAAGCCCGCAGGTGTCGAGGCAGGCGCCCGGACGGCTCGGATCGCACTCTTGGCCGGCGCAGCGGGCGGTATCCACGACGCCGCAGTTGTCCTCGCAGCTGTCCGGGTGGCCGCAGGTCGTCGCACAGGCGTTGTCCGGGTTGCCGCACTCGTCGACGCAAAAGCCGTCTCGCTTGCAAGCCCCCACGACGCAGGGCCGGCACGCGCCCCCGGTGTCGCACACGTCGCCCTGGGGACAGGGGCAGCTCGTGCCGCCACAGCTGTCGCGGCAGCTCGTGGCGTCGGCACAGGAGGGAATACAGGCGGGGGTCTGGGCCTCGCTCCCGCACCCGAAGAGCGCAACCGCGGCGGCGGCCAGCGCGCCTCGAATGAAAGATTTCCCTTTCCCTCTCAACGAAATAGCTTCTCGGCGCTCGCCGCCGGAAAGTGAAGAGGACGGCTCGGCTGCCGCGCGCGAGGCATTGTCGGTCGTTGCTTGACGGAGTACGGCGGATACCTAGCTTTCTGCGACGGGGGGAACGGTGGAGGGAGAGCCTTTTCGTATTGCCGTGCCGGAGGCCGAGCTGGCCGATCTGCAGACGCGGCTCGGGCGGACGCGCTGGGCGCGCCTCGGCGCCGGCCCAGGCTGGACGGCCGGCACCGACCCGACGTACCTGCGTGGCCTGGTCGACTACTGGCGCAGCGGCTTCGACTGGCGGGGCCGTGAGGCCGAGCTGAACGCCCTCCCCCATCGCACGTTCGAGGTCGGGGGCGGGCGGCTCCACTTCATCCACGTCCCGGGGCGCGCCCCCGGCGGCTTGCCGTTGCTGCTGCTGCACGGGTGGCCCGACTCGTTCTTGCGTTTCGAGAAGACGATCGGCCCTCTCAGTGAAACCCACGACCTGGTCATCCCGTCGCTCCCCGGCTTCGCCTTCAGCGGGGACCTGCGCGCGCCCGGCGTCGAACCGCCCAACCGGTTCAGCGCCGGGTTGCTCTGGCGGCTCATGACCGAGCGGCTCGGCTACCGGCAGTTCACCGTGGCGGGCGGAGACGGCGGCAGCGTCGTCGCGCAAATCCTGGCGCTCGAGCACCCCGAGGCGGTGCGGGGCGTGCACCTCACCGACCTCGGATGGCACGCCTTCTCGATCGACCGCGCCGCCGCCTCGCGGGCCGAGCGGAAATTCCTGGACGGCGCGCAGAAGCGTCAGATGGCCGACGGGGCCTACGCGCTCGTGCAGATGGCCGAGCCCCGCACGCTCGCCCCGGCGCTCGCCGACTCACCAGTCGGGTTGGCCTCGTGGATCGTCGACCGCTTCCAGGCCTGGTCGGAGTGCGGCGCCGATCTCGACCGGAGCTTCAGCAAGGACGACCTTCTGACCAACATCATGATTTACTGGGCGACGCGGACGATCGGCTCGTCGATCGCCAACTACCACGCCGAGGCCCAGGCGCCCTCGCTGACGGCGGCCGATCGGGTCGAGGTGCCGGTGGCGATGGCGCTCTTTCCCCGGGAGCCCGCCGGCGTTCCGCCCCGCAGCCTGGCCGAGCGGACGCTGAACATCCAGCGCTGGACCGAGATGCCGCGCGGTGGCCACTTCGGCCCGCTGGAGGAGCCCGCGCTCTACGCCGACGACGTGCTGGCGTTTCTGCGCATGCTGCAGGACGAACCGGGGCGGCCGGCGCCGGAGGCGCCGAGGTCGCTCGGCGCGCCGGAAAGGACGGAAGGTGTCAGCGCACACGTTTGAGGTCGCGGTCCCCGAGGCGACGCTGGCCGACCTGCGGGCTCGGCTCGGTGACGCCCGCTTCGATCCCGAGGGGAGCGAGGCGACCGATTGGTCCGCGGGAGTGAGCCCGGGCTACCTGCGGGAGCTGGTCGCGTACTGGCGCACGGCCTACGACTGGCGCCGGCGCGAGGCGGACATCAACCGCTTCCCCCACTTCCGGACCACGCTGGGGAGCACCGGCGTCCACTTCATCCACGCCCGCGGGCAGGGCGAGCGGCCGCTGCCGTTGCTGCTCACGCACGGCTTTCCCGACTCGTTTCTCCGCTTCGCCAAGCTGATCCCGCTGCTGGCCGATCCCGAGGCCCACGGCGGCCACGCGCGGGACGCCTTCGACGTCGTGGTCCCCAGCCTGCCCGGGTACGCCTTCTCCGATCCCGACCGGGAGCACGGCGGCCTGTTTCACCTCGGCACCCTCTGGCATCGCCTGATGACCGAGGAGCTCGGCTACGCGCGCTACGGCGCGCACGGCGGCGACTGGGGGAGCACGGTCACCGCGCACCTCGCGCGCAGCCACGCCGCTTCGGTGGTGGGCATCCACCTGACCGACGTCCCCTTCTGGCACGCCTTCCAGCCGCCCCGCGACGTGACGCCCGCCGAGGCGCGCTACCTCGCCGACACGCAGCGGTTCATCACCCGCGAGGGGGCCTACGCGGCGATCCAGGGAACGCGACCGCAAACGCTGGCCGACGCGCTCAACGACTCGCCGGTGGGGCTCTGCGCCTGGCTGGTCGACAAGTTCCAGCGCTGGAGCGACTGCGATGGCGAGGTGGAGCGGCGCTTCACGAAGGACGAGCTGCTCGACAACGTCATGCTCTACTGGGCCACCGAGACGATCGGCACATCGTTCCTTCCCTACTACGATCTCACCCACGCGGGCGCGCTGCGCTGGATCGCCGAGAAGGCCAAGGCGTGGGTGGGGACCTCCGAGGTCCCGGCGGGGTTCGCCCTCTTCCCCAAGGACCTCTCGCACGCCCCCGAGGCCTGGGCGCGACGCTTCTACAACATCCGGCGCTGGACGCCGATGCTGGCGGGCGGCCACTTCGCCGCGTTCGAAGAGCCGGAAGCGCTGGCGATCGAGATTCGCGCGTTCTTTCGGCCGCTGCGCGCCGCGCGCCCAGAACGCACGTCGTGAGGAGACCGGCCCGATGGCCGTGCCAGGCGCCGCGGGCGGTTGTAGCCGGTCGATTCGTCCTTAGGCTTACTGCGAGGACGAGCATGAGGGGCGACAGACGAGTGGTCTCGGCCGGCTGCGCGGCGCTCGCGCTGGCCCTGCTCGGGTGCGGGAGCATCACCCCACTCGCCGGCGCCGACGGCGGCGTCACCGCGCCGCCGAAGGTGACCGTGTCCGACGCCGGGATCCTCTCGGCGGCGACCGACGACAGCGGCGCGCCCGGCGGGGGGAGCAAGGACCCCACTTCCCCGCCCGCGAGCAAGGACGCGAGTCCACCGCCGCCCAAGATGAAAGACGCCGGATCGCCGACCGCGGGGACCGGCGGCGCGCCGGGCCCGGGCGGCGGCGCCACGTCCCCGCAGGGCTGCGCGACCAAGGGCGACTGCAGCGACGGTCGCGTCTGCAACGTCGCCACCGGCCTCTGCGTCGAGTGTTTGCTGGACGGCGACTGCAAGGAAAAGACGAAGCTCTGCGACCTGGCGTCGCTGACCTGTCTCTGTCCGTCCGACGCAGACTGCGGCGGGGGCTAGCGCCGAGTCACGCTTTCTGTTTTTCGACCTCGGAACGGCCCGGCCTGAGCGTCCCCCGCCCCGGCGCGGATCACAGAGCGCGCCGTCTGTCTCCGCAAATCGAACGACCTCATCCGGAGGGCGAGGAAGCTGTCGTGCCGGGGCCGGAGCTTGCTAGCATCAACCTCTCGCTGGCGTTCGCCGCCTGGGGAAGCTGCGTGAGCATGATCGACCCCGAAGAGACGCTCTTGGACGTGCTGGACGACGCCCCGTGCGCGGTGTGCGGGCGGCCGCTGCCGGCGACGAAATACGTCCACCTCGAGGGGTGGGCGCTCGTCGTGATCTGCTCGGAGGGTTGCCTCAGCAACGCGCGGCGTGAAGGTCGCCGCGCGCGCTGGTCGGCGCGCGCGCTCTATGCGCGGCGAGTCGCGGTGACGGCGGTGCTGGGCGCCGCGTTTCTCGCGCCGCACGCCGGACCCGCCGCGCGCCGCCGGATCGCGCGCACCGCGCCGCCGGTCCGCGCGCTCGACCCCGGTCCCCCCGCGCTGCCCGCTGGCTGGTTCGGCCCCGAGTGGCCGCCCACCGAGGCCGACCTCCTCGCGGCCCTGGGCGAGGACGCCTGGATCCACCCGCTCTCCGGTCCGGTGCGGCGGATGCCGCGCGCCGACTCCCGCGTCTTCGGCGCCGAGCGCCCTGGGCAGCGCCCCGCGGAGTGCGTGAACGGCCACTGCGGCGTCGATCTGGGCGGTGAGATCTGGGGCGAGCAAGTCCACGCGGTCCACGACGGCGTCGTCGATTTCGTGCAACGAAACGCCAACCCCGACCGCGGCGGCGAGTTCGTGCGCCTGGCCCACCGGGACGGCACCGTGTTCACGCAGTACTTCCACCTGGCGGCCATCCCGCGTGGGCTCGAGCGCGGCGTCCACGTCAAGAGCGGCGACGTCATCGGCCTCGTCGGCGACACGGGCGTCAAAACATCGGCGCCGCACCTGCACTTCGCCATCTCGGTGCGCCCCTGGAAGGACGGGCCGGAGCGGTACATCGATCCGGAGCCGCTCATCGCGCTGTGGCCGGTGCGGGTCCCCGTCGAGGGGACCGAGGTCGGCCTCTACACGACGCTGGCGCGCCCCGGGCTGCCGCTCGGCGCCGCCTCGCGCTGGTCCGCGAAGCGCAAGGCCGCTCGGCTCGCCAAGCTGAAGGGCGCCGCGTCCTCTCCCGGCGACGAGGGCGAGGCGGCGGACGAACCGAGCTCGGGCGGCGACAGCGCGGCGGACGGCGACAGCGCGGCCGCCCCCGACACCGGCGGTGACGAGTGAGGACGCGCGCCCCCCTCTGCGTCGTGTGCGGAGCGGAGGTCGGCGCCGGCGAGCGGCTGGTGTTGATGCGGGGGCGCGCGCGGGAAGCGTACTGCTCCGAGACCTGCCTGGTCGCCGCCGTCGAACGACGCCGCCGCGCGGCCGCCGCGGTCCGCCGGCGCTGGCTGCTGCGGGCGCTGGTGCTGGGGGCGTTGGTCGTCGGCGCGCCCCGGCTGTGGCATCGCTTCCACCTGCCGCCGCGGGAGTCGATCTCCTTCGAGCCGCCCGAGAGCCGCCCCGCGCCGCCGCCGCGCCCGGAGCCCGTCTACGAGGGCCCGGCCTGGCCACCGACGGACGAGGACTGGCGGCGGGCCTTCGCCGAGTCCGCCTGGATCTACCCCCTTCCCGGACCGGCCCGCCGCGCCGGCACCGCCGACGACCGCATCCTGGCCGGTCGGACCTCGACCCGCCGGGAGCCGCCCGCCTGCCACGACCAGGGCCGGTGTGGCGTCGACCTCGGGGGCGAGCTTTGGGGCGAGCACGTCTACGCCGTTCACGACGGCGTCGTCGACCACGTCCAACGCGCGCTCGGCGACGACCGCGGCGACGTCTATCTGCGCCTCTCCCACTTCGGCGGGATGGTCTTCACCCACTACTTCCACCTGGCGGCCGTCCCCCGCGGCCTCGGGCGCGGCACCACCGTCAAGGCCGGCGAGGTGATCGGGCTCGTCGGCGACACCGGGAACGAGCACCCCGGCCGCTACATCCACTTCGCCCTCTCCGTGCGTCCCTCCCCCGAGCTGCCCGAGATCTACTGGGATCCCACGCCGCTGATGGCGCGCTGGCCCCTGCGCGTCCCCCCGCACGGCACCGTCGCCGGCTACCTGCCGTCCGAGTCCGATCTGCCCCTCCCGCCGTTCCGGGGCCGGAGAACCGGGGCCGCCGCCGTGGCGGAACGCCACGCCCGCTAGAACCTGGGGGTGGTGGCCGTCTTCGTCTCGGTGGTGTCGCGGCTGGCGGACAGCTTCCCGTCGCCCGCGAACGCCAGGTCCAGAGAGACGGCGGCGGTCCCGCCGGGCAAGAAATCGCTACCGTGGGGCCGGCGCCTCCGGCGACGAGATGTCGAGGCGCAGGTGGTCCTTGACCTCGGCGACGCCCGGCGTGGCCCGCGCCAGCGACACCGCTTCGGTCTTGGCCGTCACGCTCGGCACGTCGCCCACCAGCGTCACCACGCCGTCCGGCGAGGTGGCCACGGTGATCATCGCCCCCTTGAGCAACCTGTCACCGGCCAACTGCCCCCGGACGTTGGTCGTCACCGTGTCGGCGGGGCTCGGCCCGGGCGTGCTCCCGTTGGTATAGGCGCCAGTCGTCTGGGCGCCCGGCACCGCCGCCCAGGCCGGCACGGCGAGCGCCGCGACCACCACCATCGTTTTCCACCAATTTCGCATGAGCGTCGTCCTCCAGTTTGCAATGTGGGGACCGGGCCAACGCGGGCAACCTCGACCGGGGCTGACGTGCGAGCCAGGCGACGCGTGCCGAGCTTTCTTCCCGGGGGGCGAGGGTTAGGTTCCAGCTCAGGGGAGATCGGAACGCCCAGGCGGCGGGCGGCGCTCGCAACCTGTGGGCGCGAGCGTCCCGTACCCGCCACCGTAACGACGACGTGGCCCGTGATCTTGTAGGCTGCCTCCAACCAAGCCACGGAGTCACATGCTCACCATCGATCGCAGCCGCACCGCCCTCTTGCTGATGGATTTTCAGACCGAGGTGGTCGCGATGTTCGGCGACCGGTCCGCCCCGGCGCTGGCGCGGGCCGCCGAGCTCGGCGCCGCCGTCCGCGCCGCCGGGCTGCCGGTCATTTATGTGACGGTCGGCTTCCGCCCGGGGTATCCGGAGGTGAGCCCCCGCAACGCGGCGTTCGCGACGCTCGCGCAAGGGAACCGGTTCGTCACCACGACGCCCGGCGCCGACGTCGCGCCCGCCCTCCGTCCCCAGCCGACGGACGTGGTGGTGGTCAAGCACCGGGTCAGCGCGTTCGCCGGGACGGACCTGGAGATCGTCCTGCGCGCCCGGGGGATCGAGACGCTGATCTTGAGCGGCATCGCCACCAGCGGCGTCGTCCTCTCGACGCTTCGCCACGCGGCCGACGCCGACTATCGGGCGATCGTGGCGGAGGACGCCTGTGCCGACCGCGACGACGAGGTGCACCGGGTGCTCACCGGCAAGGTCTTCCCGCGCCAGGCGACCGTCACCAGCACCGCCGAGCTGGTGGCCGCGCTGGCCGCCGGCTGACCGCGCCGGCTCACGCCGCTGACGCCAAATAGATGTCACGGCGAAAGGCGAGCGACGCATTCAAGAGCGCGCCCGTTGCTGTCGATGCGAGACCTCGGCTGGGCGCGCATGCGGGTACTCATCGTCGACGATTCACGACTGGCGCGGATGACGTTGCGGAAAGCGTTGCCGCCTTCGCTTCCCACAGAGATCATCGAGGCGACGAACGGGAACGAAGCGATCCAGTGTGTCGAGTCATCGCAGGTCGATCTCATGCTGCTCGACCTGACCATGCCTGGCCGCGACGGCTACCAGGTGCTCCAGGCGCTCCAAGACGTCGGCCGCATGCCGCCCACGATCGTCGTGTCGGCGGACGTGCAGACGATGGCGGTCGAGCGCGTGATGAAGCTGGGCGCGCTGGCGTTCATCAGGAAGAGCCTGAACCCGACCGAGCTCGCCGACGTTCTCAAGCGGGCAGGTCTCCTGTGACGGCCTCGACGTTGTCCCCGGACAAGCTGGACGCCTTGCAAGAGCTCGTCAACATGGGCATGGGCAAGGCTGGTGCCGCCCTGGCCGAGGTGCTGGGCGCATTCGTCGAGCTGGCTGTGCCCGCCCTCGACCTGGCCGACCGCCGGCAGGTGGCCACCATGCTGGAGCATGGTTCGTGGGCCAACGACCGCGAAGTGGAGGCGGTGCGCCAGCGTTTCTTCGGCGCGCTCATGGGCGAGAGCGTGATGGTGTTCGACAACCAGGCACACGCCGAGCTCTCCGACCTCCTCGGTCATGGGCCTGACGCGAGCGCCACCGAACGCCAGGAGGCCCTGCTGGATCTGGCGAACGTGGTGATCGGCGCCTGCGTGAACGGGATCGCCGAGCCCCTGAACGAGGCGGTCAGCTTTGCCCCGCCGGCCCGGCTCGGGGGGCGCGCCGAGGTGCGCGGATTCATGTCGCGCGAATCTGCTGCGTTCGGCCAGGGGTTGGTGGTGAACGTCGACTTCAAGCTCGAGGCCCGCGCGTTCTTCAGCCGCGTGCTGGTGTTCCTGCCGGAGGAATCGATCAGGCGGATCGACCTGGCGATCACGCAGCTCCTCGATGGCCTCGCCGCGAGCTGAAGCGCCCCCCAGCCCGGCCCCGCCGCCATTGCCGGTCGGCCTGCTGGCGCTGCTGGTCGACCACATCAATGTCGGGATCGTGACGGTGTCGTCCGAAGGCATGGTCTTGCAGTGGAACCGTTTCCTCCACGCGCACACCCGCCTGGCGCCGGAGTCGATGGTCGGCCGGAACCTCTACGAACGATGCCCCGAGCTGCCGCGCACCTGGCTCGAGCACAAGCTGCGCAGCGTCTTCCTGCTCAAGAACTTCGCGTTCACCTCCTGGCGTCAGCGTCCGTTCCTGTTCCGGCTGGAAGGCCATCGCCCGCTGACCGGGGACGCCGAGCCGATGCGGCAAGATTGCGCCTTCATCCCGCTCATCCACGACGGACAGGTCAAGGCCGTGAGCATCGTCATCATCGACGCCACGGACACCTACGAATCGGAGACGCGTCTCGACGAGACGCTGGCGGCGCTGGCGGCACAGAGCGAGCGCGACGCGCTGACCGGCGTCTACAACCGGAGAAAGCTGGGACAGGTGCTGGAGATCGAGATGAAGCGCGCCCGCCGCTACGACCAGCCGCTGTCGCTGATGATGTTCGACATCGATCACTTCAAGCGGGTCAATGACACCTACGGCCACCTCATCGGTGACGACGCCATCAAGCACGTCGCGACGACCGGCGTGAAGACGCTCCGCAACACCGACTTCGTGGCCCGCTACGGCGGCGAGGAGTTCGTCGCCCTGCTCCCGGGCGAAGCCCTGGGCGGCGCGCAGATCGCGGCCGAGCGCCTGCGCGCGGCGGCGGCCGCGCGGTTCCCCATCTCTTCGGGGGGCGACCTGGCGGTCACCATCAGCATCGGGGTCACCTCCCTTCGCACGGACACGGCCGACGCCACCACCCTGTTGTCGGAGGCCGACCAGGCGCTCTACGTCTCCAAGGAGGGCGGCCGCAACCGCGTCAGCGTCTTCACGCCGCCTGCGCCCGGGTGATCAGGGCCTGGCCGATTCCATCCAGCGCGGGTTGCGCGCCGTCCCCTCGAAGGCTCCCCTGGCGCGCCGATTTGCGGGGGCGGTCCGGATCGGCTAGGCCTGAGGGATTCGCCGCCTGCAACAAATGAGGTCGCGTCTGGCCCGCTGGCTGCAAGGGCGCGGAGGGCACCGGCTGCTGCGGCTCCGGAAGTTGCCGCGGTGGTGGCCCTGGGCGCTGTTGGTCATCCTGCTCCCGATCTGTCTCGTCAACGCCGCCGTCGCCTGGGTGGGGCGGTGCTCGGTCTTTCCGCTGTCGCCGTTCCACCTGGGGTACAAGATCGAGGCGCTGGGCGCCTACGCGCTGCACCGCCCGCGCTGCGCGGTCGTCGCGGACACGCCGCTCACGGCCCCGCTCCTCGCGCGCGCGGAGCACGAGCATCACCTGCCCTGCGGGCTGCTGGGAGCGATCGTGCAGGTCGAATCGGGCGGACAACCGCACCGGATCTCGCCCGCCGGCGCCATGGGACCGATGCAGCTGATCCCGCCCACGGCGCGCGCGATGGGCGTGAGCGATCCCTTCAACCCGGAAGAGAGCGTGGAAGGCGCGGCCCGCTACCTGCAGGCGCAGCTGGCCACGTTTCACAGCGTCCGCCTGGCCGTCGCCGCCTACAACGCCGGGCCGGGCGCGATCGTGGGGCGCCACGTCCCGCAGAACGGCCAGACCGAGATCTACGTCGACCGCGTCCTCCACCTGCTCGCCGCCGAGCGCCACGCCCGCTGCGTTCCCCCGCGCCTCGCCAAGCGGGCCGGGTGAACGTTCGAGCGTCCGCCGGTGCGGCCGGCGGTCGGCTTCAGGCGGCGCGGCGGTGAGAGCGCGCGCCGCTCTTGCTTCTCTTGCTCTTGCTCTTGCCGCCCGCACCGCGCGGCTTGGCGCGCGCGTTCGTGTTGACGGCCAGGCTCTGGCGCAGGCGCTCCATCAGGTCCACGACCCCCGCGTTCGGCGCGCCCGGACCGATCGCGCCGAGGCGCGGCTTCGAGCCTCGGCCCTTGATCTTCGCCTTGATGATCGCGGACAGATTCGCCGCGTACTGATCCTTGTACTGCTCCGGCGCCCAGGGGCCCGCCAGCCCGTCGACCAGGCGCGCCGCCAGCTGCAGCTCGCTGTCGCGCAGCCCCTTGCCGCTCGGCGCCTTCACCGAATCGGTCGCCGCCAGGTCGTCCGCCAGCCGCAACAGCGTCAGGACGAAGATGTCGTCCTTCACCGACAGCGCCGCCAGGTGCTGCGACTGCCGCAGGATCAACTGCGTGACGCCGACCTTGCCGGCCTTGCGGATGGTCTCGCGCAGCAGCGCGTAGGCGCGATCGGCGCCCTTTCCGGGGGCGAGGTAGTACGGCGTCTCGAAGTAGCGCGGATCGATCGCGCCCGCGGGCACGAAGCTCAGCACGTCGATCGTGTCGGTCTTCTCCAGCGCGGCGCGCTTGAAGTCCTCTTTGGTGAGCACCGCGTACTCACCCTTCTCGAATTCGTAGCCTTTGACGATCTCGCCCCAGGGCACCGGCTTCCCCTCCCGCTGGCAGACCCGCTCGTAGCGCACCGGCGCCTCGTCCTTCTCGTGCAGCAGGTGGAAGCGCGGGCGCTGGCTGCGCACCGCGCTGACCAGCTGAACAGGGATCGTCACCAGGCCGAAAGAAATTGCGCCGTTCCAAATCGCCCGTGCCATGCGGTCGCCCTCCCCTGCCGTTCAAGCTAAGCCTCGAACCCGGTTTGACAGCCCCGGCCTCGGCCACGGAGGCCGCCACGGAGGTCGCCACGGAGGTCGCCACGGAGGTCGCCACGGATGACCTCGCGAATGAGAGTCGGTTGAATCCGATCCTCTCCCGGCTCGTATATCGACAGACATGCCTTCCACAAAGCGCCTTTGGTCTTTCGCCACCCTGCCCCGTGCGGCCTTCGTCGCCCTCCTCTTGTCGGCGCCCGCCTGCGGGCGATTCGTCGAGGGCTGTCACGGCGGGACCTGCGCCTGCCCGTCGGGCGACGACTGCAACTTCGTCTGCAACGCGCCGCCCTGCCACGCGACCTGCGAAGGCGACAACGGAAGCTGCCGGGCCGTGTGCGCGAACGGAACTTGCACCTGTGGCAGCGGCAGCTCGTGTGCATTCACCTGCCAGGCCCCTCCCTGCCACGTCACGTGCGAGCCGAACAGCAGCTGCTCCGGGACCTGCGCGGACGGTCAATGCGTCTGCGAAGCAGGGAGCGACTGCACCTTCACCTGCGCGGCGTCGCCCTGTCACACGAGCTGCGCCGCCGGCGCCCGCTGCGTGGTCCACTGCCCGGCTGCCCTGGCCGGCACCGAAGGCTGCGACATCGTCGACTGCGCGGCGGGCAGCCCCGTGATCTGCGCGAGTGGCGACGTCACGACCTGCGGCGCGCCCTGCCCCTGAGCCCGGCGCGATGAGGGCCCGCCGTCCAGGATCTGCCAACCTCGAATCCGACGCCGTTCGTAAGGGCTTCTCCTCTTCGCGTGGCGGCAGTCGCGGCGCCAGAGACTCCGGCGGAATATGAGTGCGGCGCCCGCCCGGATGCGGCATCATCAGGCCATGCAAAAAGGCACCGTTAAGTTCTTCAACGCGACGAAGGGGTTCGGCTTCATCACACCGGACGGCGGCGGCAAAGACGTTTTCGTTCACGCCAACGACACGGGCGGGGCTCTCCTCCAGGAGGGCACCAAGGTCGAATTCGAGGTGGTGCAGGGCAAGAAAGGCCCTCAGGCGAGCGAGGTGAAGGTCGTCTGAGACCCGCCGAGCCGCCTCGGCTCCCACCCGGCAGCCACTCTTCGGTCCGTCGGCCGCGCCGCCCGGGCGCGGTCAGCGGCTCGGGCCCCGCTCGAGTGCCGCGAGGCCGCTCTTGCGCGGATTCTTGTCGACCCACTTCTTCAAGGCGCGAAAGGCCTTCGCGCCGCCTGCCAGGAACACGGCGCCGAACCGTTCGAGGTCCGCGCGGAGGTGCCGGAACCCGGCCAGGGGATCCTCGGAGAAGCTCGGGTATTCACTGGCCCCGGCGATCCGCTCCGTCCCACGGACGCCGCGGACCAAGTCCTCGTGCGAGATGACGTAGTCGCCGAAGTGGTACCGCACCGAGCGGAGCGAGGCGCGCACGCCAAGCTCGAGGCGCCGGTCGCCACGCAGGAACTCGCCGCTCGCGAACGGCCCGCCCTCATCCCATTGTTCGCCGGCGTCGACGAAGACGAAGCCCGCGGGCTCGAGCACCGTCGCCAGCTCGGCGACGCCGCGCACGAGCACCTCCTGCGGCGTCACGTCGAGCCGGCCGCTTCGCCCTGCTGGAGCATCCGGATGGTTACTTCGCTGCGCCGTCGTTTTCGGGCTCGCGCACCAGCCCCTCGGCGGACGGCATGTTCATGATGTCCTTCCGGGCGACCTTCCAGGCTTTCTGGACGATCCACGAGAGCGAGCGATCCTGACGAGTCGCCTCGCCCCCGATCTCCTTCAACATCTCCTCCGGAAAGTAGAGACTCTGCTTCCGCTTGTCGCTGATGGCCATTCCAGACAGGTTACGCGAACCTCCTCCGAGATGGAACCTGACAAGAGAGGCGGCGCCGCACGGGCGCGCGATCGACCTCAGGCGGGATATCCGGCGGACGCTCTGCTTCGTGCCGTCACTTTGACGAGCGCGCTCATCTTCTTGCGCGCCCGGTGAATGCGGGCGCGGACCGTATTGACCGATACCGACTGCATGTCGCCGATCTCCTCGGCGGTGTAGCCCTCGATCTCGAACAGCACGAACGCGGCCCGGTGCCGTTCGCTGAGGCGGGAAAGCAGCCACTCCAGTTTTTGCTGCCGCTCGCGTGTTTCGAGCGTCATGAGCGGCGTCGGCCGAACCGAGGGGACCTGTGGCGAGACGTCGACGCCCCGGGCGAAGATGTGCCGGATCCAGACCAACCGTTGATAGTCCCGCACCTGATGTGTCGTGATGCGATAGAGCCATCCCATCAGGTTGCCGCCGTCGAAGTCCGGGAGCCGCCGGTAGACGACCAGGAAGACCTCTTGCACCAGATCGTCCCGATCGGCCGTCGGTCCGCCCAGCGCCCGGATCCAACGCGCCACCACGTCGTAGTAGGCGTCGTAGATCGCCTCGAAGCTGGGAAGGGAGCCGGCGTCGGCTGGGAAATCGATCCCCCGGACGCGGGCGGCCGCCGAACCTTGATGCATCTGGTTCATGGCCCCGGCAGGCTCGCACGGGCCGGCGCGGGCACCTCGACAAAACCGCGTTATGGTCTATTAATGCGACAGACCTCTTACACAAAAGAACCATCCACAGCCACATTCAGGCGCATATGCTGGGGAAGCGCCTGAATGTGGTCTATATATGAACCTCCCTGGCGAACCCCGGTGCGTCATGGCGGTCGCGGACAAGACGGAGCCCTCGGTGGCCAAGTGACGGTCCGTCAGGCGACGCCGTTCAGTGGAGCATCGCCTCGGCGCCGACGGCGCACGCGGTGCCGCTGCAGGTCAGCTCGTGCTGGGCGAAGATCGCCCGGCGGGGGATCTCGATGGTGGTCTCGAACGGCGAGAGCTTGGTCGTGCCGTCGAAGTTCGTCAGGCCGGACACATGGAAAAGATCGTCGACGTTCTGGCCGTTGATCTCGGTCAGGTGGCAGCCGCCGCAGGTCTGCCCGGCGAAGGCGTGCCGCACGACCGGATCGACGGGCGCGGAGAAGGCGTTCCAGAACAGAGCCGCGGTCGCCTGGCCGCCGATGATGCTGGCCGGCACGGTTGCAAAGCCGGCGCGGATGGGGACACCGTCGGCGTTCAAATAACTCGTCAGCGTCGCGTTCGCGGCGGTGGTGACGTCGTGCGCAGTGTCGTCCGGGTTCTGCGGCGTGGTCGAGAGCTGCAGCGTGCCGCCGTCGACCAGATCGAACACGCGCAGCTGCCACTTGCCGAAGCACTCGCACGGGTTGGGATCCATCATCACCTCGTTGGAGCGCAGGTTGATGAGCGAGCTGCCATTCGGACGGCCCGGGCCGGTCCCGCGGAGGGTGAAGAGATCGGTCACCGCCTGCAGCGCCGGGTTGTAGTCGACGCCGAAGGTCTTGGCGCCGAGCGCGTGGAACTTCGCCACCCAGCTCTGACGGGAGAGCGCCGCGCCGGTCGTCGGATCGACGGCGGGCAGGTCGTACTCGAAGATGATGGCCATCGACTGCTGGAGCTGGAACGGGTCAGCGGCGTCGACCACGCCGAAGACGAAGCGCACCTCGCCGTTCGTGGCCGCGTGCATGTCGGCGCGGTTCACGATCGCGCGCAGCCGAAACGGCGTGTTGGCCGGATCGACCTTGCCGTCGGCGCGCTTGGGCCAGAAGAGGCGCAGGGTATCGGCAGCGCGGTTGTCGACGGGAAAGCCGTTCACCAGCCTGCCGTTGGGCGGCGGCGGTGACCGGAACTGATTGATCCAGGCCTCGATGAAGTCGGCCGGATCCATCCCGGACGGCGTCATCTGCTCCATGAGGCGGCGAAAGCTCCAGGCCCCGTCGCCCGCGTCGCTGGTGCGCGGGTCGCCGAGGACCGAGAGGTCGGTGATGACCAGCTCCTGGCCGGGAACGATCGACGACGGAACGTCGCAGCCGGCCGTGCAGGTGAAGGCCTGGAACGCGTCGGCGCCGAGGTTGTTGAGGTTCGCGACGTCGGGCGTGAAGACCGCGCCCGTCTCGGTCGGCCGCAGCGAGTAAGAGCCGGCCGGCACGGTGAACTGGAAGTCGCCCTCGGCGTCGGTGATCGCGACCGCCCGCTGACTCCCGGCGAGCACGATGGGCACGCCGGCGACCGACACGTTTCCGGCGTTCGCCAGGTGGCCGGCGATCCGGACCGCCGAAACCAGCGCCGATTGCTGCTCTCCTGTCGCGCTGGCCGCGCCGGTCTCTGGGCGCGCGCAGCCGGTCGCTGCGACCCATCCAACGGTCGTGGCCAGCGCCGCGCCGGTCACGGTCAATTCAAAGAAGCTTCTCATGTTGGTCCTTTCCTGGCGCCGCCCGGGAAGTTCCGAGCACCGAGATGCTGAGGCCCGGCCGCGCGCGGTGCGCTTACAACTCATGCGCCCATCCGCCCGCAGCGCGAAAGCGGCTTGGCGGCCGGACGCTGCGGCGATGCTGCTGAACGCCGCGCTGGCCCGGCGCGCCCGCTCAGCCCGAGCCCGGTGGGCCCTGCCGGGCACTGACGACGCTCTCGAGCCTCTCGAGGCTGACCGGTTTGACCAGGTGGTCATCGAAGCCCGCATCGGCGGCGCGGTGCCGGTCGGAATCCTGTCCATAGCCCGTGAGCGCCACGATGCGCACGTCTTCGGGCAGGTTTTCGGACTCGCGGAGGCGTCGGGCCAGCTCGTAGCCGTCCATCACCGGCAACCCGATGTCGAGCAAGCAGATGTCCGCCTTGAAGGACCGCACCGCGTCCAGCGCCGTCGGGCCGTCGTGCGCCACCTGCGTTTCGTAGCCGAGATCGGTGAGCAGCTCCGAGAGACTCTCGCAGGCGTCCTCGTTGTCGTCGACGACGAGAATCTTTCTCTTCTCTCCCGTCGTCATTTGTCTCGGGCGCGTCCGTCGATCGTCGACTTCCACCCCGGGGGGGGCCAGGGGGAGCTCCACGATGAATTCGCTTCCCCGTCCCGGCCCTTCGCTGCGCGCTTCCACCTTGCCCCCGTGCAGCGCCACCAGGCTTCGCACGATCGTCAAGCCGAGGCCCAATCCCCCGACCGATCGATCCAGCGCCTGCGGCTGCTGCACGAACATGTCGAACACCTGCTCGAGCATCTGCGGCGCGATGCCGATTCCCCGATCGACCACGCTCAATCTGACCAGGTCGCCGGAGCGGCGTGCCGTCACGTCGATGGTCGAGCCCTGGTTGCTGTACTTCGCCGCGTTGGTCAGAAGGTTGGCCACCACCTGCGACAATCGATCGGCGTCAGCCTCCACCACCAGATCTTCGTCGGGCACCTCGATCTTCAGCGATTGGGCACGCTGCTCGAGCAGAGGACTGGCCATTTCCAGCCCGCGCCTGACGATCTTCGCCAGCGCCACCCGGTGCTTTCGGAGCTCTAGTTTTCCGCTGGTGATGCGGGAGACGTCCAGCAGATCGTCCACCAGCCTGACCAGGTGCACCAGTTGGCGCTCGATGATCTGGATCTCGCGCCCTCTGTTCCCCCGCATCTTCATGACCTGGGTGGCCGTGATGATGGGCGAGAGGGGATTTCGCAGCTCGTGACCGAGCATGGCGAGAAATTCGTCCTTGCGGCGATCCGCGGTCGCCAGCCGGCGGTTGAGGTCGTTGAGCGCCTCCTCGGCCCGCTTCTGCTCGCTGATGTCGGTCATGGTGATGACGCACCCGATGATCTTCTGCGCTCTGCCGGTGAGCGGCGCGGCGCTCACCACGATGAAGGCCTTGTGGCCCTGGGCGCGATCGATCCAGGCGGGCGCACCGCGCAGGACCGCGCCGCGGAGAGCGACCGCCGCGACGCCGCCGGCGTTCTCCTCTCCGCCCGGTCGAGGCTCCAGCGTGATCCGGAACGCCTCGTCGAAGGACGCCTGGACGAGGTTGCCGCCGCAAAGCTCGGTGGCGCCGCGGTTCGCGCGGATGATTCGCCCCTCTTCGTCGCACACCACGATCGCTTCGGCGGCCTGCTCGATCACCGAGCGGGCCAGTCTTTCGGCGGCCACGATCTCTTCGTTGCGCTTCTGAGCCCGCAGATCGGCCGCCACCAGGCAGAAGCGCCGCCGACGATCGTCATGGATGACGCTGATGGAGATCTGGGCGGGGACGGTCTGGCCGGTCTCCCCCACCAGCTCCAGCTCGCCTCGGCTCTCGCCCCCATTCGCCTCGGTGACGAGCAGGGAGAACCCCCGCCGCGAATGCGCGGGCAGGAACTGGTCCATGCGCGCGCCCATGACGCGCTCGAGCGGCGCTTCGAGCATCTCGGCGAAGCGGGCGTTGCAGTAGAGGATGGTCGCGTTCTCGCCCAGCGTGGCGGCGCCCTCGTTCATCGACTCGACCAGCACGCGGTAGGAGTGGTCCGCGCCCTCCAAGGAGAAGATGCGCGGACCGTCCGGCCCCTCGACGATGAGCGACTCGGCCTGTCCGGTGCGAATCGCCTCCAGCGCCTGCTCCGCCTCCTCCAACCGCAGCCGAAGCTCGTCAGCTTCGGTGACCAGGCGGTCGACCTTCGCCTGCAGGGTTTCCGGACGCTTATCCGCCACGGGAGCTCTCTACCCCGAGATCCGGCCGGAGGCGACGATCCGCATCATTTGGCCCTCGTCATTTGGTCGTCCGCAGCTCCAGCCCGAACAGCACCCTTTCGACTCTGGAGAGATCGCCGATGAACCGTCGCAGCGGCGCCGGAAGCACGCGGATGAGCGTGGGCGTGGCGATGATCTGCTGGTCCTTGGCCAGGGCGGGCATCTGGTAGATGTCGATGACCTCCAGCACGTACCGGCCCTGCAGCTTCTCTTCACAAAACGTTCGTACCCGCTCGATGGCGCGCGACGAGGCCGGCGTGGTGCCGGTGACGTAGAGACGCAAGAGGAACTCTCTCGGCAGGGCGCGCGCCGTCTCCCGCGCGCGCGAAGCCGACCCGCGGTCCGCGCTCCGCGGCGAGGTCTCTTTCTTGCCGCTCACGCTCACGCCTCTTGGCCCTCCATCGGCCGGATGTCGAGCCCCACCAGCACCCGCTCCTCGTTCGAGAGATCGCCGATGATCTTCTTCATCGGCTGCGGCAGCTTGCGCACCAGTGTGGGCACCGCCAGGATCTGGTCGCCCGCGGCGAGCCGGGGGTTCTTGAGCAGGTCGATCACCTCGATCGAGTACTGCCCCTTGAGGTGCTCTTCACAGAGGCGCTCGAGATTGCGGATCGCGGCCACGCACTTGGCGGTCTGCCCCGCGATGTAGAGCCGCAGCTCCCAGCGGGCGGCGACTTTGGCCGGCTTCGGCTGGTGCGTCTGCCGGGTCATGGCCGCTCGACTTTCGTTTGCCGCCGGCCGTTCGTGTTTCGCCCGCTGCCGAACGCCCGCCGGCTCTCCCCCATCGCGTGTCGGTCCGAGGCCAGTCGATCGCGGCGGCGAACTTCCTCTTCGATGCTCCGCGCCAGCTTCTCGTCGTCGACGTTGAACTGCTCGCGAAGCTCGACGATCCGACGTTCCAGGGCTTCGCGCCGCCGCTGACGCTCCTGCTCGGTGCGCGCGATCAGCTCGGCGCTGGCCGTCAGCGCCGCCCGGTCTTCCGCCTCCTTGGCCAGCCGGGCCGACCCGGTGAGCACGCCGCCGGCGCCGAGGTAGATGTCGACCAGCTCGAAGCCGGAGTCGCTGAGGCGGTATTCGGTGGCCTGGTTGGAGTGGGACATGCCGCGCGACTTGATGATGGTCAGCGTGCGGTTTCGCTCGCCCCCGCTGCGCACGACCTGCAGCAGCAGCCAGGTGTCGATGAGCGAGGAGATGTTGACCTCGCTCGTCTCGGTCGCCTCTCCCCCCGAGGTGAGGCTGGTGAAGAAGGTGGTCGTCCCCCGCATCTTCAAGAAGTCGATCAAGCGAATCATCATCGACTGGGTGTCCGGCGCGGTCCCCGCCATGATGAGGTTGGTGATCGGGTCGACCACCACGACGTCGGGTTCGAGCTCCGAGACGGCCCTGTGCATCTCGACCAGATGCGCCTCGAGACCGGTCGCCGTGGGACGGGAGGCGATGATCTTGAGGCGCCCGTTCCTCTCGTACGGTGCGAGGTCGATCCCGATCGACAGCATGTTGCGCGCCAGCTGCGCGGCCGCCTCCTCGAAAGCAAAGAACAGGCACCGTTCCCCGCGCATGCAGGCGGCCCGGGCGAAGAGAGCGGCCACGCTGGTCTTGCCCGTCCCGGCCGTTCCGGAGACGAGGACGGTGCTCCCCTTGAAGTACCCCTTGCCGCCGAGCATCTCGTCCAGCCGGGGGATGCCGGAGGAGACGCGCTCGGTGTACCCCTGGTGGTCGAGGCCCAGCGAGGTGAGGGGCAGGATCGAGATCCCGCCTTCGTCGATGAGAAACGGATATTCGTTGGTGCCGTGGAAAGTCCCCCGGTACTTGACGACGCGGAGGCGGCGGGTCGACGTCTGTTCGACGATCCGGTGGTCGAGGAAGATCACGCAGTCCGAGACGTACTCTTCGAGGCCCTGACGGGTGAGCGTCCCCTCGCCCTTCTCGCCGGTCAGGACGACCGTGAGCCCGCGCTCCTTGAACCAGCGGAACAGGCGGCGCAGCTCGGCGCGAAGCACCAGCGGGTTCGGCAGCGCGGAGAAGAGGGTCTCGATGGTGTCGAGGACGATCCGCTTGGCCCCCACCGTGTCGATCGCGTGCTGGATCCGGACGAACAGGCCTTCGAGATTGTACTCGCCCGTCTCTTCGATCTCGCTCCGCTCGACGTAGACGAAGTCGATGGCCAGCTTCTTCTCGGCCTCCAGGGCCGCCAGGTCGAACCCCAGCGAAGCCACGTTGGCGGCCAACTCTTCGGCCGTCTCCTCGAACGCGATGAACACGCCCGGCTCGCCGTAGTCGGCAGCCCCGCGAACGAGGAACTCCATGGCGAACAGCGTCTTGCCGCAGCCGGCCCCTCCGCAGACCAGCGTCGGGCGTCCGCGCGGCAGACCCCCGACGGTTATCTCGTCGAGCCCCCGAATCCCGGAGGGCACCTTGGGCAGGGCGACTCTTCGTCCGGCGGCGGAAGATCCGCCGCTACGGCCCTTCGACTTTTGCCTCGGTGCTCGCATGAGTTCAGGGTCCCTCTCGTGAGGTGTCGCACGCACCGCCCCAGCCTCCAACGAGAAAATCCACGTCGCCCGGTTTTATCTAGCCCCTGTTGCTGGCTTACCGATCGGGCATCGTGGATATCCGACAGGCGATCCAGCTACTTGTCGTCGCGCATGCCCGGCGTGAAGGTCAGCCCCACCAGCAGTCCATCGGGATCGAGGAAACGGCTCACGATCTGCCCCCAAGGTTCGGTCTTGTTCTTGATGAGCATTCGATATCCCTTTGCTTCGAGCTCGGCGGTCGCGCTCTCGACGTCGTCCACGTCGAACTCGAGCCAGGCGTGGGGCGCCGGTAAACTGTCCGGCCAAGCGCTGGTCCCGAAACAAGACTTCGCGGCTTGAGAGAGCGGCCAGAGGGCGAGCTCCCGGACACCCCGGAGGGCATCCGTGTGGAGATAGCCGCCGCCTTCTTCTTTGAACGGAATCTGGAGAGCCTGGCAATAGAGCTTCCTGCTCGCCTTCATGTCGCGCACGATCGGCCCAAAGCCCAGTACGAACAGAATTCGAGTCTTTGTCACCCGTCGTGTCGAGCGGCGGGGCTTGGGCTTGGTGACCATCCTTGGTTGATAGAGACGGCCGGGCCGGCGTCAAGGTGGTCGCCCCGCTCCGATTCTCGACTTGGCCCTCAACCGCCCGCCTCCGGTAGAGGGAGAAGCGCCGCTGTCGGCAAAGTGAATCGCCGCATCCCGCGCGGCGCCCATGATGCCGAATCGCCGCGAGCGAGCCACCGGATATCGCGTGATAGTGTTCGCCGGTCATGGAGTCACGACTCACGGACCTGGAGATCCGCTACACCCATCTCGAGCGCCAGGTCGCCGACCTGAGCGAGGTCGTCTTCGCCCAACAACGGGCGATCGACGGCCTGCTCCGACAGCTCACCGCCACCAAGGCCGACATCGCTCAGCTCGGTGCGCCGATGACGAACGACAAGCCACCTCACTACTGATACGCCGCCCATGCCGTTTCCGCCCACGGCGCGCGGTGGGCGTGAGCGGGAAATGAATCGTCCTAACGCAGGATGCGCGGGCGACCGTTTTCGGTCGGGGACGGCCAGTCATTTCGCGTGGCCGAGCTCCCAACATTTCGTGTTCTGAACGAAGCCGAGCTTGGCGTAATAGTCCATGGCGGCGGGCGCGGAGATGAGGCGGATTTTGCAGCGCGGGCCGAGCTGCTTCAGCGTGTGCGACACGAGCGCGCGACCGATGCCGCTCCGCTGGTAACTGACATCCACCGCGAGATCCGAGAGGTAGCAGGCATAACAGAAATCGGTGACGGAGCGCGCCACGCCGACCAGGGTGGCGCCGTCCCAGGCCGTCACCATCAAGTTTGCGTTCTTGACCATGCCTTCCATGCACGCGCGGTCGGCGACGGGGCGCCGCTCGCCGAGCGTCGAGCGCTCGAGCACGTCGATGAACTCGTCCGCGCTGAGCGCGCGATCCGTCCGATATTCGAGCCCTGTCTTCATGGCCTCGAGCGTACACCGTCTCTTATTGGCCAGCGCAGTCGGCATTTCCCGATCGCGACGCCGATCGAGCTGAGCGACCGTCGCGGGGGACGCCACGGGCTCCCCCGGTCCCCAGCGGGACTGTTTCGCTACGGCAGGAGGGCCGGTCGTGGCCGCGAAAATCATGACAACCTCGCCCGTCGGCCGGCAAGTGCCTGGTCGAATGAGGGCTCTCTCGTCGGCAGAACTGTTCGCCGCCTATCACAGCGCCGGACACGCTATCGCCGCAGGCGCGATCGAGGAACTATCGAGAGGAGTCCCGAACCGACGCCCGCCGCTCCAGAACGCGCTCTTCGAGGGTTGGCTCAACTTCACCGCCTCCGGACATGCGGCGGAGAAAGAACTGGCGTGTCGCCTCGGCCTCCGCTGGCGCCGGGTGGTCTCGAACGCGGGGGACGATCTCGAGGCCTGCCGTCTGCTCATAGGCGAGCAGACCGGAGAAGACCATCGCGATTGGATCCTCTTGCACTGGACGCGGGCCGTGGCGCGCGCCACCAGGCTCCTGACGGCGAACTGGAGCGAGGTCGTGAAGCTCGCCGAGCTGCAAGCAAGCTATCACCGCGACGCCGACCCTCTCTGTCCAGCGAAGGCCCTCACGGAGGTCGGGCATTCGAGGGCCGACTGCTGGAACAGGTGGTGGGATGAAGCGATCCGACGGAGGCGCGACGACCGGTACCGTCCGACCGGCGGGTATCTCGCGCACGATCGCGCCGAGCGACGGCCCCTCCAGGGCAGCCGCAGTGGCGGCGTATCCCGGAGCTGAGGCCTTGGGGCTGGGCGACCGTCCCTGCGCGCCACCGTCGCCACCGTGAGGAGCTGAAAGCGCGGCGCGTCCAGGCCGGTCACATCTGGCGGGCTCTCCCTGTCGAGGCGCCTCGAATGTTCTCGCCTCGGCCGCCGCGGCCGTGTCTAGATCGGCTCGTGAGGGTTCGCCTTGGCTACCTGCTCGTCGCCTGGCAGGCGTCGGTGTGGTTGG
>DATNDC010000078.1:0-19201 GCA_035607055.1 Polyangia bacterium
CGAGACCCGCAAGACCAACCCGACCATCGGCGTGATCTGGAAGATCGCCTCCGGCCTGGGGATCGCCTTCTCCGACCTGATCGGCGAGGCGCGCCCGGGCCTCTCGGTCCTGCGGCGCGGGGAGGCGCAGCTCCTGCGCTCCTCGGACGGGAAGTTCGAGAGCCGCCCGCTCATGCCTGCCGCCGGCATCCCCCAGATCGAGATGTACGAGCTCCGGCTCGCCGCGCGGGCACGGCACGCCTCGGAGCCGCACGGCCCCGGCACGCGCGAGCTCCTGGTGGTGTTGAGCGGCGCTCTGCGGCTGACGGTGGGCGATCGCGCCGACGACCTCGCCCCCGGCGACGCCGTGGTGTTCGACGCCAACAAGCCGCACGTCTACGAGAACCCCGGCCCCGCCGAGGCCCGCTACCACGACCTCATCGTCTACGGGCGCTAGCGAGCGCCGGCGTTCGCCGGCGGGTACGGCCCCGGAACGTAGCGGATGGCGATGGCGTTGGCGTTGAGACGCGGGGTGACCGGCACCTGCGGCGTTCCGGCGGCGTCGAAGCTCACCGGAAGCGACTGGTAGTGATAGCGAAGGTCGACGATGATCCCGTCGGCGCCGAGCTGACGCGCGCGCATCTCGGCTTCCCTCAGCACCGGGTCGAGCGAGGCGGTCGACTCGACACGGATGCGGCCCACCTCGACGTAGGGCCGATCGGGCGGACCGACGGCGGAGAAGAAGATCGCCACCGGTGAATCGGCGGCCTTCGCCGGCGCCGTGGGACCGGTCGGGGCGACCTGGGAGGTCAGCGACACAGCACACGCCAGCGGCCAGGCGAGAACGGAGAGCAGTGCGGCCCGCGGCATGACGGAGGCGCGCCCGGCGATACGGTTCATGAGCGACCTCCCAATCCTCCGCGGAGCAGCCGCAGCGGCGGCGTGCCCCCGGCCACCGGGAGGTCGCTCTGGGCCGCGACGAGGTCGGCGAACGTTTCGCGGCGGGTGACCAACCGCGCCTCCCCCGCGTCGACGAACACCTCGGGTGGCCGGGGCCGATTGAGGAAGTGCCCGCTCATGCAGTACCCGTAGGCACCGGTGTCGAGCACCGCCAGGAGATCGTCGGCGGCGACCTCGGGCAAGGCCGTGTCGTGCGCGATCACGTCGCGGGAGTAGGTCGTCGCGCCGCAGACGTCGGCGGGCAGCGAATGGGGTTTGCGCGCCGCCACCGAGCAGACCCGCCGGTGCGCGCCGTGGACGGCGGGGCTGGTGAAGTTCGCGGTGGTGGTGTCGACCCCGACGTAGCGCTTGGCGCGCCCTTGCTTCACCGAGCGGACGCGGGTCAAAAGCACGCCGGCTCCGGCGACCAGGGAGCGACCCGGCTCGATCCGGAGCGTGACCCGCCGTCCGAGAGCGCGCGAGAGGGCGGCGAGCGCCGCATCCGCCTCGGCGCCCAGCGCCGCGAACGGGAAACCGCCCGCCTCCGGAGCGCGGTAGTCATAGCCGAAGCCGCCGCCCAGGTTGATGCAATCCAGATCCGGGACCAGCTCTGCGAGGGTGACGAGGCGTTCGAGGGCTGCCCCGTAGCGGCCCGGCGACTGGCCGTGCGTGCCGCAGTAGACGTGCAGCGCCCCGACGGTGCAGCCCGACCGCCGGGCCAGCGCGACGGCGGCCGCGATCTCCTGCTCGCGGAGACCCATGCGGCTCTCCGGCAGGATCCCCTCGAGGTGCACCCGCAGGCCGAAGAGGCGGCCCCGGCCGAACCGGCAGGCCCGCGCCAGATCGTCCAGCGAGTCGACGTTGACGTGGACGCCCGCTTCGAACAGGTACGCGAGGTCCTCGTCGCCGAGGTTGCTCCCCGAGAACACGATCTCCTCGGCGGTGAACCCCGCGCGCAGCCCGCAATAGACGTCGCCCGGCGTGTTGGCGTGCAGCCCGGCTCCCTCGGCGCGGAGGAGCCGCAAGAGGTGGAGGTTCGGGTTGCAGACCGCCGCGTAGTGAACCCGCGACGGCGCGTGGCTGAACGCCCCCCTCACCTGGCGGTACGTCGCGCGCACCGCTTCGGCGTCGTAGACGAAGACCGGCGTCCCGAACCGGGACGCCAGCTCGCCGGCGTCGATCCCTCCGATGGAGAACGAGCCCTCGCGTGCGTCAATCATGGGCCACCTCCGAGCGGCCGGACCGCCTGCGCGGCCGGCGCGACGTCAAGGGAAAGAGCATCGGGTCGGGCGGAATCATGGCCAGCAGGCACCGCGCGGCGTAGGCGATCACCGCGTGCGGAGACGGCGCCTCCAGCTCGAGCACCGGGGCTCCCCGATCGCCGGACGGATCGCCGAACCGAGCGCCCGGCGCGCCCTGCGGGGGAAGGCCGAGATCGCGAAAGGCCGCCGCATCGCGCGCCGCGGGTGAGCGCGCCCAGGTCGCCAGCGGCTCGCGGTCGAAGGGGTAGACGACCGTGGCGGCGTCGTGCAGGTAGCCGAGCGGGGCCCGGTGGCCGGCCCGAAAACCACGGCGCAGCCAGGAGACGACCGGCGCCGGCCGCCCGTCGAGCGCGACGATCGCCATCCGCGCCTGGACCACCACCCCCGACGCGGCGAACAGCGGGACCAGCTCGGCGCGATCGACGACCAGAATGCAGGCGGGGAAGTAAGCGTCCCACTCGCGCGGCAAGCGCGAACCGCGATCGGCATCCTCGAGCTCGGGCAAGAGCCCGGGGAGAGGCCCGGTTCGCCGTCGCGCGGCCAGCGGACCCGAACGGAAGCTTTCGAAGTCCAGCGCGAAGGGACGACCGCGGCGCGTGGCCGCGCGCCGAACCGCGTGAAAGAGGTTCCGGCCGGTGAACGCCCGGTTGTCCGCGCGGAGATCGGCGGCCGCCAGCTCGATGAGCTCCCACTCGCCCGTCGGCGCGCGCTTCACGCCGCCGCCTCCAGGCGGGCCCGCCGCTCGATTCGTTGCTGCGCCAGCTCGGAGATCAGCACGAGCCAGAGCTTCTCCGCCGTCCGGGAGCGCGCCAGGTCGGACGGCACGGGCCGCGATCGAAGCAGGCCGTCGACGTAGCTCCAGCGGTAGAGCCCGCGCGCGCGGACCGTCCGTTCGGTGAGCACGTCCTGGGCCAGCTCGCCGAGACGACCCGAGAGCCAGGCGCGCAGCGGCACCCCCATGCCTCGCTTGGGACGATCGATCACCGCGCGCGGGAGCGAGGCCGACGCCGCCGCCTTGAGCACCAGCTTCTCGTCGGTGCCGCGGAGCTTTTGCCAGGGCGGGATGGTGAAGGCGAGGTCGACCACCTCGGGATCGAAGAGCGGAGAGCGAAGCCGCAGGCCGTGCGCCCCCACCATCTTGGCCGCCTTGACCAGGATGTTGCTGCCCCCCTTGAGGACGGTGTTCGCCAGCATCAGCCGTCCGACGAAGGTCGAGCGACCGCCCGGAGCGCCCTCGAGATAGGGTCCGGCGACGTCGGCCAGGAGCCGCGGTCGATCGAAGCAGGCGAGCCACTCGGGCGTCAGCGCCCGCTCGAGATCCTCGGCGAGGTGGTGGTACGCGGCGAGGTAGCTCTCACCGAGGGACGGCGCGCCGGGCAGCCCCCGATAGGCGAAGGCCAGCGCGAGGCCCACGTTCTTCGGACCGCCGAACGGCGGGTCGCCCCCCTCGCCGGTGAACAGCACGTCGACTTGCTTGGCCGCCTCTCCGGCCAGCAGATGATTCGGGACCGAGATCGGCTCGGACAAGAGATCTTCGAGCTCGTCCAGCGCCGGTTCGATGCCGGCGCAGAACTTCTCGGCGTCGAGCTCGAGCACGTGATGCGGGACCTCGAGGTGCCGGGCCACCTCCTGCGCATAGCGAAGCTCGCCGGCCAGGTGATCGCCGAAGTGGAGCGTGAACGCGCGCACCGGCGTTCCCCGCTCGGCCAGGCGCGCCAGCACCAGCGACGAGTCGAGGCCGCCCGACAGAAACGCGCCCACCCGGCCTTCCGGCGGCACCGCCCGTTCCACCGCCGCGGTCAGCGTGCGATCGAGTCGTCGCGCGGCGGCCGCCAAGGAGCGGCGCCGATCGAGCCGCTCCCGCGGCGCATAGTAGCGCCAGGTCTTCGGCCAGGGCGCCAGCCACCAGGCCTCGCCGGGGCCGAGCTGCCGCACGCGCGCGAGGACCGTCTGGGGCGCGGGCACATACCCGAGCACCAAGCTGCGCACCAGCGCGTCGCGGTCGACCGCCGCGTCGACCCCCGCCGCGAGGAGCGGCTTGATCGAGGTGGCGAACACCACCTCACCGCCGGCCAGCGCGCCGACGTAGAGCGGGCGCGTCCCCAGCCGGTCGCGCGCGAGGACGAGCTCGCTCCCCGTCCAGGCGGCGAGCGCAAACTCGCCCGACAGCCGGGTGAGCAGGCGAACGCCGCTCCGCCGCAGGCGCGCCAGCAGCTCGGGCGCAGTGAGGACCTCGGCGCCGTCGCGGACGTAGCCGCAGAGCAGGAGCGCATTCGATCCATCTTCGGCTTCCGCGAGCGCGACCTCTCCCGGCCCGAACGTACACGCCGGCACGGCGCGCGCGAGGGAGACCTCGGCGCCTGCCGCGCGCGCCATCCGCGACAGCACGAGGCGCGTTGGCCCGCGCTCCCCCCGCGGAAGCGACGCCATCCCCGCGAAACCGGCGGCCATCAGCCGTACCCTCCGCCGCCCGTGAACCCTCCGTTGTCGTCCCCGCCGTTGTCGCCTCCGCCCGAAGTCGCCTGCGCGTCCTTGGCGACCATCCCGCCGTCTTCCCAGTCCGTGGCGACCGGCGGGCAACAACTTGGCGCCTCGTTGCTGCAGCCGGCGGCGCCCGCCGCCAGGCCGGCCAGCAAGAGCGCCGAGGCGGCCAGGAACCTGCGACGCGCGACCTCTCCGCGCGCGCGGGCTCGGCCGGCGAGGCGGCGTCGGCCCGGACGGTCGCCACCGGCCGACACGGCGAGCTCCTTCGCCTCCTCGATCTCGACCGACGACAGGGGATCGCCGGCGGCGCTGGCGGCGTTCAGCACGCCCAGCAGGGCCGCCAGGTCGCGATCCGATACGCGCAGACCGCCGCGCGTGGGCCGCAGCCGCCCCTTCGGATCGAGCGGGCCTCCGTGCAAGACGATGCGACGCCCGGCGACCGCGGCCTCCCCGCCCACCGGCGCGAGGACCAGGGCGCCGAGGCGTCCGTAGCGGCCCGCTCTCCGCCGGCGGTGCCCGGGCGGGAGGCTGGCGGCGACCACATACGAACCGAGCGGCGGATGTCCGAACGGCAGAGCCGGCGCGCAGTGAGGATTTCCGTGCTCGCGCGCCACCCGCGCGCTCGCGGTGGCGAGAATGCGGATCGGACCGAAAATGGTACGTCCGGCGCCCGACAAGGCCACCGCGCGACCACAGAGTCCGCGCCCGCGCGGAACGGCGATGAGAAGGACGCTCATGGTTCGACTCGAGGTGCTTCTGCCGTTGAACCTCCTGCAAATGAGGGGCCTGAGGATTCGACCGCCGCACGACCGTCGACTCGCGCCGTTGCCATTGAATCGGGCGCGGGGGCGCCGGGCGGGCACGTTTTCAGCCGGGAGTTTTTCCCCTGGGCACGGGAAAAACTCCGTCTCTGACCACCACGATCTTCGCGCGGCCGGAAGATCGTCTCAGCCCGCGCCTCAGCCCGCGCCTCACGCCGCGTCTCGGGGTGAGGCCTGGCCCCGGTTCAGCTGGCGGCGGGCAGCCCTCAGCTCCAGCGGAACAGGCGCACGGCCAGCACGGAGGTGACGAGCGCCCAACCCGCCAGGATCGCGACCGGGACTCCCTGCGTGAAGATCGAAGCGCCGTCGTTGGCGACGTGGCGGAGCGCCTCGTTGAAGGCCGACAGCGGCAGGAGGCGGATCGCCGGCTGCAGGACCGCGGGGAACCGGCTCGACGAGAAGAACACGCCCGAGAACACCATCATCGGCAGCGTGATCAGGTTGATGAGCCCGTTGGCCGTCTCGCTGTTCTGGGCGCGCGAGGCGCAGAGCAGGCCGAGCCCCGCGAAGGCCCAGGAGCCGAGCAGCGCCAGCCCCAGGACCGCCAGCGCCGAGCCCTGGATGACGACGCCGAAGGTGACCCGCGCGAAAAGAAAAAGCACGAGCACCTGCAGCGGAACGAACACCAACCCCGAGACCCGATAGGACAAGAGATAGTGCGCGCGCCGCATCGGGGTGGCCGCCAGGCGCTTGAGCAGCTTGCGCTGGCGCGCGTTCACGATGTTGAAGGCGGCGCCCCACATCGCGCCGTTGAGGAGCTGGAGCCCGAGCAGCCCCGGCACCAGCCAGTCGACGTAGCGGCCGCCGCGGGTCACCGTGGTCTCGTCGCGCGCGACGACGACGTCCCGCCGGCCCGCCTGCTCCTGCAGGACGTCGTCGGCGAGCCGCCGCGTGGCCAGCGCCTCCGGGCGGGTCGGATCGTAACGGAACACCAGCGGCGCCGCGGCGCCAGGGCGGCCGGCCTCGATCGACAGCGCCGCCTCGCCGGTCCGCAGCTCGCGCGTCGCCTCGGCGGCGTCGACCACCCGGGCCGAGAGCGCCGGCCGCCCGGCGAGCGCCGCGCGGACCCGCTCGGCGCCGGGCCCGGCCACGACGGCCACCGGGCTCTTCGCCTGTCCCTGGTTCCGAAACGCGACGCCCAGCGCGACGGTGACGAGCAGCGGGAAGCCGAAGGTCCAGAACATCGAGCCCGGCTCGCGGAAGAAGAGCTTGAGGCGCACGGCGCTGAGGGCCCAGAGGCCGTGTGTCGCTTTGGGGGTGGTCGACATGCGAATCAATCCTCGCGCAGGCTACGCCCGGTGAGCGTCAGGAAGACGTCGTCCAGGGTGGCGGTCCGGGAAACGAGGCGCGTCGGCTCCGCGCGCCGCTCGGCCAGGCGCGCCAGCAGCGCCGGGAGCGCCACGTGCGGCTCGTCGATCGACAGGGCCAGCCCGTCGCCGACGGCGCGCGCCTGGCGCACGCCGCGCACGCCGGCCAGCGCCTCCGGCGGCAGGCCGGGCGCGGTGGTGATCTCGACCAGGTGCGCGCCGCCGATGCGATCGATGAGCTCGGCCGGCGTGCCGAGCGCGATCCGCTTGCCGCGATCGACGATGGCGATCCGGTCGCAGAGGCGCTCCGCCTCGTCCATGTAGTGGGTGGTGAGGACGACCGTCTTGCCGCGCCGGCGGAGCGCCTCGATCGTGTCCCAGAGCGCGCGCCGCGACTGGGGGTCGAGCCCGGTCGTCGGCTCGTCGAGGAACAGCACCTCGGGATCGCCCACCAGCCCGAGCGCCACGGCCAGGCGCTGGCGCTGACCGCCCGACAGGCGCATGACCCAGGTCGACCGCTTCTCCTCGAGCTGCATCTCCGCGAGCAGGGTGGCCACCCGAACCGCCGCGCCGTCGCCGTAGAAGCTGGCGAAGGTCTGCAGCGTCTCCTCGACGGTCAGCCGATCGAACAGACGGGTCTCCTGCAAGGCCACGCCGATGCGGGCCCGCAGCTCCTCGGGCTCCTGCGCCCAGCTGCGGCCGAGCACCTCCACCTTTCCGGAGGTGGGCTCATTGAGCCCCTCGAGGATCTCGACCGTGGTCGTCTTGCCGGCCCCGTTCGGGCCGAGCAGGCCGAAGCATTCCCCGCGCTGCACGTCCAGGTCCAGGCCGTCGACGGCCGCGAGGTCGCCGTAGCGCTTGACCAGACCTTCGATGAGGATCGCCGGCTCCATCCGCGCGGCGAACTATACACGCCGCGGTGTCGCCCATCGAGCTTCGGCGATGGTGGCGTCCCCGGACAGTGCGCCTTCGACTGATTCGCTCCTCAGCTCCGCCTGGCGATTGAGTCCGACCCGACCGTGTGCAGATTGACGGGCGACGACGATGTCCGTGCTCCATAAGGTGCCCGGCGTGGCGCGGGCGCAACGAGCCTTCGAGGCGCGGCCGCCGACCGGCCCCGTCCTGCATCCCACCGGCGGCCGCGCGCGCCGGCGAGCGTTGCCGCCGACGTGGCGCCTGGTCGCGTTCTGGAGCGTACCGCCGGTGCTGGTTTGTAGCGGGGCGATCGGCTACCACGCGATCGAACGCTGGTCGTGGTTCGACTCGTTCTACGTCGCGGTCAACACCCTCACCTCGCTCGGAGGCGGCGCCAAGTATGCCGTCTCGTACGCCGGACGCGTGCTCACCCTGGTGCTGGCGCTCGTCGGCATCTCCAGCCTGGCCGTGGTGGCCACCGAGTTGCTCGGCACGATCGTGACCGGTGAATTGAGGGAGTTCCTCCGGAGTCGGCGCATGACCAGGCGGATCGACGGGCTCGAGCAACATGTCATCGTCTGCGGCTACGGCCACGTCGGCCAACAGGTCTGCGCCGAGCTCATGGCCGGCGGGGTCTCGGTCGTCGCCGTCGACCGTCTGGACGAAACCCTCGCGGTCGCCCGCGACAGCGGCGCCTACGCGGTGCTCGGAGACGCCAGCGCCGACGCGACCCTTCAGCGCGCCCGCATCGATCGCGCGCGGGCCTTGGTCGCGGTCGCGGGCACCGATCCCGACAATGTCCTCATCACCGTGACGGCACGTCTGTTGCGGCCGGCGTTGCCGATCGTCGCGCGCTCGGAAGACACGGCGACGGTCCCCAAGCTGTTGCGCGCCGGGGCGACCCGCACGGCGTCGCCCCACACCATCGCGGGCGAACGCATCGCCGACGCCGTCTTGTGCCCAGCGGCGCTCGACGCCCGTCTGCAGATGCGGGAGGAGACCGTGGGCCGCGGCCACCCACTCGACGGCAAGACCGTCGGCACCAGCGGGCTGCGAGCTCGAGGTCGCCCCCTCCTGGTCGCCATCCGACACCACGGTGGACGCCTGGCGTTCAACCCCGACGACGACGACTGTCTCGAAGCCGGCGATGTGGTCATCACCCTGAACAACGGCCCGCAACAGGGATCCTGACGATGGGTTGGCCGCCCCCACCTGGCCAGCCCGATCCGGGCCCCGCGCAGAGCCAGCCGGCGGCAGAGCGGTGGGCCTGGGCGCGTTGGTCGAGCCTGGGCATCGCCGGCCTGGGCGCGCTCTTGGGGGGACTTGCGGGTGGTCTGGTGGTCGTCGGGGTGACCCTGGTGCTGAAGGCGGGGATCGACTTCGCCTCCGGCCAGGGAACCTGGTTCGTCCTCACGGTGCCCCCGCTGGGGTTGCTGCTGGCCGTGCTGACGCTTCACGGTTACGGCCTGCTCGCCGGCGCGCCTGTCCAGAAAAAGCGGGCCCGCTCGTGGAGGACATTCCCGCCGCCGGACGCGGCGCGAGCCGACATCAGCGCCGACGTGGTCGCCAGCGCGGGCGAGGAGGAGCGATTCCCCTGGCGCCTGGCGCCGATCCGCACCGTCGCCATCCTGGCCACGGTGGGCCTGGGCGGGGCGATGGGGACCGAGGCGCCCGCGGCTTACCTGGGCGTCGCCACCGGCGTCTGCCTCGGTGACCGGGGGCGATGGTGGCGGCGCCTCTTGAGGCCGGCTGCCCTGGCTGGCGGCGCAGCCGGGGTGGCCGCGCTGATGAGAATCCCCCTGGTGGGCACGCTGTTCATGCTGGAGCTCGGGCGGCGGCGGCAGGCGCCCGTCAGCGCGGAACGGGTCTTGGCCGCGCTCGTCGGCGGCGTCATCGGATGGGGGATCGACGCCTTCTTCGGCCTCAGCCTGATACGTCTCGTCGTACCGAAAGAGGCGCCGGGAACGCTCGCCCAGGCGGTCGTCACGGCGCTGTTCATCGGCGCGGCGTCGGGCGCCATCAGCGCGGCCGCGGGAGCGGCGGTGTTCAAGGCCAAGAAGTGGCAGGCCGCGCCGGCCGTGCGGCTGGTGCTGGGCGTGACGGCGACCATCGTCATCGCGCTGGCGCTGGTGAGGATCGCGGTGCCGTCCGCCGCGGTTGGCCCCGGCGGCGGCGCCATCCTCTGGGCCGAGGGTGTGGACGCGCCTCCGTCGTCTGCGCTGGCCGTCTGCCTCCTGCGCGCAGCCGCCACGACCGCGGCCGTCCTGGCAGGTGGCTGCGGGGGCGTGTTCGTCCCCTTCCTCGCCGTGGGCGATCTGGCCGGCCGCGTCTTCGCGCCGGGCCTCCGGGTGGGACACGACCTGGCCGGTGCGGCCGGCGCCGCGGGCGGCATCGCGGGGGGCTACCGGCTACCGCTCACCGCGGTCGCCATGGTGCTCGGGTACGGCGGTCCGCCGCGGGCCACCTTGACCTGTCTGGGCACGATCCTGACCGCCTCGGCCGCGGCCGCCGCCTTCGACGGCCTGCTGTCCCGGGCCAAGAAGCTCGGCCGCCGATCCGCCGGACGGTCGTGAGCGATCACCAGGCGTAGGCTTCCGGGGCCGGCTTGCCGGGCCCCGGAAAGATCGCGTCCAGCTTGCCGAGCAGCTCGGCGCCGAGCTTGATCTCCAGCGCGCGCAGGCTGCCGTCGAGCTGCTCGCGCGTGCGCGGTCCGATGATCGGGCCGGTGACCACCGGGTTCGCCAGCAACCAGGCGAGCGCCACGTCGGCCGGCTCCTCGCCGAGCTCGCGACAGAGGCGCTCGAAGGCTTCGAGCTTGGGGCGATGGCGCGCCTGCTCTTTCTGCGACCACTCGCCGTCGCGGCGGCCGCCCTGGCCGGCGCGACGCCCCGCCCCCGCCAGCGCACCGCTGGCGAGCGGGCTATAGGGGATGACGCCCATGCCGTAGGCGGCGCAGGCGGGCAGCACCTCGAGCTCGAGGGTCCGTTCGACCAGGCTGTACTTGCTCTGCTCGGACACGAGACCGAGGAAGCTCCGGCGCGCCGCCGCCTCGTTCGCCCGCGCGATGTGCCAGCCGGCGAAGTTGGACGAGCCGACGTAGATGATCTTCCCCTGCTGGACCAAGAGCTCCATCGCCTGCCAGATCTCGTCCCAGGGCGCCTCGCGATCCACGTGGTGCATCTGGTAGAGGTCCAGATGATCGGTCCCGAGCCGCCGCAGGCTCCCTTCGCAGGCGGCGCGGATGTGGCGCGCCGACAGCCGGCTCTCGTTCGGCCAGTCGCCCATCTCGCCGTAGACCTTCGTCGCGAGCACGACCTTCTCGCGCCGGCCGCCCCCCTGCGCCAGCCACCGCCCGATGATCTGCTCCGTCACGCCCTCGCCCTTCTTCCAGCCGTAGACGTTGGCGGTGTCGAAGAAGTTGATCCCCAGCTCGAGCGCGCGATCCATGATCGCGAACGCCTCCCCCTCGCTGGTCTCGGGCCCGAAGTTCATCGTCCCGAGGCAGAACCGACTGACCTTCAGCGCCGTCCGACCGAGCCTGACGTAGTTCATGCGCCGAACCTAGCCGCGTCCATCGGCCGGGGCAACGGGGCTCTTGGACGCGGGAATGTCCGCGGGCCCAGCGCTGTCTTTTCAGAGGGAGACGGAGCGATGCGCCGAAACAGATCGAAGCCCGGCCTTTTCTGGCGGGCGGTCGAGTGGTCGGCCGTTCTGGCCGGGCTCACCTGGTTCGTGACGTGGGGATTGGCCCAGGAACAACGCCAGCGATGGTCTCGGCTCCGCCACCGCCCCCCGGCACCACCGTCCAGAGCCGAGGCGCTCACCTCACCTGGCGCGACGCGACCGACTCCCTGAAGCTCCCTGAAGGCTGGCCGAGGTCGAGAAGGAGGCGTCGCGCTCGGGAAGGGATGGGACAAAGCGTCGGACGGAACCGCGCGCGCCTCCGCGGGACTCAAGAACCGGGGCCTAGGGCCCGATCCTTAGAGTGTGATGAACCGCGCTCTGGCGTTGCTGAGAGACGAGGATGGCGCGACGGCGGTGGAGTACGGCCTCATCCTTGCCGCCGTCGCAGGAGTGATCATCGCGGTCACTCTCGCGTTGGGGAAGAAGGCCAGAAACCTCTTCAACAACGTCCAGTCGCAGATTCCATAGCCGATCGGCTCGACGATCGATCGGCTATTCCATAGCCGATCGGCTCGACGATCGATCGGCAGGACAATGCTCAGCGCCTCATAGGGCGCCGGCGTCGACGCGCCAGGGCCGAGAGCGCGAGCCCGAGTCCGAGCGCAGCCCCCGCGCCGTAGAAGCTTCCGTTCTTCGACGCCGCTTCGCCGATCGCGCAGCTACATCCGCTCAACGACTGGGCGTCCGCGCCGGAGCCGCCGGTCCCGGGCTCTCCGCCGCCGGCGGTGCCTCCTGAACCGATCCCGCTGCTTCCGCCGCTCGCGGAGCCGCCGCTCCCCGTCGCACCGCCCGTGCCGGGTTCGCCGCCGCTCCCGCTCCCGCTGCCGCCGGTCCCGAGGATGCCGCCCGTCCCCGGCGTGCCGCCGCTCCCCTTGCCGCCGCCGCCCCCCTGTCCGGCGGCGCCGTTGCCGCCGCTGCCGGTCGTCCCCGTGTTGTCGCTGCCGCCGGCTCCGGTCGCGCCGGCGGCTCCGCCTGTCCCCTTGACGCCGCCGGCCCCACCGCTGCCCGTCGTCCCGCCGGCGCCCGTCGCTCCGCCCTGCCCGCTCGCGCCGCCGGCGCCGCCGCTCCCGCACGCGGCGACCTCGGGATCCGCCGCGCCCGTCTGGTCGAGGCTGAGGAACGGAATCACGTACGTCGCGTTCAAGTTGGCGTCGGTCCCGTGGGGACCGTTCGCCTCCGACCAGACGTCGAGGACCGTGTAGCCGCAGGCGTCCTGCCAGCTCTCGTGCGTCCACGAGTGGTTGTCGAACGACACGGTGGTGGTCGTCTTCGGGTTGGCGCCGAGGCCGAGAACGTTGGTCCACTCGAGGATCGCCTGCGTCTGGTTGGCGTAGTTGATCGTCGGGTCCGCCTCGCCATGCCAGAGCTGAACGCGGGGGCGGAAGCCGGCGTAGCCGGGGTCCATGCCGCGGACCAGGTTGCCCCACGCCTGGGCGGTCATCGTGTCCGTGCCGCCGGCGCAGGGCCCGCTCCATTGATTCGAGGCGCTGTACTGGTCCGCCCAGCAGCCGGCGGGCACGCCCGAGAACTCGGCGCCCGCCTTGAACACGTCGGGATAGACCGCCAGCAGCGCCTCGGTCATCATCGCGCCCGACGACGTCCCCGTCGCGTAGACGCGGTTGGCGTCCGCGCCGTACTTGGAGATCGTGTAGCTCACCATCTCGGCGATCGCCTGCGTGTCGCCGCCGCCGTTGTGCGTGAGCGAGGCCGTCGACCCGACGTCCCAGCAGTTGCGCCCCGTGCCCGAGGCCGTCCCGATCGGGTTGTTCTGCGGAAAGATCATGATGAAGCCGTACTTGTCGGAGGCCGCGACGATCCCGCCCCCTTGCGCTTCGCCGAACACGCCCTGGGCGTTGCCGCCGCAGTAGTGCGAGACCACCAGGATCGGTGGATCGGTGGCCAGCTTGTCCGGGACATAGATGTACATGCTGACGTAGCTCGGCACTCCGCTCGCTCCCCAATTGGTGACCGGCTGAAGCGAGGCCGCGGCAGCGAGCCGGGCCGACAGCAAGGCGAGCGCGCAGGTGGCGAGGGGCGCATAACGAGGGCGGAGCCGGGTCATGTCCCCGATTGTCCGCAGCGGGGCCGTTTTGTCATCGCGGGTGGCCGACGTGGCGCGAAAACGATGACAAGCCCGCCTGCCGTCCGGCAAGTGTAGGAATCGGATGAGAGCTCGGCGCGAAGTTGGTGGGACGAAGCAAATCCGCCGGCCGCGCGACGATGGTCGCGCCCACGGACCAGGCAGGGGCTATCAGGGAATTACGACGCTGAAGATGCCCAGCGCTGCTCTCTGCTCCGTCTGTCGCAAAGCGACGACCTCCTTCTGGACCTGCGTGGTCTGCGAAAAAGTTGCCATCCAGGTCTTCGCCTGCTCGGACCGCTGCAAGCGCGTCCACGCGCGTGACGTTCGCCACCGCAAAGAGCTAAAAGCGCAGGGCGTCTAAGACCGGTCGCTGCTCCGATGCCCGAGCCGCGGGCGGCCGACAGCGTTGCTGGCGAGACACCCTGGGCTTTCCGCGATCGGCAGGAAGACGGACGCCAACAACAAAATTCCCGGCTGATATTCGCACCGCCAACGTACGGATTCCGGAAAGCTCTTTGACGTCGTTTGGACGTAGAGTCCTCGTCGGTGGCGGCGCAGCGCAATCTCGAAGTGGTGTACGCCCGGCACAGCCGGAGCGTGTACCGGCGCGCGCTGCGGCTCTTGGGAGACGCGGAGGCGGCGCGCGACGCGACCCAGGAGGTGTTCGTCCGCGTGCTCCGCGCCGGCGGCGAAGTGCCGGTCGAACCGACGCCGACCGCCTGGCTCTATCGGGTGACGACCAACCTCTGCCTGAATCGGTTGCGCGATCGGAACCGGCAGGAGGCGCTGCTGGCGGCGAACTACGTGGGCGCCGACATCGCGCCGGCGGCCGCCGAGGCGCGGGCGGCGCTCCGCCAGCTCCTGGCCCGCATCCCGGAGGACCTGCACGAGGTGGCCGTCTACTTCTTCGTCGACGAGCTGACCTACGACGAGATCGCCCCGTTGCTCCAGGTCTCGCGGCGCACGGTCAGCAACCGTCTGGCCGCCTTCCGCACGCTGGTCGCGGAGCTCTCGTCGGAGAGGAGGTCGGCGTCATGATTCCACGACCGACGCCGCGCCGCGGCCTGGCCTGCCCTTCCGATCTCGACCTCGACGAGCTCCTGGCCCGAGATCTGGCGGAGGCCAACGAGGCGCGCCTGCGCGGCCACCTCGAGGGGTGCGCCGACTGCCGGGCGCGCCTGGCCGCTTTCACGGCCGTCGAGCCGCCCGGATGGGAGGAGATCAGCGCCCGGCAGCCGTCGTTCTCCCGCCCCGCTCGCCCGCGCCGGTGGCTGCCCGCGCTCGGCGTGGCGACGGCCGCCCTGGCCGCGCTGGTGCTCGTGGCGCGCCCCCGCCCCACGCCGGGGCCCGGCGCGCGGACGAAGGGGACCCTGGCGCTCACCGTCATCGTCAAACGCGCGACCGGCGGCGTGGAGACGCTCACCGACGGCGCCCCCCTGCGCGCGGGCGACGAGATCCGCTTCTCGGCGGCCAGCGCCAAGCCCGGGTACGCGGTGGTGCTCGGCCTCGACGCGGCGCCGGCCGTGACGGTCTACCTCCCCGCCTCGGGCGCGACGCCGGTCGCCATCGCCGCGGGCAGCGGGCAGGTGCTCCCCGGCAGCATCGTCGCCGACGCGACGCCGGGGACCGAGAGGTTGGTGCTGCTCCGGTGCGACGCCCAGCCCGAGGCGCCTCGCCTGCGCGAGACCGCCGCGCGGGCGCTGGCGGCGGCGGGCGGCCGCCCCGAGCGCGTCGGCCCGCTCGGCACCGGCTGCGACGAGACCTCCGTGCTCGTGCACAAGGCGCCGCCCAGATGAGCCTGCTCGGCCGGGCCGCCCGGCTCGCCGCGGCGGTCGCGCTCGTCCTCGGGTCGCGCGACGCCGGGGCGGCGCGGATCGCGCTCTTGGTGGGGAACGATCAGGGACATGCGGGTGACCCGCAGCTCCGCTACGCGGAGAAGGACGCCACCCGCCTCGCCGCGCTGCTCGGCCGGATCGGCGGCTTCGCGGCCGACGGCGTCGTGGTCGCGCTCGGTCGCACGGCCGGCGAGGTCGAGCGCGCGCTCGACGACCTGGCCACGCGCCTGCGCGCCACCCCGGGCGACAACCTGATCCTCGTCTACTACTCGGGGCATGCCGACAGCCAGGGGCTCCACCTCGGCGCCTCCACGCTGCCTCTCGCCGACCTCAAGGCGCGGATCGGGGCGCTCCCGGCCGCGACGCGCGTGCTGATCCTCGACGCCTGCCAGGCCGGTCTCATCACCCAGACCAAGGGGGGGCGTCCCGGCCCCGGCTTCGAGGTCGCCCTCGAGGATCGCGAGCCGGTCCACGGCATCGCCATCCTGGCCGCCAGCGCCGGCTCCGAGCTGGCGCAGGAGTCGGATCAGCTCGGCGGCTCGGTCTTCACCCACTATCTGCAGCTCGGCCTCTCGGGGCTGGCCGATCGCAACGAAGACGGCAACGTGTCGCTCGGGGAAGCGTTCGACTACGCGTCCGAGCGGACGGTGGCCACCACGCTCGGAACAGCGACGGGGCCGCAGCACCCGACCTTCCGCCTGGACATCCAAGGGCGCGAC
This sequence comes from Polyangia bacterium, assembly GCA_035607055.1. Classification (GTDB taxonomy): domain Bacteria; phylum Myxococcota_A; class Polyangia; order Fen-1088; family Fen-1088; genus JADGRB01. The sequence goes on from DATNDC010000078.1 coordinate 16,029, forward strand.
GATCTCATCTTGACCCGACCGGGGCTGAGCGGTCTCGGCTACGGGCAGATCCGCCTGGACGTCCCGGGCTGGTACTTCGTCCGCCGTCCCGACGGCACGCTGGCCGCCGAGATCCACAGCCACGGACGTGAGATGCTGGCGCTCGAGCCGGGGCCGTACGAGGTCGCGCGACGTGACCCCAGCGCCCTCGAGGTCGCCGCGATCACCGTCGGCGAGGGGCGGGCCACCGCCATCAGCAGCACGGCGCCCCGGCCCGTCCCTTTCGGGCGCCTGGTCCGCAAGGGGGGCGGGCCCGAAACGGCCTACGGCCTGGCGATCGCCACCGACGTCCGCACGCCGATCGCGGATCTCGGTCCGGCGTTCGGTCTGGCCGCCGCGGGGCGCGTCGACCTGCCGGCGGTGTCGATCGAGCTGCGCGTCCGGGTGGGACGCGCCAGCGAGGACGGCATGCGCCTGGCCACGACGACCTGGGAAGGGGCCGCCTCGGCCGCGGCGTTGCGGATGCGCGACTTCGGCTCGCTCCTCGGACGGCGCCTCCCGACCGCCGGCCTCGGGCTCGAGGCGGGGGCGGCCTATCTCACCCAGACCCTCGACGACGGCGAGCGGCGCGCGACGGTGAGCCCGTTCTTCGGCCCCACGGCGCTCGCCGAGCTGGCGGTCGGACGCCACGCCTTCATCCGCGCGGACCTCGGCCTGCCGATCTATCTCTTGCGCGTCGAGCCGGCGAGCGGCGGGACGGAGACGGCCTGGCGCCCCGCGCTGCTGGCGGCCTTCGGAGGGGGCGCGTGGTTCTGAGGCGAGGTCGCGCCCGGTGGGCGGCGCTGGTGCTCATCGTGGGGCTCTCGGGCTGCAGCGGGATAACGCCCGGGAACGCGTACGACCAGCCGATGGCTTCGTTCACCGGCAACTTCATCCCCAACACGGTCTTACCGAGCCCGATCGACCCGCGCGTGGTCGTGCTGTGGACCGATCCGCTCGAGCGGCAAGCGGACGTGGTCATGCCGCCAAGCTGGATGTCGGCCCCGCTCGATCCCGGCGCCGGCGACGGTCGGGACTTCCCGATCCAGCTCTTTCGTCCACCGCCGCCCGAGGCGATCGTGGAGGTCCCCGCGCCGGGCGGGCAGGACGCCGCGCGTTTGGCGCTCGGCGAAGTCATCATCGCCGACGACGGCGACCGCGACGGCAACATCGACATCGCCGGCGACGGCACGATTCCGCTCACCGGCGACGCACGGGAAGGCGGGCCCCACGACAGCTACATCGCCGGCGCGGCGCAGGTGCTGCTTTACGTCGAGCGTCCGTTCGCCAGGGCGCCGACCGCGACCTCCCCGCTCGCGACGGTCACCCAGGTCGGCTATCAAGCGATCGACTTCGAATGTAGCAGCCAGTCTTCCTCGGCACCGGTCGAGGTGCACACGGTCGCCTTCGTCGCCCAGACCTCGCAGGCCGTCCCCGAGGTCCGCTTCTGCATGCGGACCCACGCCCCCTAGGGGGCTGTCGGGGTAAGGCGCCTGAGCGCCGGGCGGCCTGGGCAGGAGAAGGATCGACAGCGAGTCTGGGTCGTGATCTTCTTCGGAGGTGAGCAAGACGTTCCGACCGTACGCGCCTGGGCAAGCCTTTCTTCTGCCGCCGTCGCCACTGGACTGGCTGCCGGAGGATCATCTGGCGCACTTCATCATGGACGTGGTGAAGAAGCTGGATCTGGCGGCGGTGTACCAGCGATACGAAGGCGATCTTCGTGGGTACCCGCCGTACCACCCGCAGATGATGGTGGCGCTGCTGCTGTACGGGTACTGCGTGGGCGTGCCGTCGTCGCGGAAGATCGAAAAGAAGACCCACGAGGACATCGCGTTCCGTGTCATCGCGGGTGGCGCGCAGCCTGACCACTCGTCGATCTCGGAATTTCGACGCGTTCATCTGAACGCGCTGGCGGAGCTGTTTGTGCAGGTGCTGCGGCTGTGCCAAGCGGCGGGGATGGTGAAGCTGGGTCACGTATCGCTCGACGGTACGAAGGTGAAAGCGAACGCGTCGAAGCACAAGGCGATGAGCTACGAGCGGATGCAGAAGGACGAGCAGCGACTCCGAGAGAAGGTCGCGGAGCTGCTGAAGGCAGCCGCAGCGGCGGACGCCGAAGAGGACAAGGCACACGGCAAGCACAAGCGCGGCGACGAGCTACCGGAAGATCTTCGGCGCGCCAAGGATCGCCTCGCACGGATCGACGAGCTGAAGGCTGCGCTCGAGGCCGAGGCGCGTGCGCAGCACGAAGCGGAGAAGTCCGTGAAGGAAGACGACCGCGATCCGCCGCCACCGGGGGCGACGCCGCTGCCGACGCACAAGGTGCCGCGAACGAAGGACGGAACGCCGGGACCGAAGTCTCAGCGCAATTTCACCGATCCCGAGAGCCGGATCATGAAGAGCGGCGACGGCTTCGTGCAGGGCTACAACTGTCAAGCCGCCGTCGACGCCGAACACCAGATCATCGTCGCTCAGGCGGTAACGAACCAGCCACCGGACGTGGAGCACCTGATTCCGATGGTGGAGAAGGTGGTCCAGAACTGTGAGGCGATCCCGAGGAAGTGGTCAGCAGATGCAGGCTATTTCTCGGAGCAGAACCTGACCGAGATCGTGAAGTGGAAGATCGATCCATACATCGCAACCGGACGCCGCAAGCACGACGAGGCACCGCCGTCGATACGCGGCAGGCCACCAGCGAACCTCACGATCAAGCAGCGGATGGCGCGCAAACTTGCGACGAAGCGGGGCGCCGCCGTCTACGCGCGTCGAAAAGTGATCCCTGAGCCCGTCTTCGGACAGATCAAAGAAGCGCGAGGCTTTCGCCGATTCCTGCTACGCGGGCTCGTGAAGGTACGCGCCGAGTGGTCGCTCATCGCGCTGACCCACAACATCCTCAAGCTTCACGCCGCGGCGTGCTGAGCATTGCGACCAGTGGCGGCGAAGCCGCCCGGGGCGCCTGCTCTGCGACCGTGGCCGTCTCCGCAAGCCGCCTATGGGACCGTTAGGCCGACACGCTCCTAGGCGCTCACCGACCGAGTTTGATGCCATTTCTCCCAGGCGGCGACGGCCGCGATGCCGTCTGCGATGAGGGCGGGCGTCATCGCCCGCGCCGGCCCTTCTTCGCCCGGAAGCTGGCTCACGGCGTCCAGCAGTCCGGC